>CAZOTR010000262.1:0-5088 GCA_964582755.1 uncultured Methylococcaceae bacterium | reverse complement strand
GAGGAAATCCTTAAACTAACGAAAACTGTTGCGCTTCAAAATTGAGACCGCCAAGTCATGGCGTCCACTGAATTCCCGCCGCCAGTGCCATACTTTAGTTGGTCTGGCGTGTATGCCTCCACAAAAAACACCCCACCCGGCTTAAGGCCAGCAACTACTTTTTTGTGTATTGACTTTCTTTGGGCGGAAGGCAGCGGGCAAAAAATAGATACGACTCCATCCCAACAACTTTCACCAATTTCGTATTCAGCAAGGTCTGCATGAACTAAATTGATTTCAACGCCATTTTCCTTCGCCAGCTTTTCCGCTTTTTTCAGCCCAACAGCAGATCCATCGACCGCAGTGACGGAATAGCCTTGCTTTGCAAGAAACACGGCGTTTCTACCTTCCCCCTCTGCCAAGCTGAGAATTTCCCCTTTCGGAATCGACTGGTAGTTTTCCGCCAAGAACCGGTTGGGCTCCTTGCCATATGCGTATTCATCCGAGTTGTACCGTTCGTCCCACATAGTGTCTCCAGTAGAGGGTGATTCAAGAAATATAACGCCCACGATCCGCGCCCCGCGCCACCCCACGGAACCTGAAAACACGAAGGCCGGTCGAGGCGCGGGTGCGCTAGATCGGATCGTTAGGCATAGAAGATTCCGCGTGGGCAAACGATAGAGCCGTTTGCCCACCCTGCCCGGCTCAGCGCATCCTATGATTAGCGCATTTTCGCTCGTTCCCAAGCTCCGCTTGGGAACGCATATCTAGCAAGCTCTGCTTGCTGGGATCGGCATCGGGAAGCAGAGCTTCCAAGACCCGGGTTCCCAAGCAGAGCTTGGGAACCAGAACAAAATGTTGGGGTTCGTTCCTCACCCCAACCTACGGCCCTATCAGTAGATAGACAACTGAAATAAAACCATTGCAGCCACAATAAGAAACACCAACCAAAAAAAGAATGCATAGGGGCCGGGATGATTGGCCCCGCCAAAATCACGAGCGAAACTCTCCTGCCAACCTATGCCTGCGTGTTCCGCAATAAGTCTATAGAAATAGATGGGCAGCATGGCAAAGAAAAGACAGAGGATACCCATCCTTGAACTATTGTATCCATGAATTGCCAGAGCGATGGCGGAAACGAGCAAAAATACAACCGTCGCAATTTTTTGATGAGTTTCCATAGCCGTAGGGTGCGGTGAGTTTGCGAACCGCAGCAATTGCGGAACGTGTGTGTGTGGTGCGGTGCGGTGAGTTTGCGAACCGTACCAATCGCGGAACATGGATGGCATTCGCATCGGGCTGGCCATCCCGCGAACGGTGCGGTTCGTTCCTCACCGCACCCTACGACATCGCCGAGTTACCGCATCTTACCACGTTCAGCGTATCCTATGGTTAGCGCATCTTATCGCGTTACAGCCCTATTGGGTTAGTTATGCCGCATTTTTTCGTAAAAATGCCGCAACAACTCATTAACCTGCTGCTCGGTAATATTTGACCCATCAAATGTTTTTCCTGTCAGTTCCTTAAGATAATCACAAAAAAACTGATTAACATATCCACCTAACCAACCAAAGTCATCTTCAGAAATGCGTGTCGTTAAGTAATGCATGTCGTTAAGTTTCTTCAGAATGTCTGATACAAGAACTAGCGACATACTTGCTGTAAAAATTTCTAATTCTTGCGTATTTGCTTTGTTTTGAGATTTTATCCAATTATCAAAAACATGCTTTCCAATATGAATAGCCATGTCCTTCGCAAATTCTGACACTTTTTCACTCATATAGCCCTCTTAAATTAAAAATGCTGAAACTCACCATTGTCCAAGTGGCCTAACGCCAAGTCGGCCCCAAAAGCGAGGCCGATCCTGGAAACTGAATTTATCTGACGCATTACAAAAAGTCAATTTTGAAATCTAACCAAGAAATCCGCATACTGTGGAGCTTTCCGGCCTGGGGCTTCGCACTATGGGCAATGCCCCGATTACACCCGCAGGGAAGGGGCATTCGGGCAACGATAAAGCCGTTGCCCGACCCACCCGTCTATTGCGCCTTGCCGCATTGGCTTGATGCAACTGCCCCGTCTCGCTTACCGCCGCGAAACCCCCGTCCTATGCGCCGCGTCTTCCACCGCCTTGGCGACCGCAGGCACGACACGTTTGTCGAACACGGAGGGGATAATATATTCGGGATGCAACTCGGACTCCGAGATAATCCCGGCAATGGCATAAGCCGCCGCCATTTTCATTTCTTCGTTGATCTGCGAGGCGCGGCAGGCGAGCGCGCCTTTGAACATGCCGGGGAAACACAGGACGTTGTTGATCTGGTTGGGATAATCCGAGCGGCCTGTCGCCATCACCGCGACATAAGGCGCGGCATCTTCGGGCATGATTTCCGGGGTGGGGTTGGCCATGGCGAAAACAATGGGGTTTTCCGCCATTTTCTGGAGGTCTTCGGCGCTGAGTATATGGCCGACCGATACCCCCAGGAATACATCCGCGCCTTGAATGACTTCGTGGATAGTGCCACGTTCGCCGTGGGGGTTGGTGTTGGCGGCGTACCATGCCCGCATGTCGCAGGTGGCGGGGGTATCCGCGTGGATTGCGCCTTCCAAGTCGCAGCCGACGACATTGCGCACGCCCGCCGCGAGGATCATTTTTGTACAGGCGGTGCCGGCCGCGCCTACGCCGTTGACGACGACTTTCAAGTCCGCCAATGCTTTGCCGACGACTTTCGCGGCGTTGAGCAAGGCGGCGAGGACGACCACCGCCGTGCCGTGTTGGTCGTCGTGGAAGACCGGGATGTCCAGTTCATTTTTCAGCCGCTCTTCGATCTCGAAGCAGCGCGGCGAGGCGATGTCTTCGAGGTTGATGCCGCCAAAGCCGGGGGCAATGGCTTTGACGATGCGGACGATTTCGTCGCTGTCTTTGGTGTCCAAGCATATGGGGAAGGCGTCCACGCCGGCGAATTCCTTGAACAGCATGGCCTTGCCTTCCATCACCGGCAGCGCGGCGGCGGGGCCGATGTCGCCGAGGCCCAGCACCGCCGTGCCGTCGGTGACGATGGCGACCATGTTTTTCTTGATGGTGAGGGTGTAGGCCTTGTCGGGCGATTCGTGGATGGCCTCGCAGACGCGGGCGACGCCGGGGGTGTAGGCCATGGAGAGGTCGTCGCGGGTGCGCAGCGGCGTTTTGGAGACGACTTCGATCTTGCCGCCCAAGTGCATCAGGAAGGTGCGGTCGGAGACGTTGACGACTTCGACGCCTTCGACTTGGCGCAGCGCGGCGACGATGTCTTCGCCGTGGTCGCTGGAGGCGGCGTTGACGGTGAAGTCGCGGGTGACGAAGCCGTGGCCGACGCTGACAATATCGACGCCGCCGATGTCGCCGCCGGCCTGGCCGATGGCGGTGGTGGCCGCGCCCAACATGCCGATGCGGTTGGACAGTTTGAGGCGGAGGGTGAAGCTGTAGCTGGCGCTGGGGGTGCTGGTCATGGTTTTGTTTTTTTCTAGGTCTGAGCGGCGGCGTCTCGCCGGCATTTCTCGTTGCCACGGGCAACCGTGGGAACGAAGCCGTGGCGCGCCGCGCCACCGATCCGCGGCGCGGATCGTCTGGGTTCCCACGCGGCGCGTGGGAACCAGAAATAAAATCCTAGGCGGCGCGTTTGGCCGGGCGGATGTCCGGCGCGGCGGTCGTGTCCGGCGCGGCGGCGACGGAAGGGTCCGTGCCCAAAGTGCCGACCAACGACGCCAGATACTCGGGGCTGGCGGCTTGCGCCGCCTTGCTCCGCGCCTGCTCCAGCCGCCCGTCCAATTGCAATTCGCCCCGCCAAGGCGAGTCGCCGCGCTGGCGCAGGAAGCTTTCCAGATACTCGCAATGCCGCCGCCACAGCGCCATGTCCAAGGCTTGCCGCGTGGCGAGGCGTTTCTGATACCAGTCCGAGGCCAGCAAGGCGTCGCGGTCGAACAGGGCGCGGATGTCGGGATGATGCACGTCTTTACCCTGGTAGCTCCCTTCGGCCATGCAGTGCAGCAGGGCGCGGATCGGCGGGCAGGCGTCGTCTATGCTGCCGTCGTCCAGATAACGCTGGGCCACTTTCTTCTGCGTCTCGACGATATTGTCTATGCCATCGACATAGGCGTCGAAATCCTGTTTTTCCGGCTTGAGTATGGCCTCGTTGAGCGCCGCCGCCGGGCTGTCGAAGATCTTGCCCATGAAGCTATGCACGAAGTGGCTGGTGATGCGGTAGCCCAAGCGGCTGGCCAGCACCGTGCGGCCCCCATGCTCGAAATCGTCGAGTTTTTCGAGATGGCCTTCTTTAATCAGATACTGCGGATCGCGGGCCTTGGACGACAAACGCGACCAAATTTCCGGGATCAGCAGGCTAATGTCATGGTCCACGCGCATATGCGAGCCGATATGGCCGGCGGCGGTGCTAAAGCCGCCGTAGCCAGACAGGATGAAGCCCACCAGCGTGTTGTTGAGATCGACGACCGGGCGCAGCGCGTTGAACGGCCCCTTGGTCAACGCCCCCTCGCTGCCCGCGCCAGTCGTGGAAGGCGATTTGCCGGTGAGGCTGCAAATGTAGTCCATGAACAGTTCCGGCAACTCCTGGTAATGGATCGGGTTGTAGACCGCCAGCGAGCGGATGCCGGCCTCCGGCTCCGGCGGGTTGTTGCGCCGCCCGGCCAGGATGGCGTCCACCGGATAGCACAGCGGCTGGTCTAGCGGAATGCGCCGGTAGAGCCTAAAGCCAGTGTCGGCGAGGTAGTTTTTAAAGCCGTCCTCCAAATCCCCGCGCAATTGCAAATAGCGCGGATTCTTGCTGGGCTTGCCATTAACCAAGCGCATATGCGCGGAGGATACGGTGTAGCCTTTGCCTTGGTCCGCCGCTTGTTTCAGGAAATCCTTCATCGGCTGGGTGTACTGCTCAAAGCCGATGACATCCTCGACGATGCCCTGGACCTGCTGCGTGTCCAAAGGCTCGAAATTGGAAATGAAATTGCCGGGGCGGGACAAATCATATTCAGCCTGCGGATCCAGGCCGCGGTGGATGGCATCGTCGGGCCGCTGGAAGAAACGGTATTCGCAATTTTGCGTGAGCTTCACCACGG
>CAZOTR010000261.1:0-5089 GCA_964582755.1 uncultured Methylococcaceae bacterium | reverse complement strand
GCAAATGCTTGAGTTGTTTCCAGCCTTCGCCGTAGGTGTCGCGCCAGTCTTCGTCTTGGTTGATACGCTCGTCCCACTTCGGCCAATCCAAGGTGTTGAGGTGCAAGACATTGGTTTGCCCGTCGCCGGCGATGAGGTTGAGGCAGCGGGCGACGCGGACGGATTTCTCGTCAAAGTCGATGGCGAATACTTTGTCCTTCACATAATCTTTGCAGCGTTGCGGCTTGTCTTCCATGGTGAACAAATGAGAGACGGGCAAGCCTTCGTCTTGGAGTATCTGCTTCCAGATATGGAAAATGGCATGGACGGTAAAGCCCGCCGAGCCGCAGGCGGTGTCGATGACGGTTTCTTGTTCCTGCGGGTTGAGCATCTTCACGCACAGGTCGATGACCCAGCGCGGGGTGAAATACTGGCCCTTCTCGCCTTTGGAGGATTTATTCACCAAGTATTCAAACGCCTCATCCACTACGTCCAAATTGGAATTGAACAGCTTCCATTCTTCCAAGGAGCCGACGCAGACCTGCAAATGCTCGGGGCCGAGTTTGACCTTTTCGTCTTCGGCAAACACGCCGGGCCATTGCTTGCGGGCGTCGTCAAACAGGGCTTGGATGTTGGCCTTGAGCTGGGCGGCGGTGTTGCTGTTGCGGAAGCGCAGATACTTATGGCGCCCCCGGAAGCAGTACATCTCGTCGTAGAGTTTGGTGAAGATGAGCTTGAAAACCTCCTCGAACACGTCCACGCCGGCGTTCGCCAGCACTTCGTCCTCCATGTCTTCGATCAATTGCTTGAGGCTGCGGGCGTCTTTGCCTTCGGTCTCGCGCTTTTTCTCAAGCCCGATGAGGGTGTCCACCGTCCACGGCTGGCCGGCGATGTCGTCAATGGTCTGGCTGGCGGCGGGGATGTCGGGGATTTCGACGAAATAATTCGGGTTCTTGCGGTGCCAGGCGATGGCCTGGACGCCGTTGCACCAGAGGGCCAGCGGTGCGCCGGTGGCGTGGGTGTAGGAGCGCAATTGCTCCTTGCCGTCTTTGAGCTTGCCTTGCTTGACCTCGACGACGAGGTAGGGAACCGTCGGGCGGCCGGCGTCGAACACCACAATATCCGCCCGCTTGGAACTGTCGCGCCCGAAGGTGACGGGGTATTCGACGGCGAGGCGGGTGCGCGGGTATTGGTAGTGCTGTTCCAAACGGTGCAGCCACAGTTGGCGGACGACTTCCTCGCGCTTGGCCTGCACGTCTTTGTTGCGGGCCAGGCATTGCACAGTGGGCTTGCCGGCTTTTTCGGCGAGCCTGGCTTCGACGTTGAGGACGGGGGCGAGGCCGAAGAGGTCAATCAGGGATTCGCGGCTGAGGTTGTCAAGGATTTGGGTGACGAGCATGTCTTGGGTGGTTTCCGTGTGGGCTGTTGGGCAGGAGGGACGATGGCGCGGATTATCGCAATTAAACGTTAGGGGCGGCAGGGGCGGGTTTAAATCTTCATCGCCTAAATCAGCTTTGCGCAACGCTTGTGGGCAGCGGCCCATGGGCGCGGCCCGCTTCTACGGTAGGTGACGGAGGGTTCAAGCCTCCCGCAGCCGCGCCACATCTTCGACCGTCAAGCCGGTCTTCGCCGCGATGGTGGCGTCGTCCAACATGTCCAGCAAGTTGCGGGCGATGGCTTGCTTTGCGGCAAACGCGCCTTCTTCCCGGCCTTCTTCCAAGCCCTTGGCGCGGCCTTCCGCTTGGCCTTTGGCCCAGCCGCGCTCTTCCGCCAAGGCCGTGCGCTCGGCCATTAACGTGACATCCACGCGGATGGCGTCCAGGTATTCTTGGTAGGCGAACAATTCGGCTTCGGTGAAGCCTGCCTCGCGGGAGATTTCCAAGGCGTCGCGGGTGGGCGGGTAGGCGAGGAGTTCGGGCGGCGGCTCGAATTCGCCTTGGTCGATCTCTTTCAGAAAGCGCAGCCAGAGCAGGCGGATCTTTTTGTCCCGCGAGGTTTCCGGTTTGAATTTGGGGATCTCCACGAAGACGAATTGCAAGCCTTTGATTTCCCGCGTCGGCTTGTCGATGTTGACGATCTTGTAATGGTGGTACCAGTCCGCCGTCTCGTTGTCGAACACATCGTTGATGAGCCCCAGCGCGTAGACCGGCTGGAGCAGGCGGTAGTCGCGGCCGGGGCGGATCTGCTGGACATAGGCTTGGCTGGCCGAGAACAACATGCGCTGCTGGAAGGCGGGCGTCCAGAACATCTGCATTTCGACGATGAACGTCCGTCCTTGCAGGTCGCGGCATTTGACATCGACGATGCTGCGCCGGTAGCTCAACGGCGTGGCGGGGACTTGCTCGGGCGGCAGGTATTCCAGCGATTCGACCAGGCCGTCGTCCGGCAGGGGCAGCAGGGCGTTGAGGAAGTCCATCAGCAAGTCCGGGTGTTCGCCGAAGATCTTCTTGAACACGAGGTCGTTTTTGGGGTCGAGGTAGCGAGGCATGGCTGGCTCCAGTGAAAGTCCGGCGGCGCCGGCAGTCTACCGCGCCCTGCCGTGGCGGGCAAAGGGCGCAAGCTTCCCGGCCTTTGCCGCCTATCGGTGTCTCCAAGGGGTGTCATCGCTTAGTCGCCGGAATGCGCGAGAGCCGGGGCAACAGCCTGTTTTCCTCCGTGTCGCTCAATGGCGTGAAATAAACGGTGTAAAATCGCCGCAAAATCACACAACCAACCCCAATCCAGGAGCCACCATGGCGAGCGTGTCCAAGTCCGATGTCGAAAACCTGTTGAAGAATTTTATCGACCCCAATCTGGGGGTCGATTGGGTTTCCGCCAAGATGGTGAAGAAGATCGAGGCGGGGGAGGGGAGGGTCGCGGTGAAGATCACCCTGGGCTATCCCGCCGCCAGCGTCCGCGCCGAACTGGCCGAAGCCATCCGCGCCGTCATCGGCGAGGCCACCGGCTTGGAGCAGGTCACCGTGGAGCTGGGCAGCGAGATCATCTCCCATGCCGTGCAGAAGAACCTCAAGCCGATGCCGGGGGTGAAGAACATCATCGCCGTGGCCTCGGGCAAGGGCGGGGTGGGCAAGTCCACGACGGCGGTGAATCTGGCGTTGGCCTTGTCCGCCGAGGGGGCGCGGGTGGGCATCCTCGACGCCGACATTTACGGCCCCAGCCAGCCGGCGATGTTGGGCCTGTCGGGCCGGCCCGAGACCGACGGCAAGACCATCGAGCCTAAAGTCGCCTATGGTGTGCAATCCATGTCGATTGGCTATCTCATTGACGAGGACACGCCGATGATCTGGCGCGGGCCGATGGTGACGGGTGCCTTGCAGCAGTTGTTCAACGACACGCGCTGGGACAATTTGGACTATCTCATCATCGACCTGCCGCCGGGCACCGGCGACATCCAACTGACCCTGGCCCAGCAGATTCCCGTCTCCGGCGCGGTCATCGTCACCACGCCGCAGGACATCGCCTTGCTGGACGCGCAGAAGGGCTTGAAGATGTTCGAGAAGGTTGCCGTGCCGGTGCTGGGCATTGTC
Source organism: uncultured Methylococcaceae bacterium (assembly GCA_964582755.1). Classification (GTDB taxonomy): domain Bacteria; phylum Pseudomonadota; class Gammaproteobacteria; order Methylococcales; family Methylococcaceae; genus Methylumidiphilus. The sequence continues at coordinate 1,583 of CAZOTR010000261.1, read as the reverse complement.
GAAAACATGGCCGTGCATGTTTGCTCGAACTGCGGGCATGAGGAGCATATCTTTGGCGCGGGCGGCGGGGCGAAGATGGCGGCGAAATACGGCGTGGAATTGCTAGGCTCGCTGCCCTTGGACATCAACATCCGCGAGCAGGCGGACGGCGGGCATCCCACCGTGGTGGCCGACCCGCAAGGCCGCAGCGCGCAAATCTACCGGGAAATCGCCCGCAAGCTGGCGGGGCGGCTGGCCTTGACCGCGAAGGATTACAGCGCCAAGTTCCCCACCATTTCCATCGTGAACAACTGATATGCGGCTGTGCGACCGCGACATCCTCGCCGCCTTGGACGGCGGCCGCATCAAAATCAACCCGCGCCCTGCCGTCGAGCGCATCAGCGGCGTCAGCGTGGATTTGTTGCTGGGCAACCGCTTCCGCGTGTTCAGCTCGCACACCACGCCGTACATCGACCTGTCCGGCTCCCGCGAGGAGACGGACGCGGCGATTGAAAAGGTGATGAGCGACGAGATCGTCATCCCGGCGGGCGAGGCGTTCTTCCTGCATCCGGGCGAGTTGGCCCTGGGCGCGACGGAAGACGCCATCACCTTGCCCGACGACATCGTCGGCTGGCTGGATGGGCGCTCCAGCCTGGCGCGGCTGGGGCTGATGGTGCATGTCACCGCCCACCGCATCGACCCCGGCTGGAGCGGCAATATCGTCTTGGAGTTTTTCAACTCCGGCAAGCTGCCCTTGGCTCTGCGCCCCGGCATGTCCATAGGCGCGATCAGTTTCGAGCCGATGTCCGGCCCCGCCGACCGGCCTTACCGCAAACGCCCCGACGCCAAGTACCGCGACCAAAACGGGCCGACCGCCAGCCGGATCAGCGAAGACAAATAAATCCTCCCGCTTAAGTTGCTTTTAAGTGAAGCCGAGTTATCTTGCGCGGGCCTTGGGCGCTGTTGTTGGCAAACGCCATTTCCCTGCCAAGATGCCCATTGAGATTCTGCTTTCACCCCCGGCGCGGGTGGCTGCGGTTGAATCTTTTTAATAAGCGTTATAGAGGGGGAAGTGCCATGCGAGAGAATGCCAGTCTTGATTGGATGGCCATTGGATCTGCTGTTGCGTTGGCGTTCTCATGCCAAATCGCCAATGCTTGGAGTGGTTATGATGAATTTAAGCCTAAAACAGCGGAAGAAGCGGAGCGCAGACAGAGAATAGAGCAGGAGTCGGCATCCCCACGGGGCGTTCCGGTGACAGATTATTCAAGCAGGCCGAGAGAGGAGGACTGCTCACGCAACCCGGGCGGGTGTTCCAGCGCCCCCCAATTTTTGCCACAGCCCCCGGCGCCGTTGTATCCGCATCAGTATGATCCCGATCGTCCTACTCCCGCAGGCGGTGGGGCTAGTGTGCGCTGAAGGAACCCAAGGCTTTTTCTTTGGAGGCTAAATCAGGAGGTGGGTTCAATTGATTGAACCCGCCTCCGCCGTGCGAGAGGGGGGCCACAGCCCAGTCCGCCGCAACCGTATTCGTCTCTATCCCCATCCCCGTCTTCGCCGCCCCCGCCTATGTATCCGCCGACGCACACGTCACCGCCTTCTCC
>CAZOTR010000260.1:2477-5189 GCA_964582755.1 uncultured Methylococcaceae bacterium | reverse complement strand
CTGGGCAGGTCGAACAACGCCTGGCGGGCCTGGATGACGCCGCGCACGCTTTGGTAACGGGGGTTTTGCGGCGTGGTGTTGGTCGGTAGGTTTTGCTCGAAATTGTTCCAAGACAGATTGCCGATGGCCGAAACCTGGGGCAGCAGCTTGCTCATGGCCTGGTCTTTTTGCGCCTTGGCCTGGTCCACCGCGTATTCGCTCCCCTTTAGGGTGGGATTGGTGGCCAAGGCTTGATCGTACAATTCGATCAGGTCCGCCGCCGACGCGGCCAGCGCGTGGCCCATGAGCAGGGCGGCGAACAAGGTAGTCAGTGGGTTGCGCATGGAGACTCAATCTTCGATGAAGGAGCGGGCAAAGGTGTCCATCAAGGGCCGGGACAGGTATTGCAACAAGGTGCGCGAGCCGGTGTTGATCAACACCTCGGCAGGCATGCCGGGCACCAGTTCCAGATGGTGCTTGGCCAGATCGCGGAAGCCTTCCGGGGTGACTTCCACCCGCGCCAGATAGTAGGAAGGCTTGTCCTGCTTGCTTTCATCAACCAGCTTGTCGGCGGACAGGCCGATGAGCTTGCCCTCCATTTTCGGGGTCTCCCGCGTCTTGAAGGCGGAGAAGCGGACTTCCGCCGTCTGGCCGACCTTGACGCGGTCAATGTCAATCGGCGAAACCTGCGCCTCGACGATCAACTTGCCGTTCTGCGGCACGATGTCGAGGATGCGGCCGCCCGGCTGGACCACCGCGCCGATGGTATGCACCGCCAGCCCCAACACCATGCCGGCGTCCGGTGCCCTGACCACGGTGCGGGCGACGGTCGCCTCCAGCGATTGGATCTTTTCGCGCACCTCGGACAAATTGGCCTCCGCCTCGCTCATTTCCTTCGCCACCTCGCGCTGAAGCTCCTTTTTCAATTGCAATATTTTGAGCTCGGTCTCGCTGACCGCCAGATCCGTCGCCGCGATGGTCGACAGCAACTCGCCCTGCTGCCCTTCGTTCTGCGCCAGATTGCGCTCCAAATCCCTGACCTTTTGTTTTTCGGTGAAGCCTTCCTTGAGCAAATTCTGGAAATCCGCCAACTCGCCGCGATAGGAGGCCACTAGGCGGTCGCGGCTTTCCTTTTGCGCGCGCAAGCCGGATGCCTTGGCGCGCAACTGTTCGATTTGCCGCTGGTAAACCGCGATTTCCCCTTCCTGCGCTTGCCTGCGCACGGTGAAGGTCTGGTTCTGCAAATGGATGGCCTCCTGCACCCTGGGATCGCCCTGCCGGGCCAACAGATCGGGCGGGTATTGGACCTTGTCCAGGCCATCCCGCTGCGCGATCAGCCGCGCCTCCCGCGAGGCGGCGATGAAATACTGGCCGCGCAACACCTCAAGCTGGGCGCGCCACTGCGTGTCGTCCAGGGTGACCAAAACCTGGTCCTTGGCCACGGTGTCGCCGTCGCGCACCTGTAGGGTTTTGATGATTCCGCCTTCCAAGTGCTGGACCGTCTTCCGGTAGCCTTCCACCATGATGGTGCCGGGAGCCAGCGCGGCGCTTTCCAGCGGGGCCAAGGCGGCCCAGCCGCCGAACACGCCGAAGACGGCAATGACAAAAATCAGCCCAAGCCGACGGATGGGGCGGTCGTCGCCTTGGATTTGGGGCGTTGTGAACAGCATGGGGGGCAGCGAAGAGAATCAGTCAATATTTGAAAATACCGCCGGCGGCGGGTGCCGTTTTGGGAGCGGCTTGTGGCGGCTTGCCGGCGGCCTGGCCCATCAAGGCCAAGCCTTCGTCCCTAGGCCCGAAAAACGCCACCTGCCCGTCAACCAGCACGAGGATCTTGTCCACATGGCTGATGATGTTGGTCCTGTGGGCGACGACGATGACGCTCGCCCCTTTCCGCCTGAGCGAGGCCAAGGTAGCCATCAAAGCCGCCTCGCCTGCTTGGTCAAGGTTGGAGTTGGGCTCGTCCAGCACGACCACGCGGGGATTGCCGTACACGGCGCGGGCAATCCCCACGCGCTGCCGCTGGCCGGCGGACAACAAATAGCCATTGCCGGCGATGCGGGTTTCGTAGCCTTCGGGCAAATGCAGGATCATCTCGTGGATGCCCGCCATCTGCGCCGCCTCGACGATCTTGTCCGCGTCAATCTCGCCGAAGCGGGCGATGTTCTCGCTGATCGTGCCGTCCAGCAACTCCACGTCCTGCGGCATGTAACCCAGGAAAGCGCCTTTTTGGATGCGCTCCCAGTTGTGGATGTCCGCGCCATCCATGCGGACGCTGCCTTTTTCAGGCCGGTAAATCCCCAAGACCGTCCGCACAAAAGTGGACTTGCCCGCCGCGCTGGGGCCAAGCACGGCAACCTGGATCCCCGGCTCGATAAGGAGGCTGATGCCCTTGAGGATGGGATGCTGAACGCCCAAAGGCGTGATAAACACATTGTCCAACCGGATCTCCCCTTTGGGCGAGGGCAAGGGCAAGGGCTTTTCACGCGGGGGCAGATCCGGCAGCAAGGCGTTAAGCCGGTTGTACGACTCCCGCGCCCCCAAAAAACCGCGCCAGCCGGCGATCATCAAATCCAAGGGCGCCAAGGCCCGGCCCAACAGAATGGAGCCGGAAATCACCAGCCCTGGGGTGATCTCCTTGTGAATCGCCAAATACGCGCCCAAGCCGAGGACCAGGGATTGGATCGTCATGCGGAAGGTCTTCGACAAGGCATTGATCAAGCCGCCCTTGGC
>CAZOTR010000260.1:0-2377 GCA_964582755.1 uncultured Methylococcaceae bacterium | reverse complement strand
GCCACGCCGAACCAAAAATGGAACAAAAACAGCAGCAACAGGTAAATCGGCAGCCACGGCGCGTCGAAGAACGCGAACAGCCCGTTGCCGGTGAGAAACTGGCGCAGTTGCAACAAATCGCTCAAGGGCTGGGCCGAGGCGGCCTTGCCGCCGGTGGCCAGCGCCATGGAAAAAATGGAATTGAACACGCGGCTGGCCAGCAACTGGTCCAGGCGCGTGCCGGTGGCGATGAGGATTTGCGAGCGAATCCATTCCAGACCCCCCATGACCAGAAAGAGGAAAACCGTGATCAAGGTCAGCATGAGCAGGGTCGATTCGCTGCTGCTGGACAGCACGCGGTCATATACCGCCAACATATAAAAAGAAGGCACCAATAACAGCAGATTGACAAAGAGGCTGAAAAAACCCGCGAAAAGAAATGACGACTTACACGATGTCAAAGCCTTGCCCAACTCGGATACCCCCGAGGAGGAAGGGGATTTTGTTTCATTTGCCATCGTGCCTATCCGTTAGTTTTCGGGTGGTCTAATTATGGATGCAAGGAATTCGGGAATGGGAGCATTGTGGTATTACCACAAGCCGCAAGGGTGAATGGTAACATCTTGAGGCCATTCGATACCATAAGCAAATCATGGGCCAAACCCTGCGTCAACATTCCGTTTCATCCCCCCTGCCCCGCACATCGTGTAAACTGCAAGCGTCCCAACTCCAGCCTCCCGCCCCAGGCAGGAAGCACCCTCCCACCCCCCAATCCAGCGGAGAAACAACCCCATGGCGGAATTAGCCGAATATGTCGATGGCCTGCCCAATATCTGCGGCCAGGAAGCCGAAATCGAGGCGGTGCTAAAACAGCGCCCGGCCACGGTTTATGCCCACGAGACCCACATCCCTTTTGACCGCATCCACAGCGCCTGCGCCATCGCCCTGCACATGCACCAGCCGCTGATCCCGGCCGGCGGATGGGATCTGCGCAGCGCCGACATCATCAGCAACTTGCAGCACATGTATGAGAACCAAGGCATCGGCGACAACCACAACGCCGGCGGCTTCCACTGGTGCTACAAGCGCATCGGCGAATTCGTCCCGCAATTGATCCACGAGGGCAAGCAGCCCCGCGTCATGCTCGAATACTCCGGCACCTTGTTCCACGGGCTGCGCAAAATGGGCGCGCACGATGTCTTCGACAGCCTGAAGAACATCACCCTCAACCACCAATACCGCCACGCCGTCGAATGGCTGGGCGCGCCCTGGGGCCATGCCGTCGCCCCCTCCACCCCCTCGCAAGACTTCCGCCTGCATGTCAAAGCTTGGCAGCACCATTTCGCCGCGATTTTCGGCAAAGAGGCGCTGGCGCGGGTGCGCGGCTTCTCGCCCTCGGAAATGGCCCTGCCCAACCACCCCGACGTGGCCTATGAATACATCAAGACCTTGCGCGACTGCGGCTTCACCTGGGTGCTGATCCAGGAACACAGCGTCGAACTGCCCGCCACCGGCCACGGCCTGGAAAAGAAGCACCTGCCGCACCGGCTGGTCTGCCAAAATTCCAAGGGCGAAACCGCCGAAATCATCGCCATCATCAAGACCCAAGGCAGCGACACCAAGCTGGTCGCGCAGATGCAGCCTTATTACGAGGCGAAGAGCCTGACGCGCTGGGAACTCGGCGGCAAGAGCGTGCCGCCTTTGGTCACGCAGATCGCCGACGGCGAAAACGGCGGCGTGATGATGAACGAGTTTCCGGGCAAGTTCATGGACGTGTCCCGCGAAGCCACCGGCTCCGACACGCCGATGCTCAACGCCACCGAATACCTGGAATACTTGTTCGGCTTGGGCGTAAGCATAAGCGATTTCCCGGAAATCCAGCCCATCCACCAGAAGCGCATCTGGGACCGCTTCACCCCCGGCGCCGGCCCGGAAAAGCTGGAGAAGACCATCGAAGAGCTGCGCAAGGAAGACCACCGCTTCCACATGGAAGGCGGCAGTTGGACCAACGACATCTCCTGGGTGAAAGGCTACGACAACGTGCTGGGGCCGATGGAAGAGGCCAGCGCCCTGTTCAGCGAGAAAGTGTTGAAACCCGGCGTCCCGCCGTCCGACCCGCGCTACCGCCACGCCCTGTTCCACCTGCTGTCCGCGCAGACTAGTTGCTACCGCTACTGGGGCCAAGGCCAGTGGACCGACTACGGGCGGGAAATCTGCCGCCGCGCCGTGGAAGTCTGCCGCAACGATTTCTAAGCACGGATTGCCGTCCAAGATATTGACAGAGCCCATGCTGTTGTCGATAATACGCGGCCTTAGAGCGTGGCAACGTAGCTCAGTCGGTTAGAGCACCGCATTCATAATGCGGGTGTCGCAGGTTCAAGTCCCGCCGTTGCTACCA
>CAZOTR010000259.1:0-5212 GCA_964582755.1 uncultured Methylococcaceae bacterium | reverse complement strand
TGGTTGACGTGCTGGCGGATGTCGCCCACCGTCCGCACCCATTGCGACCGCGCCGTCGAATCGTGGATCAAGGTCAGAGCCGACTGGGACAATTCCGTGACCCAGTCCTCCCGGTAGTTTTGGACGATCTTGAACAGTTCCCCGCCGCCGGCCTGCTCGACGGCCCGCTGCATGTCGTACAGAACCCCGTTGACACCGCGCATCTGGCGCACACCTTCGCGCAGCGCCTCCTCAATGCCGCCTTTGACATCGCCCCGGAAATTCCACAGCCGCTGGGACAGGTTGATGCCGTTGGGCCAGCGGCGGCGATAAACCTCCGCTGCCAGCTCGGCCATGGCCGGGTCGGTCATTGTTCCCGCCGCTGCCCCGATAGCAATGGCCGATGCGATGGGCCGGCGGATGGATTCAGTGATGGAGTTGAGCCACTGCGTCAATTCGGACTGCGCGTCGGGTGGGATCGTGGCGGACTGAGGCGGGAGGGATTTTAGGAAGCGGGAGACAAAGGCAAAGAAATCGCCGTCCAGGCGTCCATCCTCGGCGAGGATGGCCTGGGCTAAATCGCGGTGAAGCTGCTCGTAATCCCTCACTTGCCAGCCTGGTCTTCTTGCCCAGAAGATTCGACGGCTTGAGGCGGCAAAAGCGGTGACATCCCCAGCTTTTCCCTCACCGCGTTGCAGATGTCCCGGATTTGCTGATTATGCGGATGTCGGGTGACAAGCCCGCGCCAATGCGCCTCATCCTGCAAAAGCTCTTTCTGCGATGGCGCAGGCTTATAGTTTTGCACGGCAGGCGCAGCCCCGGGCAATGGATCAGGCGCTTTCTCAAAATCCCGAGTTTCAGCCTCGGCCTGGGGTTGGGGTACCAATGGCATTGCGGCCGATTCATCGCCATATCCTAGCTCACCCATGGTTTGCCAAATACTTTCGGCCTGGGCTATCCGCATCTTGATGTCGGACGGCGTGATAGGTGCAGTGCGCAAAATCCAATCGCGCACGAACTGCTTTTTCTCCGTGCTGGCCGTCATGCACCCGCCCCCGCCTGTTGGGCAATCCTGTCGCCATAGGGATCTTGGCCGGCGTCAATCTCGCCGTCGATAATGCCCATGGTCTTGGCCGGGACGCCATGCCCCAACACTTGCCTGGCCGTCCGCTTTTTCAACTCCTTGTCAAAGGTGGGCGAGATGCCCATGGTTTTCGCTTCCATGGCCACTTTCAAATCCGCAGCCAAGTCGGTCAAGTTGAAATCGCGGGGATAGGAAATGTTGCCGGGCTGCTCCCCCTCCCATGCGGAGACAATTTGAGCTATCTCGCGTTCCGCGCCTTCGGCCTGGCCGGCCATCACGCCCATGGTGGAGTTTGCCTTTTGGAACTGGAATGAAAGCGCGGTCCCGCTCGACGCGACGCCGGCGACGAATTCCAGGTTCGCCGCCTTATAGATCTTGACGATGGTTTCGTTGTTGTCCTCGCGGTATTGCTGGATCGGCCCGTCCGGCGGCGCGACATACTCCGGCTTCGCGCCGCGCGCAGGACTGTAGGTCAGGGCATTGTCGGTGCCGATAGTCAAATCCCGCAACTTTTCGGCTTCATCGGCATCCTCGACCGGAATGGTCAAAATCGAAAATGTTTGTTTGCGGAAAAGGGTGCGCTTTTCGCTTTCCTGGTTGTACAGGCTCCAGTTGAGCTGCGAAATGCCAAAGGCCCATGGGTCTGCGCGGATCTGCGCGGGCAGCAACGGCACCGTAGAGTTGAGCCGCACGACCGGCACCCGGCCCAGCCCGTGCTCGCCCTGGGCGACGACCAGCAGGCCGCCCGCATCCAGGCTGATTTTCCAACCCGTCCGCGTGAAGGTGCGGTATTGGGTTTTCCCCAGACCGACCAGCGAGGCCAAGGATTGCAGCATCGCCAGTCCGAATGCCGGAGTCGTTTCGATGCCTTCGGAAATTTCCCGAAAAGTGATCGCCTCCAGCACCCCGTTGCCGTCCAGCTTGTAATGGGCAACCTGACTCGGCAACCGCATGACGACATACGGCTTTGGCTGCTGCGCCTTTGTTTGCGGGACAATTGGGGCGCGGTCGACGATCAGCCATACGCTGCCCAACACCATCGACAGCAGCTGGTTGTTTTGCAGGACATAGTCCAGGGAATGCCCCTGGCCATCCGCATTGTTGCAAAACGCGGCGTACCCGTCGCCGGATTCGCGGGCCGGCTGCCGCTTCCACAGGTAGCCCGAATAGGTGCCGACCACATCGGCCACATAGTTGGGATAAACGCTGTACGCCGCCCGCCGGTTCAAATCGTCCTGCGTTTCGCGCTCATGCGGGATCAAATACTGGCCCGTCAGATAGCCCCCCCGGCCCGTATAGCTGTCGAGCAGAAAGGTGTCGCTGTAGCGGTCGACGTATTGCGTCAAGGCCATCGGATTATCCCCTGGCTATTCGGCTTATTTCGGCAACGCGGAAAGCTGGAAATGCCATGCCGTCCGGCTTCTGCCAAATTCCGCCCCAGTCGAAGCCCGCGTCGGTGAAGCACTTCACCAAGCCAAGCGACAGGCTAGGCTTCTCGCCAAAACGGTTCCAAGCAGCGTTGATGTCGATGGCGACGCCCCAGGAATGCAATGACGCCGTCGCTGCGCCGCGCTTGCGGCGGATGTTGAAGCACCCGTCCCATGTCTTGAGTTCGCCAATGAAGCGGCGCTTGATAAGGTTGCGGAACGCCTGTTCCAACGGCGCTACTAAATCGCGGTTGCAATAAATCCTTTTCGGGATCACGCCAATTTCCAGTTCGGCTGGAACATCCCACAACACCATAGCCTTCTCTGCCTCCGGCTGGCCGTATTTTTTCAGACACTCGTTAGAACTCAGCATTTCAGTCTCCAGGGTTACAAGCCGCGTATGCGGAGTGTTTTGTAGGTTTTCTGGTTGCCCTTGATCGCCAATGCCCAGAGCATTTCCAGGCAATCCGGCCCATCGTCATGGTCCGCCTTGGGCCAATGCGTCAGCATTTCGATCAGCGTGACCAGGCGCGGATGGAAGCGGATCAGGCCGTTGGCGCAATGCGGCTGCAAGGCCTCAATGCGCAAATCCTTGTCGCCCGAGCTTCTGATGCCCTTGGCCGGCACGGGAACGCCAAGCTGGGCCGAACGCTTTACCAGCTCGTCTTTCAAGAATTCTTGAAACTGGACGATTTCCACCGCCCACGCCATGCAGCGGTACTCCCTCTGCAATGCAATGATGTCGCTGATGATGAGATCCGGCTTGCGCTTCTTGATCTGCGCCTCGATCACATCCAGCACCCCAGTGGCGCGGTTGTAGCCACCCACCAAAATGGCGGACGGGTCGCTCCGGGCGCTGGTCTTGCCCATGGAGGGATCGCAAGCGCCGTACATGACCCAATCCGCCAGCCGGTTTACCCAGGTGTGGATACAGCCTGCGAACGGCGCGTCCTCGGCGGACAGCGGATCGTTTTGGTACTCCGAGTCAAACGACGAATGCCCGTCCCGCGCCCGCAGCCACATGAGCTTGAACAGCGGACGGCCTTCCGGCCAGGACACTTCCGCGCCCGCGTCCATTTCCTCTTTGTGCCGCACATAGAAAAGGTGCGACGGCAGATTCGCGTCGGCGATTTCCTCGCCCGCGTCTTCGGCCTCCCGGATCAAGGGGAGGTCATCGTTGCGCACGATTTCCTCCCATTCATCCCACAGGCTCATGTTGTCCGGCCAGCGCAGGATGGCCTTGAAGGAGCGCCTGCGCCAGAACGGGTTTTTCAGTTTGCGCGACAGCACCGAGTCGTAGTGCAGGACGGTGCCGATGAAGATCACGTCGAACTTGTCCGCCGCGCCGCCCAGCTTCATCACGCCCTTGTCCAGCCAGCTTTCCAGCTTGTCGCGCTGCACCGGGTTGCCGACGTTCTCGTCGTTCTCGATGTCGTCCAGCACGACCAGGTCGGGACGGTGCGGGCCATGCCGCCGCCCGCGAATCTTCTTGCCGCTGCCGAACGCCTCGATCTTGACGTTGTTGCGCGTGACGATTACCGCCGTTTGCCACACCCTACCCACGCCCGCCGCCTTGGGGAAGTCCATCATCAGGCGCTGGTTGAACTCCAGTTCGGCTTTAATGGCTTCCAGCATCACGCTGGCCTGGTCAAAGGCGTCCATGATGATGCAGGGATAGTGCTTCCAGCCGTTGACCGTGCACCAGACCACGAAGATCTGGCTGACGATGGTCGATTTGGCTTCGCCGCGTGGCGCGGCTATCGCGTCGGACTGGCCCTTGGGGTTGCGCAGGATGGCGGGCAGGCGCTCGTACAGAAAGTCGTGCAGCTTGCTGTTGGGCAGCTTGACGTAATGCGGGAAGTAGGTCCGGGCAAAGAACTCAAAGCCTTCGCGGGTCTGCTGGCCGGCCTTCGACATGCGCTCTGCCTGGGCCTCTTCGGACACCGCAAACCCCTCGACCTCCGCCTCGATCAGCAGTTGTTGGGATTTCCTAAATTCGGCGATGTCCTTGCGGAAGGCTTGCCCGTTGGGCTTTTTAGCCGCCATACAAATCCACCAGCCTATCCGAGAACGGCTCCATCACTTCCAGGAACGCCGCCGCATGGTCCGGGTAGGATTCGCGCACGAAGGCGAACTGCTGGCGCAGCATGTCCTTCGCCAAGTCCAGCTTGGACAGGCCGGCCCCGCCTTCAATCTTGTCCTGCAACTGCATGATGGTCTTGCAGAGGTTGGCATAGGCCGTGGTCGCGGCATTGTCCACGCCGCCCTTGGCTTCTATCTGTTCCAGGTAGCGCTCGTAGCTGCCTTTGCGCGTGGTCAGGTCGGCCAGGATCTTCTCCCGGCCCATCAGCTTGGCGACCTCGGCCCGTTCTTCCTCGGCCTGCAACCGCGCCGCCCGCCCGTTCCAGTCATGCTGGCTAATCCAGTCGTACAGCGCCCCCCGCGTCAGGTTCGGCCAGTCGTATTCCTGTGCCAGCTTGCGCAAGGTGACCGTCGCCGACTGGCCGCATTCGCGCCAAACGCGGAATGCCAGCTCTCGGCGGTCGGGGGGGTGGACGACGCGGGTGCGGGCCATCAGTCGATAATGATGTTGTTATCCGACAGCAACCCGTCGAAGAGGCTCATGCCGCGCTCGGTGATCTCCAGCAGCGTGGCCGAGATGCCCAGCATCTCCTTGGTCTGCATCTTGACGTACTTTTGCTCGGCCAGCCATTCGGCCTGG
>CAZOTR010000258.1:0-5217 GCA_964582755.1 uncultured Methylococcaceae bacterium | reverse complement strand
GATCGCGGGCATGGCCCGCTCCTACAATTCAATCAATTAAACCCACCTCCGTTTTGCCCGGCCAAGAAAGGGCTAAAGTTTAAGCCGTGCGCCTTGTAGGCCACATCGGCTTGCGCGGCGGACAGCAGGCAAGACAAAACCATTAACACGCTGGACAGCAGTATTTTCTTCATAAATCCCCCGGCCTATGGCGGCAATAACACCCGCTTCCAGAGCGGACGATGCCTTTTGAAAACATCAAAATTGGCCGCGCAAGCTTTGGCGGCATCCATCGTCAAGGTGCAGGCATTCCCGTAAGCGCAGACGCGGCAATCCCCGCCCCAGCCCGAGAACTGGTAGCCATCAACAGGGATGGCAGTGAGCTTGACGGCCAAGCCGCTGGCGAAACTCGCACTGCATGTCCCGCCGCAAGCAATCCCGCCCACATCGCTGACGACAGTTCCGCCGCCGCTGTTGGCATTGCCCACCGTCAAGACAAACCCGCTCATGATGTTGAAACTCAACGTCGCCTGCGGCGCGGCGCTGTAGTTGGCGTTGCCGTCTTGGTTGGCGGAGAGGGTGCAAAGACCTGCGCTAACGCCAGTGACAGTGCTGCCGTTGACCGTGCAGACGCCGGGGGTGGCTGAACTGAATATCACCGGATTGCCGGAAGCGCCGCCGGTGGCGGAAACCGTGCCGGTGCCGCCGGCGAGCATCATCGGCGCAACCCCGAAGCTAATCGTCTGGCTGCCCATGCCAACGTGGACCGTGACCGTGCTTTGCGGGCTGCTGGCCTGCCCGTCGCTCACCACCAAGCCGAAGACATAATCGCCTGCCTGGGCCGGGGCGAATGTTGGGTTTGCGGTCGCCGTGCCGTTCAATGCGACGGTGGGGCCGCTGATCTGGCTCCAAGCGTAGGCCAACGGTGAAGGGCCGTGGTCCGGGTCGGTGCTGGAGGTGCCGTCCAATGTTACCCGCGCATTGATGGCGACGGTCTGGCCGGTGCCGGCATTGGCGGCAGGCGCTTGGTTGTTGCTCAAAACGGCTTTTTGGATGCGGTTGCCCGCATTGTCGTAGGCATATTCGACCACCACGCCATTCTCGTATTGGATGCGGATGATCCGGTTTAGCGCATCATAGGTATTGACGACCGTATCCGCTCCGGCCAAACCTGCCAAGGCAAGGCTGGCAAAGCAGAGAGCCAGCACCCGGCAAGCCCTGAGGGAATGCCCGTTTTTTCGATTCATTTTCCGCATGATGGCTGATTCCTGTTGGTGGCGGGTTTGTTCCCGCCCGTAATCATTATCCGCAGTAGACGTAGGCCGGAATAAGCCCGCCCACATAGGTATATGAAGAGTCCCGCAATGTCCAAGGGCGGGCGTTTCCGGAATTCGGTTAGAACAGCGCAGCTCATGTAGGATGCGCTGAGGCACGAAGCGCATCAATCGCGAACGATGCGCCTCCTTCGTCGGCACATCCTGTGTGGGCTTGGCTCGGGAACGAGAAAATTAGGTTACCAAACCATATCGATATAAGTTGTAATAGCATCGCTACCTGTTTGGATTATTGTCCCGGCTGCTGCGGTTATTTCAATAGCACTTTGTGGAAGTGTTGTAGGCAGGCTATTAATACTAGGTACACCAAGCCCCAAGCTTATATAGCCTCCCACTTTTGTGTAAGCATCTAGCTTTGAGGCTCCTTTTGAGTTTCCACTAATCTCTAATGCTCCAGAAGCAATTTGGCCAGAGCCACTGAGAACTCCATTTGCGAGAGAGGCTGTCAAAAAAGCAGCGGCGCTGACCGTGCCAGCAACCGGTGCAGCAACTATAGCTCCAGCGACAGCACCAACCCCTGCATTGATTCCCTGAATGATCTTTACTACCCCAATTGCTTTTTGTAACGCTCTATCTCTAGCCATAAATGATGCCGATTCTGCTTGGTATTTTGCGATTTCCGCCCGAAGCATCCGCTTTTCTTGTTCAGTAAGTCTTGGACGATTTTCCGGCAATAGAGCATTGTGGTCTTGATCGGAAGCTTGATTAGTGATTACCGAAGTACTACTTTCTCTGGCAAATAATCCACTAATATCCACAAACCTCCCTGGATTATTCAACGCATAAACATACCGGTTTAAACTCTGTCCATTCTCCAGGCCTCCCGGCAGCGGATCTTGGCTGACAAACCGCCCGGTGGCCGCGTCCATGTAGCGATGGCGCATGAACAACAAGCCGCCGCCTTCGTCCATCACGCCGAATTGGCCGACATAATGGAACGGGTTGTGTGTCGTTTCCGTCCCGCCAACCACTAGCCCGAACGGGTCATAGGCATAGGTGTCGGTCAGGTTGCCGTTCGCATCGCTCAAGGCCACGGCGCTGCCGGCCGTGTCGTAGTGATAATAACGGGCCGCGCCGGTCGGGCCGATTTGCGCCAGCAAACCCAAGCCGTGGATGTAATAGGCCAGCGGGTTGCCGGTCAGGTCATATTCCACCAGCACATTCGCCATCGCCCCGGCGACATCCAGCGCATAACGGGTGGAACCGGCTTCGAGCCGGTTGCCCAGGCCGTCATAACGGTAATGCAAAGCGCCGCCGAAGGCATCGACCAGCCGGTCTTCATAGTCGTAACTCAAGCCTAGCCCTGGGGCGGTCAGCAGGTTGCCGTTGTTGTCGTGGCTGACGGGCGAGCCGTTGATGCTGGCAAGCCGGTTGTCGGCATCGTGCAGATACGCCGCGTTGGCCGGCCAGCTAACCATGGCAGCAGGTTCCGTGCGCTGGACTTGCAAGCGGTTGCCGACTGCATCCAACGTCAACTGGTAATCGGCGATTACCGCTAGGTTGGCCTTCACATCGGCCAACCGGATCAGGCGCCCCGCGTTGTCATAGGCGTAATTCGCCGCCGTGCCATTCGCATGGTTAGTGGCAAGCAGATTCCCCGCGTCATCGTAGGCATAACTCGCCATCCCGCCCAGCCAGTCAGTTACGCTCTGCATCCGGTTCAGCGCGTCATAGGCATAAGTCACGCGCTTGCCGTCCGGGTATACCAAGGCGGTGCGGTTGCCCGCCGCGTCATACTCGCTGCCCACGGTTTTGCCAAAGGGATTGCGGTATTGTGTCAACCGGTTCAGCGCGTCATATTGGAAAACACTCTGCCCAATCTTGTCGGTCATTGACGTGCGGTTGCCCACGGCATCGTAACCCAAACTTACCTTGGTATTGTCGGGATAGCGCGTTTCGAGCAAGCGCCGGTTCGCGTCATAGGTGTATTGCAGGGTTTGGTTTTTAGCGTCGGTCAGGCTGATGCGATTCCCCACCGCGTCATAGGCGTAGGAATAGACATGGCCCAGCGCGTCGGTGCGGCTGCCCAGGCGGTTTAGCGCGTCGTAGGCGAAGGTGGCGGCCTTGCCGTTCGGGTCGGCCAGCCGGGTGCGGTTGCCCGCCGCGTCGTAAACCGCCGCCGTAACGCCGCCCGCCGGGTCGGTGGTTTGCGTCAAACGCCCGAGCGCGTCATAGGCAAAGCGCGTAATGCGCCCGTTCGCGTCGGTGGTTTGCGCGACGCGGCCCAGCGCGTCGTAAGCCGTGGCCGTCACCTTGCCGAGCGCGTCAGTGGTGGAGGTCTGCCGGTTCAGCGCATCGTAGGCAAACGCGGTCACATGGCCCAACGCATTGGTTTGCGTCAGCCGGTTGCCGTTGGCGTCATAGCCGAACGCAGTCGCCTTGCCCCTTGCGTCGGTGACGCGGAGCAAGCGCCCCGCCGCGTCATAGGCGAAGTTGGTCACGTTGCCGCGTGCATCGGTGCTGGCGCTGCGCCGGTCCAATGCGTCATAAGCTTGGCTCCTGACATTGCCTAGCGGATCGGTGACGCTGACCAACAAATCGTTGGCATCGTAGGCATTGCTTGTGACCCGCCCCAGCGCGTCGGTGACGCTGACGCGGTTGTCGTTGGCATCGTAGGCATAGGCCGTGACTTCGCCCAGCGGGCCGGTGGTTTGCGCGAGATTGTCGTTGGCGTCATAGGCGAACTGGGTCGCCTGCCCGTTCGCGTCCGTCACCGACACGCGCCGCCCCGCGCCGTCATAGCCAAACTGGGTTTTATGCCCCAGCGCGTCTTGGGTTTGCGTCAGGTTGCCTAGTGCGTCGAAAGTGTTCAACGTGTCGAAGCCGCGTGGGTCAGTCAGCTTGACCGGCTGGCCTTGCGCGTCATAGGCGATCTTGCTGATGTTGCCCAGCGCGTCGGTGGTTTGCGTCAGATTGCCTTGGCTGTCATAGGTAAACAATGTCGCTTGGCCCAGGGCATCGACCCGGCGGGTCGGATGGTTTTGCGCGTCGTATTCCAGCGTGGTCACGCCGCCGAGCGCATCGGTCTTGCGCGTCACATTGCCCCGCGTATCGTAGGCGTAGGCCGTGACTTTGCCGTTCGGGTCGGTGACTTGGACGCGGTTATTGCTGGTGTCATAGACAGTTTGCTGTTTGCCGCCCAGCGGGTCGGTTTCGGCAATCAAGCGGCGCTGGCTGTCGTGGGTGTGGACGGTCTTTTGGCCCAGCGCATCGGTGATGGTCGTATCGCCCGCGTTCGGCGCGTCGTAGGCAAACGTGGTGACAAAACCGCGCCCGTTGGTTTGCCCGGTCACGCGCCCGGCGGCATCGTACACATTCGCCACCAACACATTGCCTCGCGGATTGATAATGCGGGTCACGCGGTGGCTGGTGTCGTACTGAAAGCCCGTCGTCCCGCCCCGCGCATCAGTGGTTTGAACCAAATCGCCGTTGATGTCATAAGCATACTGGACCGCCCGCCCGATGGGGTCGGTCAGCCGGGTCAGGCGGTGGCTGGCGTCATAAACCAGCGCGTAGCCGCGCCCCGCCGTGTCGGTGACGCCCACCAAATCGCCTCTTGCATCATAGGTGAAACTTAAGGCATTGCCCTTGCTGTCACGCACCGCTACCAAGCGTCCGGCGCTGTTGAATTCTTGCCGGGTCTGGCTCTTGTCGGTCAGGAAAAACCCGCCGTCGGCGTTCTTCACCAAGACACTATAAACGCCGGGATAGCGCGGGTTGTAACCGCCGCTGCCGTTGCCGTCATAAAACTCCTCATGCCCGTCGCCCTGCTTGATGACCACCGAATTATCCGCTTGCACGGCCAGGCGGGGATTGTAGCTGTGCGTCCAGCCGTGGCCCAGCGGGCCGGAATAGCCGTCTTGGGCGTTGTAGGTGCGGGTAAAGCTGAACGGCAAACCTTTGC
>CAZOTR010000257.1:0-5254 GCA_964582755.1 uncultured Methylococcaceae bacterium | reverse complement strand
GCGAGTCCGCCCCGGCCGGCAAGCTGTTCAAGGAGTTCGGCTTCACGCCGGAGAATGTCGTGGCGGCCGTCGAGTCCGTCCTCTAAGCGCCTGCAAGCCCCTCTCCCGCCGGCAGAGGGGTTTAGGGTGGGGGTTAGGCCCCAAGCAAAAAGCCCGATGGTTCAGGCCATCGGGCTTTTTGTTTTATAGAGCAGGTAAAAACATTTGACTCGAAATATAACTTTTGTAAAACTATTATGTAAAGCTTTAGAGTCACCCCTGAATTATCTGCCAGTGGAATCTGGCAACCATTAAATAAAGCCGAAGGAACAAGGATTTGGCATGCCCATGGATGGGAAAACATTAAACGTAACACTATGAAAACCGTAGCACTCAGAAAGTCCGGCGGCTCGCTGATCCTTGCAGTCCCGGCGTTTTTTACAGAAACGAACCACCTGGCGGCTGGCGACCGGGTGGAAATCAGCATCGAAGGCCAAAGCATGGTCGTCCGCCCGGCCCGCCGTATGCCCCGCTATACACTCGACCAATTGCTGGCCGAGCATGAGGGGGACATCCCCCGGCTACCGGAATGGGAGGCCATGCCGCCGGCTGGCCTGGAAACCGAAGGATTTTGAATGGCTTACATCCCAAATCGAGGCGACATCATCCACCTCGTGTTCGACCCTGCTTCCGGGCGGGAAATGCAGGGCAAACATTATGCCCTGGTCATTTCCCCCCAACTATTCAACAAGACCGGCTTGGCTTGGGTCTGCCCGATCTCCCAAGGTACGGCGGAACTGGCCCGCAACAAAGGTTTTCTCGTAACCCTAACGGGAACCGGAACCACCACCCAAGGGGCCATCCACTGCCACCAACTCAAATCCCTGGATTGGCAGGCTAGGAAAGCCCAGCGCCGGGAAACCGTGCCGGATTTCATCATGGACGAAGTCACTGCAAGGCTACTTCCGTTCATCGACCCGGACAATTAAATGCCTAGGCGCAAAAAAGCCGGATGGTTTGCGCCGTCCGGCTTTTTTGTGCTTGGAAATCGCGGGATGGGCAGATTCCGCGTGGGCGGACGATAAAGCTTGTCTGCCCACCTACCTTATTGACAGGATGAGGTTTTCAACCATAAAAATAATTCGCCTTCATCACGCAGGACACCATCCGGCCCCAGGTAATACACATGGTTGTCAATAGAGGAAACCCCCACATAGGATTTGGTGTTTCGATAGTAGCGATAAGTGTAGGGGTCTAAGATTTGAGTGATAGCACCGTTAGGGGAAAACAAATAGGAGTAATTCCCTTCCGCCCATTCTAGCAGACACGCTATTTTCCCAGATGGAGGCGGGTTGACGGCCACCGTCACCGATTGGGTGCTTGTGGCTCCACCGCCCACGCAAGTTAATGTATAGGTCGTAGTGCGGTTCATGGTCAACACCAGATTGCCCGACAATCCAACAGCGCCTGACCAGCCATCGCTGGTGGTGGCGCTACAAGATGTGGCCTGCGTAACCGACCACTTCAAAGTGGCGGACCCCAAATAATCCACCGTCGCGGGTGTCGCGGTAAACGTGATGACAGGGGCAAAAGGATTCGAGGTACTTTCCAGCCACTGCTTGATGTTATTATAATAACTTTGCAGATGGCTATAACTTGCTATTTTATAATTATTGACCGGACCTCCAAACAATGTTCCATGCCAATAGGGCAAACCATTGGTGACGGTAAATAAGCCTGATCCACTGCTGCCGGGTTCGGTTCCTCCTTGAGTGAACGTGACCGTATCGAGCAGATGGCTACCGCCGCTGGTGACATCGGTTTCTGTTTGCAGCAAGGCCGTGACCGTGCCTTTGCTGGCCATGGTATGGTCGCCTTCGGGATGGTGTACGCCCCATACCGCCTGACCGACTTGGATAGTGGTGTCCCAACCAACAAAAGAAACGCTGCCGGGCGGCGCTTGGTTTAATTTAAGAAAGGAAGGCTCCAGTTTGAAATCGGTATACAATAGCGTTGCCCCGCCATAGGTCTGGGCGTAGCGTGGATCACGGACACTGTTTCCGCAGCTTGCCGCCTGGAAAAACCACTCGAAAGACGCCGTGTTGGCGGTGGCTTGGTCCGCGATGCAATGATTGGCCGTGGCGAACCAAGGCGTATGGGTGCTTCCCTTGTCGTTTAACAAAGTACCGCTGCATGTGAAAGAATTCCCATTTTGGATAAAGTTGACTTTCGCCGTCGCGGCAGCCGCTTGAGTCAAAGCCAGATAGCTGAAATCGCTGAACCAACAAGCCAGGTCATATTCTTTATAAGCGGTGTAGCCCAGACTTTGCGCCACGATCCCGGCAACATCGCCACTGCTGAAATCGTCCATGATTAAATTGACCGAATCGATTTGAAAGTCCAATGTATCCAGCGCGGTTGCCTCATCGACAAATATCTCCAGGTCCGCCGTGTTGCCATTGGTGACGGGCAACCATATCCCATTCGCCTGGATTGCCGAACTGTCAATTGGCCCAAGAGGCGACATGTCCAAGTTGCCTTGCACCCGGAATTGGATGGACTTTAATTCATGCGGGATGGCGAGATGAAAGCGCAGGCGTTTGGCCTGCCCGGACACTAGATGGACGCGGGCGACATAACCGCCCAATATCGGCTCCCATGGCAATTGCGATCCAGGCACAGGCGATGGCATTGGCCATACCACCCCGGTTTGTTTTACTCCGCCCTCCGGCGCTGTGAGATCGACTTCGAGGGTTGGCGCACTGAGGTTCCATGCCGGGTATCCATTGCCCAAGAATGCGGAAGCCGAATTCACACTTGCGCTTTTGCCAGCCATGGGACTGTATTGCGCAGATTCGACCCTCTCGGCGTGGCACGGCATGGCCAACAACATAATGGCAAGAGGCGGAAACAAAGTCGCGGACTGCTTCATCATTCACCTCCTTTATGGGCGGGGGATTTCCTGCGCGGCAAGGCTAGGGGCTGGCTGAACCGCGGCACTCGCGGAAGCCAATGCCGCCCGCTTCCGCCGCAGCTTACTCGGGCCTGCCCTTGCGACGGGACACAAGCGCCCACCCTCCTATGAGCAGCAGGGCAAATGTGCCAGATTCGGGGACGGCGTTGGCAACGAATGGGTTGCCATTGTTATTAAGTGTGGCGACTTCCGCGCCGGTCAAAGCCTGGTCAAACACGCGCAACAGGGCCAGCTTGCCATTGCCGTACTCGCTTCCGTCGTCCTGGAAAAACGTCAAATAATGAGTATAAATCATATCCGGGGTGCCGGCATGGCTGGTCATGAGCGAACCGTTGAGGTAGGCTCTTTCCCCGGCAGGCGACACGCTCAGAACCACGTCATAATAGGTTCCATTCGCCAAAGCCGACCCGCCGCCGTGCGAGCCGCTTTGATAAATGTCCAGGGTATTGCCGGGGCCGACATAGAATCCCGCGTCGCTTTGCGAGCCAGGGTCGTAGCTGTTGAGGATTCGGCGATAACCGCCTCCGTTCAAATTGTCGGTGAAGGTAAAGACGAGTTCGACGGCATAGTTGTTTGCCGTCAACGCCAAGGCGGAGGTGTCGAGCCGCAACGCGGATTGCGCCGCCTGGCTGCTACTGGCCGAAGTCCGTTGATAGACGGTGCGGGATTGCCCCAACACGGCATTGTCCGCGACAAACAAACCGGAATTGATCGCGGTGAGCGCGGGAGCGCCTGCTTGGTCTGCGGCAAGCGTGTTGCCGAATTGGTAGGTCGCCACCAACTGGGCATGGGCAGTTTCAGCAAGCGACAGGGCAACGAGTCCGGCAAAGGCAAAACAACCGCGACGAGTCAAACCGAGCATCATTCATTTTCTCCTGAACCAGAAATTTTCAAATGGGCGTTTTTAAGGTGCGCGATGCGCAGCCTACCCGGCTGCGCCCCAGCCCCCCGGTTCGGGCAACACAGCCGTTGCCCGAACCGGCGACAAGACTTATTTGACCTTCACAAAGCTGCCGTTTTGTTTGACCCACACTTCTTTTGTCAGCGCGTCGGTCACGACGGTGGCATCGGTGGCAAAGCAGTCGCTGACAACTTGGTTGACCGCCTGTGCTTTGAACGCCATGGTGACTGGCGGGTTAATCTCCAACACACCGGGGATGGATTTGGCTGACGAACCCACTTGCGCGGTGAGGTCATAGCACACATCTATGTTCATGGTCAGGTTGCCAAAACCCTGCGCCGGCGCGTTGCGAATGCAAGATTTGGCATTCGCAAGACTGTGGGCGATGGAATCAAAGGGATTGGGAAAACCGGGTATCAAAATGTTGAATCCGCCCATCGAGAAGGAGTTGACCGTGGTGTTGCCCAGCACCGACACGCCCGTGGCCTGGGCCGGAGTAGGCGCATTGCACATGGCCGCGCTGGGGGGCTGGACGCACTGGCCATTCGTGCTGATGTTGACCGTGTTGCCGTTTTGGGTGTAAGAAAAACCTGCCGGCATCTCGGTGGCGCTGCACGCAGTGGCATTACTGCCGGTATTGGATACCAGTTTCAACAAGTTGGCCATGGTGTCAACATAGTGCTCCGCGCCAAAAGCGCCACCCTCGACATAGACGCTCTCGTCTTGCCGCACACGCAAGTAAATCCCCGTACCCGCATAAAAGCGGTACAGCACATCGCCCGCCGTTTGCGTCCCCACATGGCTGGGAAAATATTGCGGGTAGGTTGTTTCGGCCCAGTCGAAAAGCTTTTCCGCATCGCTGGCATGGGCGGGTATGGCGGTTTTGAGAAGGTTTTCAAAGGTATCGACAAAAAGCGGAGCGTTGCCAAACGCGCCTCCCATGACATAGACGCCATTGTCGTCTTTCAAGCCCACATAGACGCCGGTTTGCGAGTAATAGCGATACAGCCACGGGCTGGCGGATTTAGTTTCGTCATGGCTGGGGAAATACTGCGAATAGGATTTTTCCGCCCAGTTGAAAAGCGTTTCCGCGTCGCTGGCCCGGTCCGCATGGGCGACACCCGTGCCGCCGATATAGGCCATGATGAGGAACGAAGCAAAAGTTTTAGCTTTGTGTGGCATGTGCGATTCCAATGGTATGTGTTTGTTCTGGTTCCCACGCGCCGCGTGGGAACCCCGTTGGCCCGCGCTGCGGGCCGAAAGTGGCGCGGCGCGCCGGGACTGCATTCCCACGCGGCGCGTCACTGCCATTAAGTTAAGCTGTGTTGAGTTGCCGCGTAGCGGCTTATCGAAGGTAGCCGGGGGATTCATCCCCCGGTGGAGGCGCAAAATTCTTCTTT
>CAZOTR010000256.1:0-5274 GCA_964582755.1 uncultured Methylococcaceae bacterium | reverse complement strand
GGACCGGGCGTCATGGCGACGCCCGGCGACATCATCCGTAAACCGGCGCGAAAGCCTTTTCCGGCTCGGTGACCGGCCCGTTCTCGCCCCAATACGGCGACAGCCTGCGCAGTTCCGCGACGATGGGCGGCACGGCGGCGATGACCTTGTCGATCTCCGCCACGGTGTTGTAACGCGACAGCGAGAAGCGGATCGTGCCGTGCGCCGCCGTGTACGGAATATCCATCGCCCGCATCACATGCGAAGGCTCCAGCGAACCCGAAGTGCAGGCCGAGCCGGAGGACGCCGCGATGCCGGCCTTGTTCAGCAGCATCAAGATGCCCTCGCCCTCGATGTATTCAAACGCGATGTTGGCGGTGTTCGGCAAGCGGTTGTCGGGGTCGCCGGTGACAAAGCAATTCGGCACTTGCGCCAAGATGCCCTGCTCCAGCCGGTCGCGCAACGCCTTGACCTGGACATTCTCAAACTCGATATGCTCCAAGGCCAGTTCGCAAGCCTTGCCCAGGCCGACGACGGAGGCGGCGTTCTCGGTGCCGGCCCG
This sequence comes from uncultured Methylococcaceae bacterium, assembly GCA_964582755.1. GTDB lineage: Bacteria > Pseudomonadota > Gammaproteobacteria > Methylococcales > Methylococcaceae > Methylumidiphilus. The sequence goes on along the minus strand of CAZOTR010000256.1, from coordinate 4,733 downwards.
GCGGCCGCGCTCTTGGTGGCCGCCCCGGAACAGCGGGCGGAAGCGCGAGCCTCTTTTCAAATACAACACGCCTATGCCCTTGGGCGCATGTAGCTTATGTCCAGACACCGAGAGCATGTCGATCTTGGTGTTCTTCAGGTCGATGGACACCTTGCCGACGGCTTGCACCGCGTCGGTGTGGAACTGCACGCCGGCCGCATGGGCCATCTCGGCCATTTCGACGACCGGGAACAGCGTCCCGGTCTCGTTGTTGGCCCACATCACCGAGACGATGGCGACATTCGGCGTCAGCAGGCGCTGATATTCCTCCAAGTCCAGCCGCCCCTTCTTGTCCACGCCCAACCGGTGGATGGTGTAGCCCTCTTTTTCCAATTGCGCGCACAACGCCAGCACAGCCGGATGCTCCACCGTCGTGGTGATGATTTCCTTGCGGTTGGGAAAGCATTTCAAGGCTGACAGGATCGCCGTGTTGTCGGACTCGGTGCCGCAGGAGGTCAGGATGATCTCCGAATCGTGCGCCGCGCCCAACAGCGCCTGGATTTGCTTCCGCGCCTTGGCCAGCGCCCGGCCCACGCCGGCCCCGAAGCTGTGGATGGACGAAGGATTGCCGAATTGCTCCAGGAAAAACGGCAGCATGGCCTCCACCACTTTCGGATCGCAGGCGGTGGTGGCGTTGTTGTCCAGGTAGATGTCAGCCATGGGCGGCTCTCCTCTCTTGCGGCATTTTGTCCGCCGGGACGACCTTGATGAATTCGCCCAGCTCCTCCATCAAGCGCTGCTGGATGCCGCCGATGGTCATCGCCGCCATGCCGCAGCCGGAGCAGGCACCGGTCATCTTGATGTAGATGGTGTTGCCATCGACATCAATCAACTCGGCGTCGCCGCCGTCCATGCGCAGGTTGGGGCGGATCGACTCGATCACCGCCTCGATGCGGCGGATGCGCTGCACCATGGTCATCGGACCCTTGGCGGCGGCGGCGATGGGCAGCGGCTCGGGTTCGGCGACGGCGGGCGCGCTGTCGGCGTCGAAGGTCTCGCCGCGCTCCTCCATCACCCGCATGAGGATTTCCTCGATGCCCTCGTGGCAGGCGCAGCAACCGCCGCCGGCCTTGGTGTAGTTGGTGACTTCCTGCACGGTGCGCAGGTTGTGCGAGCGCACCAGCCCTTCGATCATTTTCTCGTCAACGGCGAAGCATTTGCACACCAACGCGCCTTCCTCGTGGTCGTCCGCCCATTCTTCGCCCTTGAAATTGGCGATGGCGGCCTGCAAGGCTTCGCGGCCCATCACCGAACAGTGCATCTTCTCCGGCGGCAGGCCGTCGAGGAAATCGGCGATGTCGTCATTGGTGACTTTCAGCGCCTCCTCGACCTTCATGCCCTTGATGATTTCGGTCAAGGCCGAAGACGAGGCGATGGCCGAGCCGCAGCCGAAGGTCTGGAACTTCGCGTCCTCAATCACATCGGTCTCGGGGTTGACGATGATGCTCAGGCGCAGCGCGTCGCCGCAGGAGATGGACCCCACGTCGCCGATGCCGTTGGCGCCTTCCAACGCCCCGACGTTGCGCGGCTGGAAAAAATGCTCTTTGACTTTCTCGGAATAATCCCACATGGCTATGATCTCCAGGCGTTAGGCGGAAAAGGACTTGCCGCAAGAACAGGGGTTCTTGGCATTCGGGTTGGTGAATTTGAAGCCGGAGCCTTCCATGCTCTCGACGAAATCGACGGTTACCCCTTCAATCGACGGCTGGCTAGCCAGGTCGATGAATACCTTAACCCCGCCGGATTCGACGACCATATCGTCAATGTTGGCAGCTTGTTCGAGCTTGAGGCCGTATTGCAGGCCGGAGCAGCCGCCGCCCGAAACCTGGATGCGCAGGCCGGCGGCACCGTTCTCGGAATCGGCGATAAAACGGTTGATGGCCTTGATGGCGTTGTCGGTCAATGTAAGCATGGGTTTCTCCGGTGGCTATGGCGGTTCACTTTCCACTGGCCTTGGGGCGGTCCCTGCGCGGGGAAGCCATCCGCAAGCCCAGTGGCATCGTCTTTGTAATGTGTTAAGGCAACCGCCGTGCCATTATTATTTTTTGCCGCAAACAATTGATCATAATGGTTTTTTAATTTGAGGCGGGAAAAATGGCGCAGAAGGATGCCGACAAAGGCCGTCCGAATGATGTAAGGTTTACGACAAGCAACCGGAGACGAATCATGGTCAACGTGGAAACCCTGGAAGAAGGCGACATGGTCTATGCCGCCGCCGACATGTACAACGACGGCGGGCTGGAAGGCGTGGCCGAGGACGCCCTGCTGGCCACCGCCGGCGCGCGGGGCGTGATTGTGCGTAAAGGCCATTTGGAAGAGGACGAAGGGCGCAGCGTGTTCCTGGTGCGCTTCGAGGACGCGGAGAAAAACCTAGGGCTGCCGATTGGCTGCTTTGCCGAGGAATTGCAAGCGGAGGCGACATGAAACCGCCCATCCACCTACCCGAGGGCAACGACGCAGAACGGGTGCGGGCCTACCACCAGCGCACGAAACATGCGTTCGGGCGCTACGCGGCCAGCCCCGGCTACCTGGACTGGGACACCCAGCCCGACCCGTTCCGCCGCTTCAAGGGCGCGCCCGTGACGCCGCTGCCTTTGGCGGCGGACCAGCAAACAGTTTTATATGCCGATTTGTTTGCGGCAGGGAAAACCGCCCCGGCGGCATTGAACGCGGAAAGCCTAGGCGCGTTGCTGGAACTGTCCTTCGGCCTCGCCGCCTGGAAGCAATACGGCGGCGACCGCTGGGCCTTGCGCTGCAACCCGTCCAGCGGCAACTTGCACCCCACCGAAGCCTATGTGGTCGCTTCGGGTGTGGCCGGGCTGGACAACGGCATCCACCACTATGCCAGCCATGACCACGCCCTGGAGCGGCGCTGCCAATTCACCCCCCCGTTCCAAGGCTTGCTGCTGGGCTTAAGCTCCATCCACTGGCGCGAAACCTGGAAATACGGCGAACGCGCCTTCCGCTATTGCCAGCACGACATCGGCCACGCCCTAGGCGCGTTGCGCTACGCCGCCGCCGCGCTGGGCTGGCGGCTGCGCCTGTTGGACGGCTGGGGCGACGAAGACCTCGCCGCCTTGCTGGGGCTGGACCGGGAGGAGGATTTCGCCGGGGCCGAGCCGGAAGCGCCGGACTTGCTTTGCCTGATCGACACCGGGCCGGCCGGCGCGGCAGAGCCGGACATCGCCGCGCTGCTGGACGCGGCGCGGGAAGGGCTGTGGCTGGGCCAAGCCAACGCCCTAAGCCGCCGCCATGAATTCGACTGGCCAGTGATCGCGGAAGTCCACGGCGCGACGCACAAACCGCGCACCGCCGGCCGGGACGCATTCATTCCTCCCGCCGCACCGGCCCTCGCCCCCAGCGTTTGCGAGCTGCCCGCCCCCGCAATTATCAAGCAACGCCGCAGCGCCCAGGCCTTCGACGGCGTGACGTCGATCCCGGCCAAGACCCTGTTCCGCCTGCTCGACGCCACCTTGCCGCGCCCCGGCGTGCCGCCTTTCGACGCCTGGAACTGGCCGGCTGGCGTCCATCTCGTGCTGTTCGTCCACCGCGTCCAAGGCTTGCCACCGGGGCTGTATGTCTTGTGCCGCAACGCGGCGGCGGAACCGGCCTTGCGGGTGGCCCTCGCCAAACCGGAATTCAAATGGACGCCCGCCACCGGCGCGCCCGAACATCTGCGCCTGTTCCAACTGGTGCGGGCCGATGCGCGGCAAGCGGCGAAAACGCTGTCCTGCCAGCAAGACATCGCCGGAGACAGCGCGTTTAGCTTGGGGATGTTGGCCGAATTCGACGCCGGGCTGGCGGAGGGCGCGTGGGTTTACCGGCGGCTGTTCTGGGAATGCGGCCTGATCGGCCAGTCGTTGTACCTGGAAGCCGAGGCCGCCGGCGTGCGCGGCACCGGCATCGGCTGCTTCTTCGACGACCCGGTGCATGAGTTGCTCGGCCTGCAAGATTCTACTTTCCAGAGCCTGTACCATTTCACCGTCGGCGGGCCGTTGGCGGATGACCGCTTGCAGAGCTTGCCGGGGTATGCGCATTTGCAAAACCCGTGAGGCTATGGCGTTTATGGCGAAGCCGGACAATCATCGTAGGGGCGGCGGGCTTGCCCGCGACCATTTTTGGCATCCATCGTGCCCAAGGGCGCTCCCACAAGCTCTGCTCCTTGGCCTGCTCGCCGGCTGCTCTTCCTACAATGTCCAAGAACCCCCCGCCCCCAAAGCGGAAACCATGCCGTACCAGCAGACCGAAAGCATGGTTATCATCGGCGTCGATCCCTATGTCCAGCCGGACAAGGCAAAAGCGATCTTCGGCGAAGACATGCGGGCGGCGGGCGTCATACCCCTGCACATCGTGGCGCGGAACCTCGGCGAACAAACCGTCCGCATCGAAGTGAAAAACTTCAAACTCTCCCTGCCCGGCGAGGAAGTGGTGGCCCCCCGGCCCGGCGCCGAAGTGGCCGCGCTGTTCAACCCGCAAGGCGGCGCGTGGGACCAGGCAGGCACCGGGATAGGCGTGTTGGGACAATTCGGCGGGCCGATAGGCGGGCTGCTGGCCGGCATCGTCGGCAGAGTCGTTTCCGGGACGGTCCACGGCTCGCGGCAAAATGTGTCTGCGGCCCGCCAGCAAGACTATGCCCGCAAAGAATTTAAAGATGTCGCGCTGGGGAAAAACGAATGGACGCGGGGATTTCTATT
>CAZOTR010000255.1:0-5341 GCA_964582755.1 uncultured Methylococcaceae bacterium | reverse complement strand
GGCGGGTTTCATCTTCTCCTTGGCCGGGAGGTTGATCCAGAGTTGGAAGCCGCGCATCCGGCCTTCGGTCTGCTGCGGCATCTCGGAATGGATGATGCCGCGCCCGGCGGTCATCCATTGCACGTCGCCGGGGCCGAGGTCGCCGCGATGGCCGAGATGATCCTCGTGGCGCATATGGCCGTCGAGCATGTAGGTGACGGTCTCGAATCCGCGGTGCGGGTGGGGAAGCCACGGAGGTAGTCATCCGGGTTGTCGGAGAAGAATTCGTCCAGCATCAGGAAGGGATCATGCCGCAGCATCTGCGAAGGCCGATACGGTGGACGGCGCACTCAATTCTTGAATTTGAAAACCACCTGGCTTGCGCACTGATCCTCAGCCGGCGGGTCGAGGCCATCACATGAGGCACGATATGTGCGGGATGTTCTCTTAAGCGGATGGGTGGCCCCACGAGGACGCCAGGGTGGTTCGGCCTAGGCTGAGGTGGCAAGGCTGGCAATAAGCGAATCGAGTTCCTCAATATAATCCAGAAGTATTTTATTGAGATCGATGCAAGCAAGTATTGATTTCCTCGTTTCCCAATCGATATCAGGGTTGGCAGTCATTCGCCGCGCCGAGTATTCCAGTTCGTCGAGCAGCGGGCGTGCGGAAGACGGGGCGGTGAAAGGTTTTTCGCCCATTCTGAGGGTCAGGGAAAGCAAAACCTCAGAAAACTTACGATTGAGAATATCCTGCTGCTTGAGCAGTGGCTCTGCCTTCGATCTAAATTCCTCGTCCAAATAATAGCGGTGGCGAGCCTGCACAACCCGTGCGACGCCGTGCATGGAGTCGATGATCAAATCCAAGGCGAGAATCTTGGCCGCGGCCCCCGGGCGGCTCGAGCCGGGTTCGATTTCGGCATGTTCCAGCAGGTTTGCGGCTTTTTGCAGGTCGCCGTCTATGGCCCGCATCAAGGCGGCCGCCGAGTGGGTTTTGCTCCCTGCGACTGTCTCAAGCAGCAGGAACTTGCGGAGCGTATCCAGGGTGACGCCAAGCCGGTTGATCGACAGGCGTTCGGAGTGTTGCGGCCAGAGCAGATAATCAATGGCGCCGACGACGGCGATGCCCAGCAGTATGCCGATGACCCGGTCCCACGCCGTGTCCAGATGGGTGACCGGCCCATAGCCTGGAAGGATTGCGTTGGCGAAGGAGAAGCCTATTTGCGTGCCAATGTAGGCAATGCGCGGACTGCCCGACCCCACCCAGGCGGCAAGCCAGCAAACCGGGGCGATGGCCAACAGAAAACCGGCAATCGTTTCCAGTGCCGGCTGCAGCAAGATGATGAATACATAGGCCAAGACGCCGCCGAGGATTGCGCCCACGATGCGCAGCACCGACATTCGATAACTGGCGCCCAGACTGGTTTGCGCAACGATCACGCAGGTCAGCATCGCCGTGCCGATCTCGGGCCAATGGATGGCCTGGATGGCAAACAGGCAAATGATGACGCCCAAGGCGAACTTCATTCCATAGCGCAGCGCATCCATGTTATCTATCCAGAAATCCTTCCGCAGCCAAATGGGCAATACAGGTTCTGCAATTTTCGGTTCCGGCACCGTTTCCGGCGTGACCGGCCGGGATTCAAGGCCATATAAACCGATCAGCGTTCTTCTGGCCCTTAGGGCGGCATCGTCCATTCGATGCAAAAAGTGGGCGGCCGGCGGGTCGGCGGCGATCCTCGGTGAACCTTCATCCGCGATCCTGATGGCCGACTCGGCCTGCGGTACGCGAGAGGCCATAAAATCCTCGCGCAATTCCCGGCACTCGGTGGCGATTGCCTGTAGCCGGGCAAATTCTCTCCCGGTGAATCGCCGATGCGGCTGGAGGTCGGCCATCAGGCGGACCAGGGCGGACACGTTGTTGAACCAACTGTCGACTTCCGCGATCAAATCGACCCATTCGGGATGTTTGGCCTTTATTTCCGGATGAGCCAGTTCGGCATTGGCAAGCAGATGGAAATGGCGGGAAATGGCGCCGGGATGAGGCCGCTCACGAATATACGAGGTGGCGGTGGATTCGCTGTCGTGTTCCACCAGATGGTCGAGCATCCGGATGATCGCATTGAAGCGTTCGGCCACTTGTTGATTGAGGACAGCCAGCGGGTCTTGGCGCCATAACAGAAGGTGGGCGATGATGGACGTGCCGAAGGTGAGCAGCACCAGGGTCGGGAACAGCCACAACGCACCGTAGACGTTACGCTCGGGCTGTTCGGGATTGAGCAGCACGACGGCCACATAAAGCACCGCCATGATCGTGGGCGTGCCGGTCGTGCGGGCGTGGAACAGCAGCAGGGTGATGAGGCCAAACGACCAGGGAACCAAAAACCAAGGCTGGTCACCCCACAAGCCTAGGCTGACCACGCTCAAGCCTATCGCGACCAACACCAACTTCATCAGTTGCAGAGCCGTCCGCAAGGTCATCGTGTAATCCGTCATGGACGAGCCGAGCATCATCACAAAGGCGAAACTCAAGGCAACCGTCGCAGGCGGCCGCAGGGCCACACTGATCAGGCTAATGAGCATCAAAACGACGAACAGGCGAACCGTGAAGATGCGGCGGGCCGGCGTCCAGCGCAATTCGGCGCGCAGGAAATCCGCCGGGGACATGCCATACCAGAGGTTTCGCCACAGGTTCTGCATCTATAAACCCCTCTGGACCCATGCGGTGATTGCGTTGGCCATTCGCTTCAACGAGGATTCGCCGCGGGCGGGGCGGAGGGCGATTCTAAGAGGGTGGTGAACGCGGTCATGCCCATGCGGAACGGGTATTTGGCATCGCGATCCAGCAGTTTGATGCGCACGGGGAAGCGGGAAGCGAGCACGACCCAATTCAGTGTCCTCTCCACGGTGGGAAGTGAACCCTGTTCCTTGATGTTGTCCGGGTAGTTGGCCCAGGCTATGCCCTGCACTTCGCCGCGGAAATGTTTGCCGGGATAAGGCGCAAGAAACACATCGACGGCCATCCCCGGCTGGATGGCGCGCAGATAGGTTTCCTTGTAGTTGGCGACCACGTACCAGGTTCGGTCATCGACCAAGGCGAACAGCTTCTGCCCCGGTTGGGCATATTGCCCCTCGGCAATGTTCAGATTGGTGACATAGGCATCGAAGGGCGCATGGACGGAGCAGTACTCCACCTCCAGTTCGGCGCTCTGGACTTCGGCGCGGGCGGCTTCAATCTTGGCAAAGGTGTCGCCAAACTGAGCCAAATTCGCTTCGGCTTGCAGATGCTCCTTGTGCGCAAAATCGACGGTCATCGTCGCGGCGCGATGTTTGGCGATTGCATCCCGGACGGCCGCCGCCGAGGCATCACGGGCCGCGGTGGCTTCGCTGACCTTATTCGCCGTGACATATTCCTTGTCCAACAGAGGCTTGATCCGGTCCAGATAACTTTGGTCGTATGCCGCCTTGGCCTTAAGCCGGGCGATCTCCGCGTCGGCAGAGGTTTGTTCATGTTCCGTCTGTTTGACCTTGGCGGCGCTGGCCTCGATCAATGCCCGGTCGGCCTCGACTGCTTTTTCCGCCAACTGGAGTTTGGCCTGGGCTTGGGCCAACTTTGCCTGATAGGGGCGCGGATCGATGACATAGAGCAAGTCACCCTTTTTCACCCATTGGTTGTCGCTGATATGGAGTTCGCTGATGCGGCCGCTGACATGTTGGGGCATGATGTCCACGATATTGGCCCGCACCATCGCATCATTGGTGCGCGGGTGTGAGATGTTTTCATTCCACACCAACACGCCAGTGAGGATGGCGCCTAGGGTTATCGAAATCCCCAGCATGCGGCCCACTAGAATCCTGGTTTTTTCATTCATCGCAGTCCGCCCGGTCAGGACTACCCGGCATAGCCGAGCAGCCAGGTCATGAAGGTCATCAAGGCCCAAAGGCAGGTATAAACAATCAGCGGATGGCCCAGATAGGGGTCTAGCTTCAATGCGGAAAATATCAGTGATGCCCCGGCGGAAAGGACCAGCCCTGACATGATGCAGACGATCCAAGGCGGCCAGAACGAGCCTTGCATGGTCAGCAAGGGGTCACAAGCGGCGAGCAACGAGGCTTGCACGATCAACATGCCGAGAATGACGAACCGCTTAATAATCATATGCCCATGGGTTGGAAAAGGTTTGATGTTTTAACTCGCTGCAAAACCTAAATTTCCCGCGATCCTAATGCCTTTCATCCGAGCTACCGGACGCATAGACCAAAGCCGCCGCAGACTGAAGCAGTGTGGTGCGGCTCTCAATCTCGGTGTAGCGGGCGCTGGCAAGATTGCGCTCCGCGGTCAATAGTTCGATGACGGTGGAAAGCCCGTTGGCGTAGCTTTCCTTAAGCGCCTCGTAGGATTGCTCCGCCGCTTTCAGCAAGGCGACGGCAAATTCGCGCTTGCGCAAGGCGGTTTTGACATCGGCGTAGCTTTTCCACACTTCCTTGATGATCTGTAATTGTAGGGAATCGAACTCGGCTTGTGCTGCCTCGCGTCTGGCGGTGGCTTGACGGACGGCATTGGTGCTTGCCAGACCCTCAAATAGATTCCACTCGAAGGCAACCCCTGCCCCGTAGTCCAGATAGCCGGCTCGAATGTCATTGGGCAAGGGTGCGGGTCCGGACAGGTACTTGTAGTCGAATATTGTCGATCCGGCCTTGGCATGCAAAGACACGGTCGGCCAAAATGCGGCTTGGGCTTTTTTGATTTCGGCTTCCTTGGCGCGAAGTTCGGCCAAGCGGGCGGACAAGTCGGGGCGTTGGCTCAGGGCCTGGTCAATCAATCCGTCGGCTGACGACTCGATGGCCTCAGGCAAGGGGATTTCCTCAATCCTGACGGTTTTCAATTCGATATCGGGCGTGATCCCCAGGCTTTCGGCCAACTCGGCATGGGTATCCAACACTTTTCCATGGGCCGCCTGGAGTTCATAGTCGGCCTTGGCCTTGTCTTGTATGGCCAACAGCACGTCCGGCCGGGTCGCCACGCCCCGTTCAAGCTGGGCCCGCACGGCCTCGGCATTCTTCCCCGTTTGCTTCACCGTTGCTTCGGCGGCGTCAACCTGGGCTAGAGCCGCGTTGTAAGCAAAAAAAGTTTTCTGGACATCATAGGCGACCTTCTGATGGGTGCGGTTAAAGCTGAAATTGGCCGCCAAAAGCTGTTGCGCGGCTTGGTCGATTTTCGCCGGCCGCCCATAGTCGAAAAGCGTCCAGGAAAGCCCCAGGCTTGGGGTGGTGTTAAAGCCTCGAAACAAGAATACCGCTTCGGTTTGTTGGCTGTAGCCGGCATTGACCTTTGCCGTCAGCACGGGGAGCCAGGCGGCTTCGGC
>CAZOTR010000254.1:0-5360 GCA_964582755.1 uncultured Methylococcaceae bacterium | reverse complement strand
TGGCCGTTTTTGGTCAAGAGTGCCAAGCAAATGATGTGGCACTCTTGACCGAATCGGCCCGCCGCCGCCCGCGCCAAAGCCACGGCGGCAAGGTTCCGTTACATAACGGATTGACAGCCAGGGCGGCGGCGCGGCACACTAGCCGCGCTGCCCCGGACGCATCCGGGGCCGGGTGTAGGAACCCGTTTTTAGTACAGGCGCAACAAGCGCCAAAGCCGGGCGCTTTTTCTTTGCCCGGTGTTTCTCTATGGTTGCTGGTGCGGGGCAGGCTTCGGCCTGGCCGGTATCCTGTACGCCGGTTTCCTACCCCCGCACCAGCGGCCACCATTCCCGCCGTAGGAAGCGGGCTGGCGGCTCCATTCAACTGTACGGGAGCCAATCCATGAACACCCCCAAACCCACTACGGGCGCAATTCGCCCGCAATCCGCCCACGCCCTGAATCCCGCCGTGCCTGTGTTGCTGGCAGCGGTAGAGCAAGACTTGATGGCCGTGGTCTGCCACACCGCCGACGATCCGGCGTTGCGGTATCTGGCCGACATCGCCCGCCACGCGGTAAGCCTTGCCTTGGGCGACATCGAGGCCGACCGCGCAGGCCGCAAACCGGCCGGCCAAGGCCGCGCAGAGGAGGGCCGCGCATGAACAAGCAACACGCCTGCCCCCATTGCCGCAGCGTTGCCGCCCCGCACGATGCGCTAGAGCGCCTGCATGACTGCTACGCGGCCATCGCCGACCTTGCCGCCAGCGCCGGAAAAGCCGACCTGGGCATGGTATCGGCCAACAACCTTGCGGCCCTGCTGGGGCTGTTGAACGACTTGCATCGATCCGCCTTGGACGCCAGCCAACCCATGGCCCTGGCCGCGCCCGCCATGCTGGCGGCGCTTGAGGCCGCGACGGCGCACAGCACCCCTTTGCACCCCGATTCGCCGGCTTGGCGCCAAGCCCTTGCGGCCATCGCCAAGGCGCGCGGACAGGAGGGGGAACGATGAACACCGCACACATAATCCCCTTCCCCGTCCATCGCATCGGCAGTACGCCGCCGGGCGATTTCAGCCCGCGCAGCGACATGGAACGCTTCCGCGCCCTGGCCGAAGAATTGGACGATCTTGACGAAATGGCGCGGCAGATGCGCGGCCTATGCCAGAAAATTTTGAGGGAGGCGGATAGCCTTGGGCTTTGTAGGGAGAGCATCCATCACCCGCTATGCCACGTCGAAACCCTCGCCGCCATGTGCAAGCTTGTCCTGAGTTATGCCGCTGTGAACGAGCTGGTAGCGGAGGGCGTGGCATGGCCGCGATGACCAACGCCGAAAGACAACGCCGCTGGCGTGAAAGGCACCGCACAGGCGACCTTTTCCCGCCGTTAAACGCCCCTGGCCAGCCGAATGTTACGCCCCCCGGCGTAACGCTTGACGCCATCGAAAATCGCCCCGTCGCCATCATCAACGCCAGCGGCAAGCCCCGGCAAACCGAGGTTCTGGCCGTCCGCCCCTGCCCGTATTGCGGCAGCGCACCTAGCGTCCGCGTGTTCGACCACAGCACCTACACCGGCTACGCGGCCTTCTGCGGGGAATGCGGGGCCATCCCGCCCTATTGCGACAGGCGCAAGAAGCTTTACACGGCGGAAGACCTGCAAACCGCCTTGGACCTGTGGAACCGGAGGCCCGGCGCATGAAGGCGATCAAAGACCTGATAGACGGCGCGGCCAAGCCCGCCGAAGCCAAAAGACCCTTAAGCCCGGAGTGGGAGCGATATGAAAAAGCCGTGGCCGGCGGCAAGCACAGCCCCAAGGAACTGGACAACCTGAAAGCCTTTGCCGAGATGATGGACAAGACCAGGGCGAAGGAACGGGCCGGGCAAAAATCCGATGGCAAGCCCAAGGCCAAACCGCCGGAAGGCGGGGCGATAACCTACGGGCGCACCACCGGCGGCGGCGCACCCCGCGCCGTGGGCCGATGCTTCGCCGAAGTGGAGGCCGTGCCGATCCGCTGGCTTTGGCCGGGCCGCATCGCCTGCGGCAAGCTAACCCTGCTGGCGGGCGATCCGGGATTAGGCAAAAGCCAGATTACCGCCGCCATGGCCGCGACTGTCACACGGGGCGGATTCTGGCCTGTGGATGGCACCCGATGCGATTTGCCGGGTTCCGTGGTGTTCCTGTCCGCCGAAGACGACGCCGCCGACACCATGAAGCCGAGGCTTGATGCAGTCGGGGCGGACGTTTTCAAGTGCCACATCCTGGACGCCATCTTAGAGACAGACGAGGCCGGAACCCAGCGCGAGCGGTATTTTAGCCTCAAGTCCGACTTGCTGAGGCTGGCGCATTTCGTGCGGGATATTGGCGACGTGCGCTTGATCGTCATCGACCCGATAAGCGCCTACCTGGGTGGTGTGGACAGCCACAAAAACGCCGATGTGCGCGCCCTGTTGCAACCCATGTCCGAGGTTGCGGAAGGGCTGGGCGTGGCGATCCTGGGCGTCTCCCACCTCAACAAGAGCGGGGCGCAAGAGGCCATGCAGCGCATCAGCGGGAGCTTGGCCTTTGTCGCGGCGGCGCGGGCCGCGTTGATCGTCATCAAGGACAAGGCCAACCCCGCCCGCCGCTTGCTCTTGCCGCTGAAAAACAACTTGGGCCGCGACACTGGCGGGCTGGCCTTCTCTGTGCAATCCATCACCCTGGAAAGCGGCCTAGAGACTTCCCGCGTGGAATGGGAACCCGACCCCGTGAACATTTCCGCCGATGACGCCATGCGGACAGACGCCGACCCGGATAAGGCCGGAGAGCGCGAGGAGGCACGGCGCTTCTTGTTGGATCTGTTGAAGGACGGGCCGGCTATGGCGGCGGAGGCGGAGCGGGAATGTTTGGAAGCCGGGTTTTCGGTTAGGACACTCAAACGGGCAAAAAAGGATCTGGGCATAGTTTCAGAAAAGACGGCGGAAGGCTGGTGCTGGGCAGTTTCCAGGGATGATTTCAAGAGTGCCAACACGGCCCCGCGCAAAAATGTTGGCACTCTTGGCACTCTTCAAGCGGGGCGCGGCTTCCAGCCCGAAAAAAACGCCGTTTTTGGTCAAGAGTGCCAAGCAAATGATGCTGGCACTCTTGACCGAACGCAGCCCCGAACCCCAAAAAACGCGGCGTCAAATCCGCCAGACGAAGAGGACGGTCACGCGACCGAAACCGCCATTTCCATGAGCCTTTGACCGGAGGAAACCCACATGCTGACCGAACCCGAAGCGTTGCTTTTCCTGGCCCGCCGTTGCGGCCTGTCCATCCGCCGCGACGGTGGCTTGATGCGGGTCGAATCCATGAACGGGAAGCCGATCCCCGGCATTTGGGCCGAGGCGCTCAAGCGGCACAAGCCCGAGCTTATGCCCCTGCTGCCTTCGCTGCCCGCCCAAGGCGCAAAAGGCGGCAACCCTGGCCGGCCAAGGAAGCCCCACCCAAAGCCCTTGGGTCAAGGCGACATGTTCGACCCGCTCGACGCGGCCACCGAAGGCAAGGCACCCGCCGAAGTCGTGGCGGAACCGCTGAAAGCCAAAACGGCCATGGGCGGCAAACTGCCCGCGACCACCGGCTAGGCGACACACGTTAAACGCGCAAAAAGCCCGGCCTAGGCGACTAGGCGCGGGCTTTTTTGTGCCTGTGGCGAGGCTTGGGCTTGCCGTTCTTTTGAGGCTTCGTTACGGTAACGAAAAAGCCAGCCATGCGCACCGGCTGGGCTTTGGCCTGGGCAATCTCTACAAGCCAAAGACGGGTTATTTTGCGGGGGGTGACGGTCTTGATGTGTCCGGCCTTGGATGGCTTCGCAAAGCCTTGATAACGCCGGCCAAAGGCAAGCCGACCAAGCCTAAAGCAACCCATGGTTGCCCAGCCAGGGCCAAGTAAACGCATCCGGCTATGCTGGCAAGGCTGACTATCGCCCCCAATGCCTGCCCTAGCGTGTCGCTGTATGAGGTGGCTTTTGTCCGCGATTCGGCAAGGTCAAACTGCCTTTGCTGGGCGCGAATGTTGGCTTGGAGGATTTCAGCCTCTTGCTTTTGCCGATGCTTGGATTCCTCTTCGGCCATGCTGATAAGCCGATCCGCCGCGCCGGGAAGAACCGCTTCGTATCGCTCAAGGTCTGACGGGTGGGGAATAGGCCCGTGATAGCTTGTTTCCTGGGCTAGAACCTGAATTTGGCTTGCCCGTGCGCCATCTTGGCTAGGTTGCTTGGGCTTGATGGTCTTGTTCATAGGCTGACATGGCCGTTCTTATGCCCATCCCGACCTTGCGCCAATCTTCGGCCAGGGCTTCTTGGTCTTGTCTTGTTGGCATTTCAAGCGGCTTTATTTCCGGCATGTCCGGCATTTCAAAGCATCCGAACAAGACGGCGGGCGCGCCCAAGCCCTTCAAGAAGCCTTGCGCGAAAGCCTCCCTTGGCGTTTGGTCGAAGTCAATCACAGGCATATTCGCCCCCTGGCAAGTCGTGTGTGGGTGTTGCATGGCGTATCATCGCGTATCATTTAACGCCAAGCATTTGCGATAAGCAAGGGAAACCGGCGGGGCTTTGGGCTTGGCACCCTAGGCCGATAGAGTGCCATGGGCCGGTTCGTGCGCCCCGCGCCCCTTGCCGCGTCAAGCCTTGGCCGTCCGCGTCGCCATAAACGGCGCAACCTGTTTGGAAGCCAAATAAACCGAAACGAATCGAAACGAATCGAAACGGCATCCCGGCGCGTTTGCTGGTGCTGGCCGTTGGCGGTTGCGTCCAACCGCTTGCGCACCGCAAAGGCAAATGCGCGAGCGCTCGCACATTTGGGCAGAACCGACGATCTAGGCGACCACCAAGGCCGCAAGGCCAGCACCAGCCAAGCCGCCCGATCCTGGAAGGCACCCACAGGCACCGCAGGAACCGGCCAAGGGCGTTCGGCCTGGCCGGGGCGGCAGCGGCCACGCACGAACCGGCGCAAGGCGCTTGACCCTGGAAGGACTCCGCAGGACCCCCCCCCAAAGCCGCAAGGCCAGCACCAGCCAAGCCGCCCGCATGGAAAAAACCGGCAATAGGCCGGTTTGGTTGTGAGGCAAGCAATCGAATTGAAGGCTGAAATCCATGTGCTGCGCGGATTGCAGTCATGACGCCTTGAGAGATACCAACAAAAATACCAACAAAATGTTGCCGCTTGAAGTTTTTCCCGTAGGCCGGGCGTGATTAGGGGGGGGCTGTCTCAAGCCGTAGCATCCCATATCATGCAATTTCACGTTTTGAGTGTACCCAAGGGTGTACCCAAAACGCCTTTATCGCCCTGTAGGCCGCATTCCATAAGGCCACTTAACGAGCAGATACAGAATATTGAATGAGGTTTGTGTCGTTTGCCGAAAATGTTCCCGT
>CAZOTR010000253.1:0-5364 GCA_964582755.1 uncultured Methylococcaceae bacterium | reverse complement strand
ACAACGTTAGCAGACCTCGATGGACCCCAGCCGCCAAGGTGGCAACTTGGGTTAAGTTAAGCGAACTCTTTGAAATAAAAAAGATCCATGCCTAATTTCGAGTCATCCCATGGATAAAAAAAGCAAGCCGTCGAAACCAGCCGGCGGTTGTTGGCGGAGGAAGCCTTCAAGCGCCTGCACAGCCAGTCGGCGAAGGCGTCCACACGCGTCCGCGTCCTCACGTTCAGCGTCGTGCTGGCGACGATCCTGCGCAACGGGGTGAAGTCGCTGCAGAACAGCGTCAGCGAGGCGCTGGCGTGGCTGGGGCTGGGGACGGCGAGCGCGAGCGCTTATTCGCAGGCGCGCTACAAGCTCAAGCACACCGCGTTTGTCGAATTGAACCGGCAGGCGGTGGTGGCGACGATGTACGGCGACGGCGGGCACCAGCGCTTTTGGGGCTTCAGGGTGCTGGCGGTGGACGGCTCCAAGGTCGCGCTGCCGGACAGCCCGGGCGTGCGCGAGGACTTTGGCACGCTGCCCTGGGCGGGCGGCAAGGACTCGGAGATCCGGGGCGAACGCCCGTGGGCGCTGGCCTCCGTGCTGTACGACGTGCTCAACCGGGTGGCGCTGGACGCCGCGCTGGGCAAGGCCGACGCCTACGAAGTGGACTTGGCGGCCGCGCACCTGCCGCACACGCAGGAAGGCGACCTGCTGCTGTTCGACCGCAACTACCCGTCCTACCGGATGCTGGCCGAGTGCGCCAGGGCCGGGCGCGGCTTCGCGGCCCGCTGCTCGGCGGCCTCGTTCAAGCAGGCGCGGCGGATGCTGAAGGGCGCGGGCCCGGACAGCCAGCTTGCCGTCCTCGCGCCCTGCGCCGGGCAAAAGGCGGACATCCGCGGACGCGGCCTGCCGGCGGCGCTTAAAGTGCGCTTCGTCCGCGTCCCGCTTCCGACCGGCGAGTTCGAGGTCCTCGTGACCTCGCTGCTTGACGAGGCGAAATACCCGGCGGCGGGCTTCCTGGGGCTGTACCGTCTGCGCTGGGGCGTCGAGACCTTCTACGGCGTCCTCAAGACCCGGCTGGGCCTGGAAAACTTCAGCGGCACCGGCGCCGAGGCCGTCCGGCAGGACTTCCACGCCGCCGTCTACCTGACCGGGCTGGAGTCCGTCCTTACCGCCGACGCGCAGGGGCAACTCGACGCCCGCGAAACCCGCCACCCGCAAAGCGTGAACCGGGCGGTGTCGTTCAACGCGCTCAAGAACCAGGCGCTGGCCCTGCTCCTGAGCCGCCTCGACACTGGCGAGTTGCTGGAAAAGCTGACCGCCCTGTTCCTGCAAAACCCCACGCGGGAACGCCAGGGCCGCAACCCGCCCCGGAGGAACACCTCCGCCAGGAGCCTGCTGGACTTCCACAAACGGAGGAAAAAGCATTGCTTTTGAGGGGCGGGGCTTAACTTAATGGCAGTGACGCTCCGCTTGGGAATGCAGTCTGGCAAGCTCTGCTTGCCGAATATCAAAGAGGTATCGGGAAGCAGAGCTTCCAAGACTCGGGTTTCCAAGCAGAGCTTGGGAACCAGAACAACCAAAAGCCTGGGGCCGTTATCTCGACCAATGAAGCGTAGGGCGGAAGTCGCCATGCAGCCTTTCTCGTTTCTCGTTCCCAAGCTCCGCTTGGGAATGCAGTCTGGCAAGCTCTGCTTGCCGGATATCAAAGAGGCATCGGGAAGCAGAGCTTCCAAGACACGGGTTCCCAAGCGGAGCTTGGGAACCAGAACGACCAGAACAAACGTCATTTTTCATTGCCAATGCATTCATGCCGCCCGCAATTCGTCACCAATCTCCACCGGCAGCAGCCCGGCTTTTTTCGCATCAAGAATGACAATCTCGCCAATGCCTTGCTCGGTCATGCCGATATTCACATTCCAGCTCAAGGAAATATCGCGGATGATGTTATCTTTGTTAAATTCGATAACCAGAATATCATCATCGGGGTCGTAGCTCATTTTCATGGCTTATCCTCCTCTAATCGCCAATCCACCAAAACGGTCTTGACGATGACCGCTTGGGCAAATAAAACCGCAGCGCAAACTAAGTTGTCCGATCTCCCGCCATAGTGCTTGAATATCCACAAATCCGTCGCGGAGGCAGGGCGAATGTCACCGGTTTCAATCAAATCAAACAACATCGCCTCGGACACCGCTCTCTTTGCCATACGGTCACGCACATGATGCGTCAAGCGGATGTTTCGGCCGAAACGGTGGCTAAAAGGAATATCTTCGTCCATCACCGCCTGCCTGAAAGTGAAAGGGTGTCCTAACATAAGGCGCGGCGAGCGGCAGCGAACCGCACGCATCGAGGCAAACGCGAACGGTGTGGTTCGTTCCTCACCGCACCCCACAACATTGCCGAATTACCGCACCTTACCGCGTTATGGCGTAGGATGTGCCGACGCAGGAGGTGCATCGTTTTTCTCGTTCCCAAGCTCCGCTTGGGAATGCAGTCTGGCAAGCTCTGCTTGCCGGATATCAAAGAGGCATCGGGAAGCAGAGCTTCCAAGACTCGGGTTCCCAAGCAGAGCTTGGGAACCAGAACAAAGATTTGACTAACCTGCTATCTTTCCTTGGGCCTCTGGGGCAAGCTTGCTTAACGGTATTGGTCCTGTGTAGGTAAAAACTTCAAGCTTGCCACTGTCATACGCTATCCATACCTCTTGGGCACCCTTGCCTAGATAAAGCTGCACTTTCTCCAACAATTCGGCTGTAGAATTGGAGGGGGAGACTATTTCGACACACAACTCGGGTGCTTTGGGGTAGGGCGTGGCATAGCCAAATTCAGCGATAAATTCGGCTGAAGCCCAGGCGACATCGGCCACTTTCACGCCATCGGAGGTTTGAATAGAACATTCCGTAATCACCTCGCCGCCCGACAGCGAATTCCACAATAGCCCGGCCAGCCGCCCTTGAATCCGCCCGTGGCGGTTCGACGCCGGACTCATTAGGAGTTTCCCAAATTTATTAAGCTCTATTTTAAACGGGAGATTTTGCAACAAGGGATTATCGATGACCTCGGCCCATTCCATATGCTTACCTTTGGGGTTGTGTTTCGTTTAAATAGGAGACTCTTTCTTGCCTGGATTCCAAGAGTAGGGCCATAGGATGCGTTGAGCGATAGCGAGCCGCATCAATCGCGAACGATGCGCCTCCTTACGTCAGCGCATCCTATGGCCCTGTCTTTCTCGATAATGGCGGTAAATTCGTTGTGCATGGTTAGGCTCCGATGATAACAAACTCAAGTATGTGGGATGCGCTGAGGCACGAAGCGCATCAGTCGCGTCATCAGCCACGAACGATGCGCTTTCTTCGTCAGCGCATCCTATGCGGGGTCGCTTAGAACATAAATGAAGCATCGCATATATAAAGCATGTCTGGGTTCGACATAGAAAATTTTATTCGTTGAGTTGTGCTTGAATTTTCTTTTATCGGGGTACTATAAAGGAAAACGTAGGCAGGATTTTGATTTTGCAAAAAAACATCAAGACTTTTTAGGAGGAGGTTTCCTATTTTATTGTTGTAGACATTGTTATGTTTTAGAATATCAGAAATGTATAAAATGGCTTGCGTTGGATAGATTTTATCTTCGTCTTTAAGTTTATGTATAAAATCTATTACGCATCCATCTTCTTCTGTTTCTGGGGTTGGCTTGATGTAGGCCAAACCGCAATAGAACCTAGGACGATTTGGTGTTTCTTTGAGATTTTGCTCATCTATCTTGAGAAATAATGATGAATAAGGAGTGAGAGCCCCGTCTATTCTGATTTTCTTGTAATCAAGCATGTTTTTGTCTTTATATCTTTTGTATCTATTAATTACTGACCGAACCGAATAAACCCTGCTTGTGCTGAGGGGCGCAGCATTTCCGATCTTTATCGTTAGGGGTTTATATTTTAATAAGGGGTATTTTATTTTTCTAACGTACAGAAGCGTTTTGCCGTCATAGTAATTTTGCGGTCGGTATATAACAAATTCATCAACATAATTTTCGTTGATTTTTGATCTTTGTAGTTTTTCTTTTTTTTGCGTGTACGAAGGAATTAAAAATGTTTTGTTATTTATTTCACATTCGGGGGAGTGGATGCCATATACCCTAAAATGTTGATGTTGCCTCATGTCATGAAAGTCTTTGTCGATATTGCAACACGTTATTTGTGCGCGGCAATTTTCACTAGGACAGCGAAAAGCTCGTTTGTCTTTAATACGCCCTAACAAAAAATATTCGTATGCTTGCTCAGCATCAATTACCAAGTCCATGTCAGAGCTATAGGCAATATCCAGCGACATAAAGTATGGCTCCTTAGCTAGCCGGGTAGGGTGCGCACCGCGCACATTAACGAATGTTGGGTATTGAAAAATGTGAGCGATGTGTACTCTACATAACTTCGCATGTTCGTAAGCGGCTTCAAGCCGCATGAGGCTTTTTTAGCAATCCATCCGGCTTGAATCCCTTTAATCCAATGCTGTCCTGATCCAGCCCAACCACCCGCGCTTGGTTGACCGCCTCGGACAATATCTCATAATAAGCCATCAACCGCCCCTCTTCATAAGCCGAATTAGGCTGTATCCGTTCAGCCCGTTCGCGCAATTCGGCTAGGGTTTCTTCCAGAATAAAACGGTAATCAGCTTGGTTGCTCATTTTTTCTCTCCTCCAAAATGCCGTTCAACACTTCAATTTGCTGCTTGAAATTTTCAATCTCTTCGGGCCAGTAGCGGCTAACCAAGTCTTGACGATGAAACAGCGACACGGTTGGCTCTAGGTATTTCATCGGGTTGTTGATTTTGTCTTGATGTTCCCGAATCATGTTTTGCAAGGAGCGGATTGATTTTAGTATAGCGGCTTCACGTTCGTTGGCAAAACGGCGGACAAGCCCCTTGTGCCTGCCTCCTGCCTTGGCTGCTTCATAAGCGTTCGACATCTCAATATCCAGAAAATCGGTGGGCAGGCGAAAAGACGCTGCCCACCTTAACGCTTATCCCTTCAAATGCGTCAAAACCTCATCCAACATTTTCTTCGCGTCGCCAAACAACATCCGGTTGTTGTCTTTGTAGAACAGCGGATTGTCCACGCCGGCATAACCCGAAGCCATGGACCGTTTCATGACGATGGAGGTTTTCGCTTTCCACACTTCCAGCACCGGCATTCCCGCGATGGGGCTGGTGGGGTCTTCCTGCGCGCCGGGGTTCACGATGTCATTCGCGCCGATGACCATGGCGACATCGGTGTGCGGGAAGTCTTCGTTGATTTCGTCCATTTCCATCACGATGTCATACGGCACTTTCGCCTCGGCGAGCAGCACGTTCATGTGGCCGGGCATTCTTCCCGCCACGGGGTGGA
>CAZOTR010000252.1:0-5375 GCA_964582755.1 uncultured Methylococcaceae bacterium | reverse complement strand
CGCAAAGCCCTGCCGCTGGACTCGCTGATGGGGCGCGGCGCGGAAACCCGCGACACACTCACGGCCTATCTGCAAAACCACCAACTCGACCCGTCCAAGGTCAAGTTCCTGCCCCTGCGGGCGAAACAGCACGACCAGACGGTGCTTGTCGATGCCGCCACAGGAGCGGTCCTGGGCATCGTCAACATCGACCCTTGGCAGCAGTAACGGCGTGAGCGCCATTCCCCCTGCAATCCCGCCGTAAAGTTTTTGCCGCAATGCCGGCGGGGCTAGAATAAACCACCCCCACACACTGGAGGCCGTCCATGGCACTTGCCCAGCGCGATCAAGACCTGCACACCTATGCCGACTATTTAACCTGGCCTGACGATGTCCGTTACGAGTTGATCGACGGCGTCGCTTATGCCATGGCCCCTCCCGCGCCCACGCTGGAGCATCAAGACTTCGCCGGGGAGATTTATTTTCAACTCAGACAAGCCTTGCAGGGCAAGCCTTGCCGCGCCTTCATCGCCCCGCTGGATGTGCGCCTGCCCAAGGCCGACGAGGCCGACGAGGCCGACGAGGCCGACGGGCATGTTGACACCGTAGTCCAGCCGGACGTCCTGGTGGTCTGCCAGCCTGGCAAGCTCGACCGCCGGGGGGTACGCGGGGCGCCGGATCTCGCGGTGGAGGTGTTGTCCCCGTCCACGGCGAGCCACGACCATGTCCGCAAGCGCCGCGCCTACGAACAGGCGGGGGTGCGGGAGTATTGGCTGGTGCATCCCACAGACCGGATAGTCACCATCTACCGCCTGGAAAACGGCGGATTCGGCAAGCCGGATGTGTTCGAGCTGTCCGGCGAAACGCCGGTGGGCGTGTTGCCCGGCGTCGCCATCGCCTGGGACGATTTGATCCGCCGCCTTCCCCCGCCTGAGTATTAGACGCTAGGGCCGGGCCGCCCCCTCCACACTGAGCAGGATGACTTCGATTTCCTCGGTGATTTCCTCCTGGCGCAGGGTGCGGGACTGGCGGGCGAAGCCGGCGGTTTTTTCTTCCAGGCGTTGGATCGCGCCTTCCAGATGCTGGATGCGGCGCTGGTTCTCCGCCATCAGCGAGGCGTAGAAAATCTCGTGCAGGGCGGCGAACAGATAGTGATGGACCAGTTCGGCGAAAAAATGCCCAGGGGGGAGGTTCAGCACGGGAGGATGCAGGCTAGTTGGCCGAACCCCGGCAAGGGGCGTGAACGGCGGCAGCAAGGCTTTGCGGCTCACCCCCTCCGCCCCGCTGCGGTGGTGCAACACGGCCAGCCCCGGACAAGCATGGGTTTGCCGCAGCCGGTTGATGGCCGGCGCCAGCCGGTTGAGCGTCTGGGTCACATCCTCGGCCACGGTCGGGCCGTCGAACTGGCCCGCGAGGGCGGGATGCCCTTCCAACCTGGCGCAGAGCTTGCCGCCCACGGCGAGGATCGGCGCAGCGACCGCCCCCAGCTCCGCCAGCAATTCCTCGTTGAAATCCCCGCAGAACCCCCGTTCCGCACCGATGACCAGAAGCGCCTGCGCGCCTGCGGCCTCCTGCGCGGCGAAGCCGGGGTGGAAGAACAGGAAATCCGCCGCCGCCGCCTCGATCAGCCGCACCGCTTGCTCCTGGGCGTCGAGGAAGCGGGCAAGCTTGCGGGTCTCCATCAGCGCCAGGTTTTTCATCGAGCGCATGATCTCGCCGATTTCCCCCAGCTTGCGCAGGCGTTGCTCCAGTTCGCGGCGGCGGCTCACGGCAAATCCCCCACGCCACTGTAGGCCGACGCGGCCTTCAAAACCGCGCCGGTCTTACTCCGCGCCATCCAACCAATCCGCCACGGCCCGCCGCCACTCCTCCCGGCCTGCCTCCAGCCGCAGGCCGGACTCCCCGGCGCTAAGGTGCAGGCGTTCCAGCACCGGCTTAATCCGCTCCGGCGCGAAGCGGTCGAGCAGCCCGTCGTTGAAGGCGACCAGCCAAGCCATCTGGCACTCAACCTTTAACGGCGAAAGGCGGTCCTGCTTGAGGATTTCCCGCAGCAGCCGCCCCCGGCGCAAGGGCCGCTCCATCGCGGCGTCCAATTTCGTGCCGAAGCGGGTGAACACCTCCAACTCCATGAATTGCAGATAATCCAGCTTCATCCGGCCCGCCTCGGCCTTGATCGCCGGATGTTGGGCGCGGCCGCCGATGCGCGAGACCGAACGGGCGATGTCGATGGCCGGACGGAAGCCTGCGGCGAACAAATCGGCGTCCAAGTAGATCTGGCCGTCGGTGATGGAAATCAAATTGGTCGGGATGTAGCTGGCGATGTCGCCCTGTTGGGTTTCCACGATGGGCAAGGCGGTCATGCTGCCGCCGCCATGGGCCGCGTTCAGGCAGGTGGAACGCTCCAACAGGCCGGCATGGATGGAAAAAATGTCGCCAGGGTAGGCTTCGCGTCCCGGCGGCCGGCGCAGCAACAAGGACAACTCACGGTAAGTGCGGGCGTGGGTGGACAAATCGTCGTACACCACCAACGTATCGTGGCCGCGCTCCATCCAATATTCGGCGATGGCGCAACCGGCGTAAGGGGCTAGGTGCTTCAAGCCTGGCAGGGCGCTGGCCTCGGCAACCACGACGCAGGTGTATTTCAACGCGCCGTGGTCGCGCAAAATCTGCAAAGTGTTGACCACGGTGGAGCGTTTTTGCCCGATCAGCACATACACGCAATAGACCTCCTGCCCGCGCTGGTGGATGACGGCATCCAACCCCAAGGCACTGCGCCCCAAGCCCTCGTCGCCAATGACGAGCTGGCGCTGGCCCTTGCCGATGGGGACCAGCGCATCGACGATCTTGAGGCCGGTGTACAGCGGCTCGTGGACGAAATCGCGGCTGACAATCGCCGGGGAATCGCGCTCCAGCCGCTGGTAGCCGTCACGGGCAAACGGCGGCAGGCCGTCCAGCGGGATTCCCAAGGGATCGACGGCGCGTCCGAGCAGGCCGTCGCCCACCGGAATGCCCAGCGGCTGGCCGGCGCGGCGGGCGATGGTGCCGGCGGTGAGCCGCTCGGTGTCATGAAGCAGGATCGCGCCCAACAAGCCTTGGTTGAGGTCGAACACCAAGGCTTGGCTACCGTCGTCCAACAACAGCATTTCGTCCATCGCGGCGGAAGGCAGGCCGGCAATCCAGGCGATGCCGTCGCCGACGGACACCACCGCCCCCTGCTCGGCGACGCGCAGATCCAGCCGGTAAGCGTCCAGCCAGCGGGCTTGCCGTCCCAGCAAATCCGGCGGCGGCTCAGTCGGGTTCATGGGCGGCGGCGGCGAAGCTTTTCAACTCGTCTTGCAGATTGGCCTGGAACACCCACGGCCCCAGGGTGACGCGCAACCCGGCCAGCAAACCGGCGTCTTCGGAAAAACGGCAGGCCACCGGCATTTCCGACAGTCCGCCCAGCTTATCCACAAGCATCCGCCGGCGTTGCGGGTCCAGCGGATAAGCCGTGACCGCCTCGGCCTCCTCGGGCGCTTCCTCGCAGGCCAGACGGATGGCGTCCAAGCGTTCCGTAGGGAGGTTGTCCAATTGCCGCAGCGCCAGGTCAAACAGGCGGAGGTCCAGTTCCGGCCCGGCAAGCTCGGCCAGCAAGCGGGCAGCGAAGCGGGTGCCTTGCTCCAGCGCGGCCTCCTGGTATTTGCGCAAATGGTCCGCCCGCAGCTTTTCCTCCACCGCCCGCGCCCGCTCGCGCTCCCGCTCCAATTCCTGCTCCACGGCCGCCAGCAGGCGCTCCCGTTCCACGGCGATGTCCCGCCGCAGCCCCTCCCGCGCCGCCTCCCGCTCCGCGCTCCACTGGCCTAGTCGGCTTTCGTACTGGGTTTGCAAAGCCTCCGCCTCGGCCTTGGCGGCCTGGGCGGCAGCCAGGGTTTGCGCGATGCCGGCTTGGCGTTTGGCGATGGTGTCCAACACGGGTCTGTAGAGGAAGCGCTTGAGAATCCACAGCAGCACCAGAAAATTCAGGATCTCCAGCAGGAAAGTCGACCAGTCAAGCTCCATAGGATTAAGCCACCTGCCCTTGGGGGATTGGGAATAGCATGGACAAACTGGGCTTATTCTCGCATAGGACGGGCGATTTCGGCGCGGCCACCTACACCATCCCGCCCACCGTACCGCCCGGAACGGCAGGCATGGCCCAACGCTCTCCCCCCACTACAACAGCCAAAGCGGCAATGGCCCGCCAGGCGTGGGCTGGTCGCTAGACGGCTTGTCCGCCATCCACCGCTGCTGCGTTCACTGGCAACCCGCCAGAGGCAACCATTTGGACAACAGCCCCGCATCCTGCAATTGCCCGTCAACCCTTTGGTAATACACATGGCTGTCGACGGAGGAAACGCCTAGGTAGCTGTTGCTGGCCGGATAATGGCGATAGGTGTAAACGCCGGCCACCGCCGTGGCGACGCCCGCCGGGGCAAACAAGGCCGGATAATTTTGCTCCGCCCACGCAAACAGGCAGTCGCCCTGGGAGGGGGGCGGGGTTGGGCAACCAGCCTTCGGCAGCCAATCCGACAGCGGGCCTTCATCCTGCAATTGCCCGTCGGCCCCCAGGTAATAGACCCGGTTATTGACCGTGGAAACGCCAAGGTAGCTGTTAGTGGCCGGATAATGGCGGTAGGTGTAGACGCCCGTGACCGCCGTGGCGGCGCCGGCCGGGGCAAACAGGGCGGGATAATTTTTTTCCGCCCAGCCGAACAGGCATTCGGCGCTGGAGGTCTGGCTGGCGGCGAAGCTGGCGGTGACAGTGACCGCCGCGCCCACCGTGACCTGGCAAACGCCCGTGCCGGCGCAGGCGCCGCCCCAGCCGCCGAACTGGTAGCCGGCGGACGGCGTGGCGGTGAGGGTGACGGCGGTGTTGGCGGCGACCAGCGCTGTGCAGGTGGGGCCGCAGGCAATCCCGCCGACATCGCTGCTGACGGTGCCGCCCGCCGCATTGTTGTTGGTCACGGTAAGCTGGAAGGCTTGCACGGTCGCCGGCAGCGAGGCCAGATACACCGCCTTGCCGTTGATTTTTTTGACCGGGTCGGTGAAATGCACTTCAAACACCAAGCGGTTTTCCCGCAGCGAATCATTGCCGAAGATGGGACCATCAAATGATTCGTTTACGCCGTCGCCAGCGTTGCGTAGCACGGTGCGCCCATCGCCCAGCGAATCGCCCACCGCGATGACCTTGGTCAAGGAACCGTCAACGGTGGAGACCACAAAGATGCCGTCCTTGTTCGCCGAATCCCTGCCGATGAACACCAACTTGCCCCCGTTCAAGGAATAGCTGGAGGGACTGCTGTAGTCATAGGTGATAAATTCCTTGAAATTGCCCGTGCCGCCGGGAACCGGGGTATTGGTGTCCACCAACTTCCGCA
>CAZOTR010000251.1:0-5394 GCA_964582755.1 uncultured Methylococcaceae bacterium | reverse complement strand
ATTTGCTGCAAGCCTGCGCGATGCCCAATCCGCCTAAGAACCCGGCGAGTGTTGATCGGCTTTTGGCTTGTGTGAGGGGGCGGACTATTGCCGTGCCGGGTAATCAGCCCGGTATGTCAGAGTAGGCCCAATACCTGTTTGACGCCTTGGCTGATTGCCCGGACATCTGCCGGTGACAAGACGCCAATTTGTGAAACCAGCCGGGTTTTGTCCACCGTGCGCAACTGGTCGCAGACTGCCACCGAATCAGGCCCGGATGAAGGTGTCGCCACGACTATCGGCGGTCTGGGTTGGGCCGAAGTGGATAGCGGGACGACGACCACGGTCTTTCTCGCTTTGTTCAGCGCATCGACGGTCAGGATCACCGCCGGGCGAGTTTTGCGGATTTCACTGCCCACCGTAGGGTCTAGGCAGACCCACCACACTTCGCCCCGCTTCAACGCTCGTCCTCCAAGCCATCCGCGACGGTGGCGTCCCAATCTTTTAGCCCCTCGTTCAAAGCTTGGTCTTGCTCGACCGCCACCGCCAAGTGATACAAGGCGTCTTCTTCTTCGGGAAGCGCCTTCCTCAGCAGGTCGGCGATGAAAGCGCTGCGCTGGCGGGCCGGCACGGCGGCTTTGAAACGGGTCGCCAAGTCGTCGGGGATGTGGGCGAGAATTTGCATGGCTTGCCTCTGTGGATGGTCTTGCTATTGATAGTAATAGTATCGCTTGGGGAGTGCAAGGCTTGCCTTGCGCATTTGGTCAACTGGGCGCAAGGCAAGCTTTGCACTCCGGTCGGTTCCGATCCGGCTTGGGTCGCGGCGGCAATGGATAACATCGCTTTAGGCGATGTTATCCCTTATGTTTTTCTAGTTCCCACGCGCTGCGTGGGAACTCAGTTGGCCCGCGCTGCGGGCCGCTTCGGGGCGCGGCGCGCCCTAACGGCATTCCCACGCGGCGCGTGGGAACGAGGAAACCCGGCCAGCATAGACCGGCTTTTGGCCTGTGTGCCGGGGGCGGAAGTTTGCCGTATCGGTTAATCAGCCCGGTATGTCAGAGTAGGCCAAATGCTTGGCCGTGGGAGCGCTTTCCCAAGCGTTCCCGCTGTTGCCCTACTTCCCGAATCCCGGCACGACGGCTTGACTCGCCGCGCATGGCTTGCAAACCCCGCCATGCTTCGTTAAGGTTCAAAATAATCGCGCCCTAGCCATCGCCCTCAGACTCACCCGTCCGCCTTTATGGATAAAAAATCCAAACGCTTGGCCTTCCTGCTGCTGCTTGTAATCCTGGCTTTTTCCGTCTCGCTGTATTTTTTCTTCGGCGAAATCGTCGAGACATTCAACCAAAACAAATATGTGGTTTTTGGCGGCTGGATGGTGGGGGTGGTGAGCGGTTTGGTGGGTATTTTCAGCCTGCTGGCGCAAAACAAGCCAGACCCGCAACGCCTGCAAGCCGAAGAAAAACGGAGGAAACGCGCCGAATTGCTCTGCCTGCTTGAGGGGGTCGAGAAAGTCTGGATCACCGACACCTTGCAGGGTTCCTTGCATGAAATGGTGTTGCTGCAATTGGACAAGGAATCCCAGCCGCGCCAAGTGGAGCATCCTCTGAATTTCCGGGTGGAATTGCCCAACCAGGAAAACCACCCGTTGCCGCCGAAAACCACCATCACCCAGGTATTCAACAAACAAGCGGCGCGGCATTTGTTGATCCTCGGCGAGCCGGGTTCGGGCAAGACCACCAGCCTGTTGGAATTGACGCGGGATTTGCTCAAAGAGGCGCGGCGCGATGAAAGCAAACCCATTCCCGTGGTGTTCACCTTGTCCAGTTGGCAGGAAAAGCAACTGCCTTTGCTGGACTGGATGGCTTTTGAGTTATTCGCCATCTACCAAATACCCAGGGCCATAGGCGCAGGCTGGCTGCGCGGGCATTTGATCCTGCCCTTGCTCGATGGCTTGGACGAAGTCGGGGAAGACAAGCGCGGGGCTTGCGCCCAGGCCATCAACGGCTTTGCGCAAGAGGCGGGTTTGACCGGCTTGGTGGTGGCCTGCCGCAAGAAGGAATACGAGGAACTGGCCCCGGCCATCAAACTGCGCCTGAATGCCGCCGTCAACCTGCTGCCTTTGCGCCCTGTCCAAATCGAGCAATACTTGGCGGCGGGCGGCAAGGCTTGGGCGGGGCTGCGCGGGCTGTTGAAGGAAGACGCCGAATTGCAAACACTGGCGCAATCGCCTTTGTTTCTTAGCATCATGGCCTTGGCCTATCATGGCCTGAGCCTGGCCGATATTAAAGCCAGCGCCGACGGCGGCTTGGACAAGCGCGGCGAATTATTCGAGCGTTACATCGCCAAGATGTTCGAGCGGCGCAAGGGCGAAGCGCCGCCCTATCCCAAAGCCCAGGTGCTGGCGGGCTTGGCTTGGCTGGCGAAGCATATGCGGCAACGCGGGCAGACGGTGTTTTTGTTGGAATATCTACAGCCCGATTGGCTACCTGGAAGGGTGGGCTATCGTGGGCTGACGGGCTTGGTTTACGGTGGGTTTTTTTATGCCATGTTATACGCAGCCAATCCGATGGCACGCCTAGCCTTGGGTTTGTTTGTGGCTGTAATTTTTTGTCTGACTAGCGGCACGATTACGCCTGTGGAGAAGCTGGCTTGGTCTTGGGACAAGCTTAAGCGCTTCGGATGGCGGGGTAGTTTGTTTGTGTTTATTTTGGCGGCGTTGATAATAGGTTCAATATTTGCCATCGGAAACTTTTTCCAAGGCGTGGCTTTGCTGTCCGATTGGCCGTTAGCCATGACAGCAGGGTTCGTTGCTTCACTGGCAGTGATTGCACATCAAGGCTTCGACAACAAAATCCCCGCCACGCGAATCCATGTCAACCAAGGCATTCTTGCCTCGGGTAAAAATGTCCTGCGCTATGGGCTGCCCTTCGGTTTGTTGGTGGGTGTGGCTTTCTGGCTGGGACTGCTCGGGACCGGCTATGCTGCAATGAGCTTCGCCAGTGTTAGCGGGTCGCTTTTCATAGGGCTTTTCGGGGGAGTGATGTTGTTTGGCGCTTGGGCGGTCATCCAGCATTACCTATTGCGCCTGCTGTTGGCGCTGGAACGGCGGACGCCCATGCAGTATGCGCGTTTCCTGGATTATGCCGCCCGCTTGATCCTACTGCGCAAAGTCGGCGGCGGGTATCAGTTCATCCACCGCCTGCTGCTGGAACATTTCGCCGAGCGGGATGCCTCCAAGACCCGTGAATAGTGCTAAGGGGCGTAGGAGCGGGCCATGCCCGCGAAAACCCAGCGACGGGTGCGAAATCGGTCGCGCCCATGGGGCGCTCCTACGGATGGCCTGTTGATCCGCGAAAATGCCATTGACTTTCCTGATCTTCTCGTTCCCACGCTCCAGCGTGGGAATGCCTGCTTTGGCGCTCCAGCGCCTCGTAGCCGACCGTTGGAGCGGTCAAGACTGGTTCCCCACGCTGGAGCGTGGGAACCAGTGAATGCAGGCTGGTTTAGTCCAGCGCCTGCAAAGCCAAATTGGCAAACTCCAAAGGCTCGCGCAAATGCTGTTCGATAACAGCCTGCATAATGCCGGGATCCAGTTTTTTATATTCATGGATCAACACATTGCGGAAACCCACCATGCCTTTCAGCGCACGGTTCATGTCCTCCGGGATCGCGCCCGCACGGTGTAGCAGGGCGAAGGCGTCGGCGCTGTCTTGCGGCAGGCCAAGTTTCTTGCGCTTTATCCAATGATTGGCGATGTCGATGCAGGTTTCGCAGATGCGTTGCAGGTTGATGGCGATGGCGTCTTGCTTGAGATAGTCTTGCGCAAACGGAATGTCTGGGTTCAGCGCGTAGTATTCCCTGATTTGTTTGACGCAGCGCTCTATGCTGATTTTTTTGTTTAGGACAATCTCGTTCATGGCGCGTAGAAACTCCCGCTGCGCAAGCCTTCGGCCAGCACTTCCGCCCGCTCTTTGTTGAGCTTTTGATAAAACGACAAAGCCAGCATTTCAAACTCGTCGGCGGCGTAGGCGTTGGCGGTGTAAATGCGCCGGTCCGCCATGGTGATTTCTTTCTGGAATACTGTGGATATTTGCCTGGCGTTGAGCAGGTCCACGGGTTTGCGCAAGACGGACTCCAAGCGGATTTGGCTGTCGATCAGCCGCCGCAAGTCCAGGGTCTTGGCCTCGTCCGGGGGTAACAGCAGGGCGATGTCCACATCGCTGTCGGGCCATTCGTCTGCGGTTCCCCAGGAGCCGAATAGGTAGATGGCCTGGAGCTTGGGGTAGTCTTCGCGCAGGGTTTGGATGATGGTTTCTATCGGACTCATAGCCGCACTTTCACTGTCGTCATCATGCTTTTGCGAAAGGTGGGTTTAATTGATTTATTGATAGTTTCCGTAGGAGCGGCCCGTGGCCGCGAAAAGCTTCGGGCAATGGGTGAGGCCCAAGATCGCGGGCATGGCCCGCTCCTACATTTCAATCAATTGAATCCACCTCCCTTTTGCAGGCCGGGAAGCCGCGCTTGGGTTTAGTCCGCGTCTTTGTGGATGTCCACAAAAGGCAGTATCCCGCGTTTGCCGCCTGCCTCCAGCCATTGCCGCAAATAGGCCAGTTCGGGGGTGTCCGGCAGGCCGTCCAGGGACTGTTTGCCGCGCAACCGGCGCATGGCGGCGGAGACGGCTTTGAGCCGTTCGCCGTCGATGCCGGCGCGGCGCAGGCCGATGAGGTTAAGCCGGTAGTGCTGGCCGGGGCGGCCGCCGACCATCATGAACGGCAGCACGTCTTTGTTGATGCCGGCCAGCCCTTGCAGCATGGCGTAGCTGCCGACGCGGCAGAATTGATGCACCACCGCGCCGCCGCCGAAGAACACGCGCTCGCCGACCTGGACATGCCCGCCCAAGGCGACATTGCTGGCGAGGATGTTGTGGTCGCCGACTTGGCAATCGTGGCCGATGTGGGAGTTGTTCATGAAATAACAGCCGGAGCCTATGCGTGTGGCCCCGCCGGGCTGGGTGGCGCGGCTGATGGTGACGCCTTCGCGGAAGACATTGTTGTCGCCGATTTCGACCCAGGTTTCCGTTTCCGGCTGGAAGCCTAGATCCTGCGGCAAGCCGCCCAGCACGGCGGTGGGGTGGACGATGTTGTTTTGCCCCATCCGCACCCAGGGTTGGATGATGGCGTGGGCGCCGATTTGGCAGCCGTCGCCGATTTCGGTGTGGCTTTCGATGACGGCGAAGGGGCCGACGCTGATTTGTTGGCCTAGCTTCGCGCCGGGGGCGATGTGGGCGGTGGGGTGGATGTCGTTGCTCATGGGTGGTCCGGTCCTGTGTGGGGTGTCTGCCATGTTATCAGGAAATCCCATTAGCCTCTGGGATGGCAGCGGGCATGCAGTTCTTTCAGGCGTTCCTGGGCG
>CAZOTR010000250.1:2947-5431 GCA_964582755.1 uncultured Methylococcaceae bacterium | reverse complement strand
CCCACCGCACCAAAATCGTCGCCACCATCGGCCCGGCCAGCAGTTCGCCGGAAGTCCTCACCGCCATGGTCCGGGCCGGCATGGCGGTCGCCCGGCTGAATTTTTCCCACGGCTCCTACGAAGACCACGCCCGCACGGTCGCTTTGCTGCGGGCGGTGGAGCAGGAGACCGGCTCGCCGATCACTCTGCTGCAAGACCTGCAAGGCCCGAAGATCCGCGTCGGCCAGTTGCCAAACGGACAGGTCGAACTGGCCGAGGGCGGGACGGTCAGCCTGGTTCCCGCCGCCGAATATGCCGGGCAAGCGTGCAGCATTCCCATCGACTACCCGCATCTGGCCGACGAGGCGCGGGCCGGCGAGCAGGTCTTGCTGGACGATGGCCTGTTTGAACTAAGGGTCGAGGAGGTCCGCGCCGGGGCCGTGCTGTGCAGGGTGGTCGAAGGCGGCGTGCTGAAAAGCCGCAAGGGCGTCAATTTTCCGGGCCTGGACCTGCGCCTGCCGTCGGTGACCGAGAAGGACGAACGCGACCTCGATTTCGGCTTGGCGCAGGGCGTGGACTGGGTGTCGCTAAGTTTTGTGCGCAAGGCCGAGGACATCCTCGCCCTCAAAGCCTTGCTGGCGCAGAAGGGCTACGCCGACGTGCCGGTCGTCGCCAAGATCGAAAAGCCGCAGGCCATCGACAATCTGGAGGAGATCATCGCGGTCACCGACGCGGTGATGGTGGCGCGGGGCGATTTGGGCGTGGAGATGAGCCCGGAGCGGGTGCCTATACTGCAAAAACGCATCATCAAGCTGTGCAACCGGCGCGGCATCCCGACCATCACCGCCACGCAGATGCTCGACAGCATGATCCGCAACCCGCGCCCGACGCGGGCCGAGGCCAGCGATGTCGCCAACGCCATCATCGACGGCACCGACGCGGTCATGCTGTCGGGCGAGTCGGCGGTCGGCGAATTTCCGGTCAAGGCCGTGCAGATGCTGGCGAAGATCGCGCAGGAGGTGGAGAAGGATCTGAGCTTTCCCAACGCGCCGCCGCCGGACAATGACGAAACCCACGCCCTTAGCGAAGCCTTGCTGGTGATCGACAAGATCTTGCCGCTGCGGCTGGTCGCCGCGTTCACCAGCTCGGGCTACACCGCCTTGCTGGCCTCCAAGGAACGCCCGTCCGTCCCGGTCGTGGCGTTGACTCCCCATGCCAAGATCTACCATCGGCTGAACCTGGTCTGGGGCGTCATCCCGCTGTTGATCGGCGAGGAAGTCGAAACCTTCGAGGATCTGTGCGCCCAGACCAATGCCACGCTGTTGCGGCATGGGCTGGCCCAGAGGGGGGACAAGATCCTCATCATGGCCGGCATCCCCACCCGCCATGCGAAAGGCACTAACTTTCTCAAAATCCACACGGTCGGCGCCTGACGCGGCGGCCCGGCCTTGTTTAAGCCGGGATGCCCCGCAGGAATTTGGCCTACAATGAGAATCGCCGGTGCCGGCTTGCCTGGGATGCCTAAATGGGGGCCGCAGGCGGTGCCGCCTTTCGAGTGACTGTTTCCTGCTCTACTCAAACAATGTGGAGGAATAATGCGTAAGCTGATCCGTCAACTGATTTGCTTTAATTTAGGCGCTCTTGCCGGCCTGAGCCTCCAGGCCCAGGCCGTGACCCAAGAGCAATTCGTGGTCCGCAGCACACAAGACATCATCGACGTTTGCACCACGGCCCCCGCCGACCCGCTCTACACGGCGGCGATCAATTTCTGCCATGGCTATCTGGTGGGCGCCTACCACTACCAGGAAGCGCTTTACAGCGGCCCTGGGATGAAGCCAGTGGTTTGCCATCCCGAGCCCAAACCCACGCGCAACGAGGCCATCGCCGCGTACATCCAGTGGGCCAAGTCCCATCCCGAGTATGCCAAAGACCGCGCCGTCGATACCCTGGCCAAGTTCCTCGCCGAATCTTGGCCATGCAAGGGTTGATTTCGCCAATTATGATTGCCTTGAAGGCTAGGGGTTGAATATGAAGAAAAGAATCGTCGGTTTTTTGATGGTGTTGGCCGTGGGCTTGGGGGGATGCGCGAACATGTCCGACTCGCAACGGCGCGTGGC
The DNA here is from genome assembly GCA_964582755.1 of uncultured Methylococcaceae bacterium. GTDB lineage: Bacteria > Pseudomonadota > Gammaproteobacteria > Methylococcales > Methylococcaceae > Methylumidiphilus. The sequence continues at coordinate 3,335 of CAZOTR010000250.1, read as the reverse complement.
GACCGGAACCGCCGGCGGCGCGGCGACCGGCGCCGTCATCGGCGCCATCGCGGGCAATGCCGGCATGGGCGCGGCCATCGGCGCCGGCGCGGGCTTGGTGGGCGGTTATCTCTATGACCAGCACAAAAAGTCCGAGCAAAACGCCTACCAGCAGGGGTATCAGCAGGGTCGGCAAAGCCGATAGCCTGATGCCGGCCATTTCGCCGGCTTGTCCACAGCCGCTTGCCACGGCTGGCGTCCTCTGGGGATTGCCAGCCGTGGCCCCCGCCACCTTCCGCTTTTCCACGCCGCCTGCGGGCTGCCGCCCTCCGCCCCTGCCGCTGAACTCCCAATCCGCGCCCATGTTGCCGTGGCCGGCCAGGCCAAGCGCCCCGCCCTTTTGCATAGG
>CAZOTR010000250.1:0-2847 GCA_964582755.1 uncultured Methylococcaceae bacterium | reverse complement strand
AGCATACACATGACATGCTCCCGGAGGACTTATGGCGCTCAAGCCTGTCACGCTACGGCTGGACGAAGAAGAGTACGAAAAACTGAAAGCCCATCTTAGCCAGTTCGGCGACCCGGACATCAACGTGGCCTATGTGCTGCGGGCCTATATCCGGGATCTCAACCGGGCCTTGCCGTTTCTGGTCAACTCGGGCTGGGATCTGAAAAATTACTTCGGCCTGCTCGGTTCCTGGCTCAAACAAGTCGGCTCGGTCACCGATGTCGAGATGTTCGCCAAGATGGCGCTGAATCCCTGGGCGTTTTGGATGCCCGCCGCCCCGCCCGCCGGGCGGCAGGAGACGGACAAGGCCGCTTCCCCCGGCGGGGGAGCGCAGGAAAAGCCCGAGGAAACCTAAGCCGTCGCCACCGACTAGCGCCCACAGGAAGGATTTGCCATGCACAAAACTGAAGACATGTTTAAAAACATGCTGGATCTGTTCGCCAATCCGCTGTTCAAGACGGGATTCGCCGAATTTGCCGCCAAGGCCCAGCAGGAAGGCATGGAGGCGGCCAAGCAATTTTGGGGACTGTCGGATTATGGCAAGGCGTTCCCCTATTCCGAGGAGATGTGCGAGCGCTTGGCGGATTGGTACAAGGCGCTTGGGTTTGTGACCACCGCCAAACACAAGGAAGTCGTCGATGAAAATGCCGCGTTGAAAGCCGAAAACCAACTCCTGAAAAACATGATCAAGGATTTGCAGTTCAATCTTTTTAGCGAAGGCGGTGAGAAAGCCCAGCAGGCTTGGCACAGTATCATCGACAAGCAAATCAAAATGAATGCCGAAGTGGCCAATACGTTTTTTGAAGCCATCCGGCAATTCAAAGCAGGCAGTTAAGACGGCGCCCGCCGCCAACGCTGACGTAACAACCGCAACTTGACGAGGACACGACTATGGACACAGGCTTAGATTTTTTTAACACATGGGCAAAAACCCAGAAGGAATTTCTTGAGACTTCACTCAAGTCGCAAGAGGTATTCCGCTCGCATTGGCTGGACTCGATGAAAAAGACCCAAGAGTCTTTTCTCGCCTCGGTCGGCAGTTATGACAATCCGCAAAGCAAGGAAGTGGCTAAATTGTTCAACACTTGGTTCAACACCGTGATTAGCTCATCCGAACTGTTCAACGAGCAAGTCTCAAAGGTGCAAGAATCCTGGCAAAAGACGCTGGAAATCCAACTAGAGCAGAGCCAGACACTAGTCAAAGGGTTCACCGAATATCTTAAACAAGCTGACAAGAAGACGGCGGAAACCTCGTAGCCGCAAACCCACGCCCATCCCCCTTTCCTTGTGGTAACGTGCGTATCAGCACCCTCTCCCTAGGGGAGAGGGTTAAGGCGGGGGCTATAAACGTCTAATCGGTTACGCCCACCTTAAGGGGGAAACAATTTATGGACAATATGAAAAACTATTTCGATGCTTGGCAAAAAACACAGGAAACCTTGTTTGACGGATTTATTGAAACCACCAAGCGGACCCAACAGTTGTTCCTGGCCCAGCAAGCCCCGGCCAGTCCGGGAGGGAATAGCGGGTTCGAGGATTTATATTCCTCATGGTCCAAGGCCGTGCTGAATTCCCTAGGCAAGGGCGGCAACAGCGACAATAAAGTCATCAAGGACAATGTCGCCAAAATCCTGGGGGGCACCACTGCCTACCGGAAACTGTACGAGCTTTGGTTTCCGCTGATGAAAGCCTTGTCGGACAAGAGCCTAAGCCCCGAGGCTTACCGGGCGTTTGTGTCGCCCGCCCAATACAAGGACCTGATAGACAAGGTTTTTGGCTTTGAGCCGGAAGCCGCCAAGCTGATGCTTGAACAATCCGCGAAACTGATGGAGCTTTGCACCGGCTCCGCCGAGCGTTTCAGCAAACCTTGGGCCGATGCCACAGGCGTAAGCCTGGGTGCTTTTCCCCAGTTCGCCGAGGGCCATCCCGAGGCATTCCACAAGATCTTCCATGCGCTGTTCAATGCCTTCGACGGCACGGTGGGCAGGACTTTTCATGTGCCGCCGGTCGGCAAGGACCGGGAGAAAGTCGAGTTGCTGTTGCGCGGCTTCGACGACTTGTCGGTGTACGCGGCAAAGAGCATCGAATACCAGCACATGATGTATACCACTGGCCTGGTGGCCTTGGAAAAAGTCATTGAACGGCTGGCGGACAAAGTCCAGTCCGGCGAGGAAATCAAGCAGTTCGACGAGTTTTTCGATATCTGGATCGATGTCAGCGAGCAAGCCTATTTCGAGCTATTCAAAACCGAGGGCTTTGCGCGCTTGCAGGCGGAATTGCTCGACGCCGGCCTGAATGTCAGGAAACATTATTTCAAGGTCATGGAAATGCAGCTCTACGACCTTCCCGTGGTGCTGCGCTCGGAAATGGACGATCTTTATAAGACCGTTTATGACTTGAAGAAAAAAGTGAAGATGCTCGAAAAGCAACTCAAGGAGGCAACCCCATGAAGACTCCATTCTTGGCCTTCGATGAAAAATCCTTGATTAAGGAATTCGGCGACCTCAATGCCCGTTTTATCAAGGGTGTTGGAGCGTTGACCGAGGTCGATGAAATCGATGTGGGCACTGCGCCCAAGGAATTGGTTTACCAGGAAGACAAACTCAAAGTTTACCGCTACGCCCGGCCAGACCCCGGCAGTTGCCGGACGCCGGTGTTGATCGTCTACGCGCTGGTGAACCGGCAGTACATGCTGGACTTGCAGCCGGACCGGAGCATGATCCGCAATCTGCTCAATCTCGGTTTGGACGTTTTCATCGTCGATTGGGGCTATCCCACCAAAGTCGATATGTACCTCACCCTGGACGA
>CAZOTR010000249.1:0-5506 GCA_964582755.1 uncultured Methylococcaceae bacterium | reverse complement strand
AAGGGCTTCTGGCCTACGAAAGCTTCATGAGCATCGAGCCGGACGCGGCCAACGCAGTGGTACTGACCCAGGAGGCGTTTGCCCAAGCGGATGATATTCGGCGGCAGATGATGCGGAGCTTGCATTGATGGCTTTGCAAAAGGGAAGGGTGGGCAGGGTCAAGCCACTGACTGTCCAAAGCGGATGCCCTAAAGAGCGTTGACCCCCATAGCCCCTAACCCATAATGACCATTACGGTCATACTAACGAGGGCATTCATGATTACCGAAACCAGCGCAGTCACTTTCCGCCAGAACCTGGGCGAAATGCTCAACCAAGTGCAATACCGGCACGATAGCGTCATCATCAACAAAGACGGCAAGCCGGTGGCTGCTTTGGTTGACGCCCGGTTGTTTGAACGCATTCGCCGGATGCAAGGCCGCTTCGACGCGCTCTGCCAACGCATCGAGGCGGGCTTTGCGGAGGTGCCGGAAGCGGAAGGAATCGCTGAAATCGAGGCGGCGATTGAGCTTGAGCGGGCGCAGGCAGGTTTGACCGCCAAGCAAGCTTGATCCGCCATGGCGACTTTGCGCGTGGTGCTGGATACGAACGTGCTGCTCTCAGGCTTGGCCTATCCATCCAGTGTGCCAGGCAAAATCCTGGCGGCTTGGCGTCACGGCTCGGTGGACGTGCTGCTTTCGGTTTATATCCTGGAAGAGTTGCGCCGCGTGTTGCCCCGGTTGTCGAATCGACATGGCCTATCGGCGGCGGAGATTGATGATTGGGTGGATGCCCTTTCCATCCAAGCCGAAACCATCGAATCTCTGTCCGGTGTAGATCCAGACTTACGCGATGCCGCCGACCAGCCCGTGCTGGGAACCTTGCTGGCGGCGCTTCAAGGTTCAGGCGTCGATTACCTCATCACCGGAGACAAAGACTTGCTGGCCTTGGCCGGCCGCTATCCCATCGTGACTCCGGCGACGTTTTGGGAAAGACATGCGGGGCATTAAGAAAACAAAGTGTTGATGAGCATCGGATTCTGACCACCTATTTGCATTGGATTTTGACTGAGGAATTAGATCGATGAGACTTATTGAAGTCAAAATAGAAAACTTTCGCGGCATCCGCTCTCTGAATCTGCCCCTTGACGGCTTGAGCGTGCTTATTGGTGAGAATAATACGGGCAAATCAACCGTTCTGGAGGCCATACGGCTGGTGTTGACGCGTGGTTTCGGCGTACGGCGAGATGGTCGGTTCACTGAATACGATTTCCATCTGAATAACGCTCATGCCGCGCCGCAAACAGCCGACCCAATTTTTATTACCCTGCATTTTGCAGAAGAACGGGAAGGCGAGTGGCCCGACACGGTTGTCCAACAGATGAATGAAGTTATTCAGTTGGATATGGCCGTTAGTTTGACTCATATATGGTTGCAGGCAAAAGGAAGCTATCAGGCCGAATCTGGATCGTTTGAAACTAAATGGGCCTTTCTGGATAAAAACGGTGTTGAGCTACCCCTGAAGAACGCGACACCGCTCAATTTGATTTCTCGGTTTGTGCCGTTCTTCCTTCTTTCCGCACTTCGTGATGCCTCCCAAGAGTTCGGGCAGCGTGGCCAATTCTGGAGCGGGTTTTTGAAATCCATCCAACTTCCCGACGACCAAAGGGAACGGCTCGAAGAAATGCTCCGGGAGGTCAACACATCGGTTATAGGCGCGAATGCCGGGTTAACCGAAGTAACGAATAAGATCGCTGACACGAAGCGACTGGTTCCGCTGGATTCTGCCGAGCCGGTGGTCTTGGAGGCGATTCCGACCCGCGTCTTCGATATGGTCGGTAAAATCCAAGTGCATCTGAAATCCAGCTATGGCGCGAAACTTCCCTTGCAACGTCATGGCGAAGGCACCCAGAGCCTTGCCGTGTTGATGCTCTTCCAAGCCTTCGCCGCCGCCAACCTAGCTGAGTCCTACGCCCCAGAATCCACGCCGATCCTAGCGCTTGAAGAACCCGAAGCGCATCTTCACCCCTCGGCAATCCGTTCGCTGGGATCGTTTCTGGAAAATATGACTGGGCAGATTCTTGTGACGAGCCATTCTGGGGAACTCGTTTCGCGGGTGCCGATTATCACACTGCGTAGACTTTACAAGCACAATGGAGAAACAAAAGTCGGTCAGGTAGAAAGTGGCCTATTTACTGATCGAGAGCTCCAGGCTATTGATTACAACATTCGTCTTGCCAGGGGGCATTATTTGTTTTCCCGCTGTTGGCTGCTAGTTGAAGGTGAATCAGATTATCATCTCATGCCGCTACTTTTCGATGTGATGGGTTATTCACAGGATCAGATCAGTTTTTCTGTTTTGGAAATCAGCCAAGTTATCGACAAAGGAGAGCCATTTATAAAATTTGCCAAGTCGTTAGGGATACAGTGGTTTCTTATGGCCGATGGAGATCAGGCCGGAAATGATTATGTGAATCGTGCAAATAACTATCTTGCAACAGGCGAAATCCTCGCGGATCGAGCAAGAGCATTGAGTCATGCAGATATCGAGCATGAATTCTGGCACAACAATTATCAAAGCTTCATCGAAAACATGGTGTCAGATACCCGCAAAGCTCAAATCACAACCCAAGCAGCGGGCAACGACGGCGAAAGAACGAAATTGTTGATCAAAGCAGCTATCAAACAGGCAGGCGGTAAACCAGCTTTCGCTCAGGCATTGATCACTGAAGTTCGGCAGCGCGGTGTGAGCGCTATCCCGCAGACAATTAAAGACATCATCGACCGTGTTGTTCAACTGGCCGGAGACTAAGAGAAATGATCGACTTATCCTCGCTTAACGAAAACCAGCGTGAGGCTGTGTTGTGGGACAAGGGGCCTCTCCTAGTATTGGCGGGGCCGGGCTCTGGCAAAACACGAGTGCTGACCTGTCGGATTGCCCGGATTCTGGAACAATCCGCCGGGCAGCATTTTCGGATTCTGGCGCTGACCTTCACTAACAAGGCCGCCGCCGAGATGCGCGGCAGGGTCGAGGAACTGGTGCCTAGCGAGCTTGGCCGGGTACGCCTTACCACTTTCCATTCTTACGCAGCCGAATTGCTCCAACAACACGGCAACCATCTCAGTTTTCGCCCGGATTTTCAGATTCTTTCTAATGACATTGATCGTGAGGCGTTGCTGGATGATGTTATTGGACAACTCCGCAAAGACCTATCCTGCTCGCTTCCCGATCATTTCGAGGCCACGCAGCTTTTGCCTGCGGTTACAGACCTTCTTGAGCAATGCGTTCCAGTAGAGCAGGCGGAAACTTTGCTCCAAAACGCTAACGTGGAAAGCGCTATTCTTCTGGCTCGCGTCTATAGTGCTTACAGAGAAGCGCTACGCCGGACAAATTCGCTCGATTTCCCTAGTCTGATTGCCGAATCATTCGACCTTTTGAACAAATTTCCATTTTTAGTTAAACATGTTCGCAAGGTTTTCAAGCATATACTCGTCGATGAGTTTCAGGACACTAATAGATCCCAATACCAGATTCTCTCGCTTATCGCTCAGCCCGATCCTTCCACGTTGTTTATCGTGGCTGACGATGATCAGATCATTTACCAATGGAATGGGGCGAGTCCAGAAAGGCTTCAATCACTTCGGGATAACTTCGGTGTCTCGGAGTTGCAGCTTCCGGAAAACTACCGCTGCCCTCCGCAGGTCATTGGATTGGCCAACGCACTCATTGAAAATAACCTAAATCGCTCGGTTGGAAAGAAACCCCTAAAAGCGGTAAAGCAGGGTGAAAGCAACGATGTTGTGCGAGTGTTTCGTTTCAACTCTTTAGATGAAGAAGCTTTGTGGATCGCAGATGATATATTACAAAGAAGTGTGGAAGAACGGACAAACTGCGCTGTTCTTGCCAGAACGAAAAAACTTATTGATCTAGTTGGGAGGAAACTTGAAAAGGCGGGCGTTACGGTCTATTACGCTGCGCGCAAAGACGAATTTAAAAGCGCTCCTTTGAGGGTACTACACGCTATCCTTCGCCTAGTGAGCTCAAGAGAGGACAAGCAGTCATTGGCACGTCTCTCTAAGGCGTTTTACGAGCTTGAAGGCATCAGCATCGAACTGGCTCCTGTGCTTTCCCGAGCATCCGCCGACGGCAAAGACTTGCTGCGTTCCTGGTTAGACGAGGTGCAGCGCCACGACACTCTTAAGGAAAAAACCCGATTCCTGCTTAAATCAGACATAAAGCTTCTTCTAAACTCGCTAAATTATCGTGGCTTCGCGGAAAAACTATTTGACTGGGCAGAAGCTAGTCAAGCCGATTCGCGGAAGGATAAGGATGCCTTCAACGAATTCGAGGAAGAACGAGATGTCTGGAAAATACTATTGGCCGATATAACAAAGAAATTTGAAGGTGAAGAAATAAGTTTGTATCAATTCCTCCACGAACTCGATCTAACTTCCAAAACACCGCCGAAATTGCCTGAAGCCATTCCCTGTTTCACTATTCACGCTTCAAAAGGAATGGAGTTCGGACATGTCTACCTTATGGGCTTAGTGGAAGATCAACTGCCAAGTTGGGCCGCTGTCAAAAAGGGCGACAACTCGCTTGAAATACAAGAGGAACGCCGGAACTGCTTTGTGGCTATCACTCGCGCTCAAGAAAGCCTCACCATGACTTTTTCAGCGCAGGTTTTCGGGTGGACTAAACAGCCTTCTAGGTTTCTTCGTGAAATGGGGATTGAGTTATAAACTAGGGCAAGTTAAACGGACGTATAAAAATCACTGAGATGAAGCTACCTTGGTCTTTGGTATAACCATAGCATATTAGTTTATTTTTTTATCGCAATTCTCCGCCGCAAGTCAATCCTGATCTTCCGCCAAACTAAAGCCGCCGCCCGTTGCAGCGTGGACAAGACAATATCATTTTCAGGATAAAGCAGGCGGTTTACCTGCGTCCGGCTGATATTTGGCAGCGTAGCCTCCGCGCCTTTGAGATACCTTTATCCTTCATCGCCTGACCTGTGCCACGAGATCACTTCTTTAATGGCTTGCGCACTTTTTCAATTCGTCGTCGGGCGTTTTCTGCGTCTTCTTGATGAATCCGTGCAATGCCACCAAACGGCCTTCGTGAACGCAGAACAGCACACGGGCAATTTTGCGGCTTGGGAGTTCGGTCTGCACTTCCCACAGACCGTCCCCCATCGGGCGGCACAAAGGCATGAGTATCGGCCAGAGCCATTGTGCCCGCATCAAATCCATCCCCACAGTCTTCCGGTCTTCTGGGTCTAGCTCTTTGAGCCAATCCCGAACCGGTTCAGCCTCGGACGATGTGCGATAGAACACATGCGGGATCTTTTCATTTTCCTCCATGTTGCGCATTTTTCGCTGTAGCGTACATCAAAAGGTTCATGCTGCCCAAGGCTGTTTGTCGCTTTCAGACCAGCCAATGCCCTGCCGCACAATGTCGCCACTGCCCGCCAAAATCCTGCCGCAGCCAGACGCGCCCCCTGTCACTGCTGTGCAGTGACAGGGGG
>CAZOTR010000248.1:0-5520 GCA_964582755.1 uncultured Methylococcaceae bacterium | reverse complement strand
TTTGGTGCCGAGGAGAGGACTTGAACCTCCACGAGTCTCCTCACATGTACCTGAAACATGCGTGTCTACCAATTTCACCACCTCGGCATGAGGGTTGCCGCGTTAGCAGCTAGATGAGAACGACATTATGCGGGCAAATTGCCAGTCTGTCAACAGTTGGCGAAATTTTTTTTGGCTGCCGCCGCCATGATTTTGTCTTGCGGAGCTTGCCTTCAAGCCTTAAAGGCTGTTGTGCGTTCCCGGCAATGGCTTGGGTTGGTGTCGTGGCAATACTCAAACTGACCATGTTTGATGGCGCGTTTTGGGAAATATTTCCCTGTCGCGAGGCGTCTGAACAAGACTATACTGCTGGGCGAGCCAGGCGCACCACCGCCCTACAGGCTTTGCCTGGCTGTTCACGTTGTTGATTGGATAACAAACTCGACACTGCGGAGAACACCATGACCCAATACCAAGCCAATATTTATCCCAAGTCCGTTCCCAATCCCACCGTCGCCAACGCCGATGCCAACCGTAAAAGCATCGGCGTTTGTTTTTCCGGCGGAGGTTCGCGCGCGCTGACGTGCGCCTGGGGGCAATTGATTGGGCTGGCCGGCGTGAAACAGCCGGACGGCAAGCGCTTGCTGGACGATGTGCGCTATATTTCCTCGGTTTCCGGGGGGACGTGGGCGGCGGTCCTGTACACTTTCCGGCCAGAGTCCATCTCCGACGATGAATTTCTCGGCCCGGCCTACCCGCCGGGCCAGCTTTATTACAACACCAACACGCCCGGCGGCTTGAATGTCAGCACCATGGGCAAGTCACGCTTGGGCAAGGTTCCGCAAAACTTTTCCAGCCTGTACGACCCGGACATTTTTGACAATGTCTTCGTCGAGTTTCTCGCCATCACCGTGCTGAAAAAAATCCCCTTGAAAGACGCCGTGCGCTGGCTGTGGATGTATATCGTCGGCGAGAATGTCTTGGAGGATTTCGGGCTTTACACTTATTCCACCTCGTTGTTCAAGCCCCATGAAACCCCGTGGAATTACGCGGACGCGAAATATTTCACCTTGTCGGAAGCCTATGCCCAGGCGAAGATTTTCCCCGGCGGCAAATCCCCTTCCCCCGGCTCTTTCGTCTATGCCCGCACCCGGCCCGACGGCCGGGCGGCCGCGCCGATGCTGATCGTCAACGCCAATGTCGTCGGCAAAAGCCGCCCCGGCACTTGGCAGACCGGGCCTATCCAAATACCCGTGCAGGTTTCGCCGGTGGCGGGGGGAATTTACGGGACGAATCCCCAGGTCGATGAAAAAATTGGCGGCGGGGCGGTGGATTCCTTTGCCTTCACTTCGCAATTGTCGTCCCAAGCGGGTCCGGGCAAGGTCGCGGCGGATTTCCCCAGGGCTTACACGCTGGTCGACATCACCGCGTGTTCCAGCGCCTTTTACGCGGCGTTCCTGGCGGCGCCCGTGCAGTCGGCGCTGGCCAAGATGCGGCAAATGGACAACAAAAGCCTGTTGCGCCGTTTGGGGAAATTCCAGGCATTGGGAGCGTTGGCTGATTTGGGCGACATCCGCGAGCGCTTGGCCGCCTTGCACGAGGAATCCTTGCTCATCACCCCGCAGGATTTCGTGCCACACTACAACTACTGGCCGGTGGAGTTGGCCTCCCAGGGCGCGCGGGCCAACCGCAGCACGGAGTTCACCGACGGCGGCGATTTGGAGAACACTGGCGTCGCCGGCCTCATCGCCCAAGTCCAGGGCCATCTGCGCAACATCCTCGCCTTCGTCAACGGTTTGGAGCCTTTGGAGCTGAAAAATGGCGTGCTGGTCGCCGCCCCGCAAATGGCCCCGCTGTTCGGCGTCTGTTTCGACAAGGACCAAGGCTTCAAGGATTTCCTCCCCGGCGGGATCAACCCGTTCACCCGCAAAGTTGACCCGACCGGGTTCTTGCACATATTCGACAATTCGCTCAAGGCGTTCGACGCCTTGCGCCAAGGGCTGTACGCGGCCAACGGTTCCGGCGCGGCCAGCAATCCCGCCTTCTTCCAACAGAAGCTGAAACTGGTGGACAACACCTTGCTGGGGATCAAGGCATCGTCCGACCCGATCAACGTGCTGTGGGTGCAAAACGCCAGGGTCAACGCTTGGCAGAGCCAAATAGCCGACCCCGTCTTGCGGGACAAGATCCAGGATGGACAGAAGCCGGGCGTCGTTGCCGACTTCCTGGAATTCGCCGATTTTCCGTATTACAACACCTTCCTGAAAATCCACCAGACGGCGGCGGAAACCAACACCTTGGCGCAGATGTGGTCATGGTGCGTGGGCGACCCCGCCAGCCCTTTGAGCAAGGCCATCGCCGACTTCTTCACGGCGGCGGGCAAATAACGGTCTTTTTCTCCACACAGCGGGCCGGGGTTGGAAGCCCCGGCCCGCTGTTTTTTGTCACTCGAACTTGATCGAGTCGATGACGCTTTGCAGCCCGCTCCGGGCGGCGCCGAACTCGGCTTTTTCCGCCGAGGCCATGAAGTTGAAGTAATAATTGTTCTTGTCGTAAGCCTGCCAGATGATGCGCTGCGGCCCGGCATTGCCGCTGTCAATCAACTCCCAGCCACGGGCGCAGAGATTTTTCGGGTTGCTTTCGCAGCGGTCATCCCGGCGTTTGGCGGCGATGTTTTTGCCCTGCTTGACCTCTTGCTTGGCGGTGTTCAGGGATGCGTTCACGGAAGCCTCGGCGGGGAAATTGGACGCCATGGCAGTGTAGTTGAATTGGAAAAACTGCGATGTTCCCACTTTGCGGAAAACCGCCGTGGCCGAGTTAGGCTCGCCGCTGATCTTGGTCCAACCTGCGGGAATGGTGAAATGAAATTTGCGGTCGGCATTTTTGTAGGTTTGCGGGGCGGTGCTGCCCATCTCGCCTGTTGGCGAACTCGTGCCGCCGACTGCCGCAGCGGCGGCGAGGCCGGCGCTGGGCAAGCCACCGCTGTATTGGGAGCAAGCGCTGCTGCCCAGCAGCAAGGCCAAGATGAACAAACGGTAAGTGTTCTTTTTCATTTTTGGAATGCTCCTTAAGGTAGGCATTTGATGGTCAGCGAATTGATGGCGCGGTGGAAATTCTGCTCGCCCAGATGATGCTCCTTTTTCCCCGCCCCGAAGCTGATTTCCTGGTCGCTGTAGCTTTCCGGCTTCTCGCCCCAGGCTTTCAGCGCCTCGCCGTGGTAGGCCGGCCCGCCGCTGTTTTCCTTGTAGTTCTCCTGGCGGAAGGCTAAAACTTGAGCCTTCGGGCCGACCTCCAGGCTTTCGATGCGGTTGCCCCAGTTCTCGTTGTTCAGCTTGGCCAGCGAGGGCAGTTGCGCCGGCCCTTCGATGCGCACATGGGTGCCGTGAAGCTCGGTTTTGTCGTAGACATCCAGCCAGCAGTCGCCGGCCTGGGCGGCTGGGCTTAGGAGCAAAGCCGCGAGGAACAAGCCGGCGGCTGCCAAAACATGTGAAGTGTGTCCGCGCATAATAGTAACCTCTCTTGTGGGTTGGGGGCTGGGACGGGCGGGACACCCAAGGCAACGACCATCATGGGCCAACCTGGCTTGGCGGCAATGGGAACCCTCCCCCAGTCTAGCCAAAGACCGGTGCGGTCGGCGCGGCCTCGCCGGCCTATCCCCCACGAAAGGGGGGCGCAATCAACGCTTCCCCCGCGCAATAAACTCCCCAAACGCCCGGCTGCCGTCGCCCGTGGCTATCGTATCGACCACCTTCAACGCCGCCGCGTCGATGACGGACACGCTATTGCCCATCCAATTGGCGACATACACATGCTTGCCATCGGGATGGGCGGCGATGCCTTCCGGGTATTCGCCGACTTTCACCGTGCCGGCCGGCGTCAAGCCCGCCGCGTCGATGACGGACACCGAGGCGTCATACTGGTTGGTCACAAACAGCTTCCCCTGCGCCTCGCCCACCGCGTAAGGCCGGTCGCCGACCGGGACGGTCTTCGCCAAGGCAAACGTCGCCAGATCCACCACCGAGACATCGTTGCTTTCCACGTTGGCCGAGTAAAGCCTCGTGCCATCCTCCGAGAGATGGATGCCAAAGGGATGCTTGCCCACCGCCACGGTGCGCGTCACCGCGAAGGTTTTCAGGTCGATTTCCGACAGCGTGTTGTCGTCGCGGTTGGAGACATACAGATTATGCCCGTCGCGGCTCGCCGCCAGCCCTGCCGGAATGTTGCCGACGTTGATGCGGCGGATTACCGAGCGGGTTTTGAGATCCACCACGGCGATGTTGCGCTCGAACCAATCCGCCGCGTAGGCATATTCGCCGTCCGCACTCAGAGCCACCGCCACGCCGCCGGTGCCCACCGGCACTTTGCCGACGATCTTGCGGGCCGGCCCGTCGATGATCGTGACATCCTTGGACCCCGGATTCGCCACGCACACCGTCGCCCCGTCCGCGCTCACCGCCACGCCGGCCGGTTCCGAGCCGGGCGGCAAGGCCAGCGTGTCGATAACTTTGCCAGAAGCGGTGTCGATGACCGAGACGCTATTGCCCTTTTGGTTGGTGATGTAGGCGAAAGGCTCGGCCTGCGCCACGTTGCTTAAAAAAAAGGCGGCGGCCAACGCCGCCGCCCCCTTCGTCAAGGCTTGATGCTTGAGGAAAGCCATGGCGCTTATTTCTTCTCGGCCAGGGCTTTCAAGTTCGCCAAGCCTTCCTTGGACAGGTTCGTCATCGCCTCGATGGCGGCTTTCTCGTCCTGTCCCGGCGGCGGGTTGTTCGGCGTGAAGCAACGGTAAGCCGCGCTGGTCCATTCCACCTTCGAGCCTGCGCCTGCGGCGGTGACGGCGATAGTGGCCGAATAATTATTGACCGGGAACACCGCGCAATCCGGCTCCTCATGGACGCGGTACTTGATGGTGTGGGTGGCCGCGTCCAGCTCCTTCAACTCCTCCTTGACCACGCCGCCCTTCTTCAAGGTCACTTCGCGCACCGCGCCTTTCTCGCTGCCGTTGTTAGACTTGCTGTCGGCGACCGCCGGAATCCACTTGGCGTTGCCGAAGTCCTTGATAATGTTCCACACCGCGTCGGGCGCGGCGTTGATTTCAACGCTCTCCACGACCTTCTGCCGCGTGCCGCCATGGGCGTGAGCCGCGCTGCCCCAGGCGAAGAGCGCGACGGATACGAAAGCTGCGATTTTTTTCATGAGTCCTCCAGTGTTGATCGTGGAAAAGGCGCACATTATCGGGAAAGCGGGGCGGGAAAACCAGTGGTAAAACTGCCGGAAGTCTATGGGTGGTTTTGCCAACAAGAACAGGCAGGATAAGAAGCAGGGTTGGATGGGTCAGGCGGTGTTGCGCGGGTTCCCGGCGTCCATGTGGGGCGCCCGGCCTCCCAATGGCCCCTGCGACCATGGTTCGGGAAGCTGGAGCTTCCAAGGCCGCATTCCCAAGCGGAGCTTCAGTGCCATTAAGTTAAGCCGTGTTGAGTTGCCGCGTAGCGGCTTATCGAAGGTAGCCGGGGGATTCATCCCCCGGCGGAGGCGCAAAATTCT
>CAZOTR010000247.1:0-5569 GCA_964582755.1 uncultured Methylococcaceae bacterium | reverse complement strand
GACGGCTTGCTGCCGAGGATACGCCACGGCCACGAGATGGTCTTCGGCTTTGCCGGCGGCGCGGTGGCCGGTTTCCTGCTCACCGCCGTCGCCACCTGGACCGCCCGCCCGCCGGTGGCCGGCGCGGCCTTGATGGCATTGTGCGCGGTCTGGGGCGTGGCGCGTCTGGGCGGCTTTCTGCCGGGGCCGATCGGCTGGGTCGTCTGGGGGCTGTCCAGCCTGTTGTTCTGGGGCGGATTGCTGGCCTTGCTGGGCGGGGAGGTCATCGCCGCCCGCAACGCCCGCAATTACAAGGCGCTGGGCTTGTTGGCGGCGTTCCTGGTGACGGAGGCGACTTTCTTCATGTCCGCCGGGGGCAACGTCGATTTGCAGGAAGGCTGTTTGCGCACCGGGATCTTGCTGCTGGTCGGCATGATCCTGTTGGTCGGCGGACGCATCATCCCGGCCTTCACGCAAAACTGGCTGCGCCAAAACCGGCCTGGGATGGCCGTCCAATTGCCGGGTTTTGACCGCGTGGACGGGGGGGCGGTAGTGGTGACGGGCCTCTTCGCGGCGGGCTTCGTGTTTTGGCCGCAAGCCATGGCCACGGGGGTGTTGGGCTTGCTTGCGGCCCTAGCGCAAGGCTGGCGGCTGTCGCGCTGGCAAGGCTGGCTGGCGGCGCAGGAACCCTTGCTGTGGGTATTGCACCTGGGCTTCGCCTGGATACCCGTGGGGTTTTTAATCCTCGGCGTCAGCATCCTAGGCTACCCCGGCTTATGGGAAAGCGGCATCCACGCCCTGACCTATGGCGCGGTCGGCACCTTGATCTTGGGCGTCGCCGCCCGCGTCGCCCTAGGCCACACCGGCCGCCCCTTGCAAGCCTTTCCGATGATGACCCTGGCGTTTGTCCTCATCACCCTAGGCACGCTGTGCAGGATACTCGCCCAACCCGGCCACGGCTCCTTGATGACCCTGTCGGTGGCCTTGTGGCTGGGCGCTTATGGCTTGTTTCTAATCCAGTATGTGCCGATTTTGTTGGCGCCCAGGGTAGACCAACATTGATTCCGGCGGTGGGACGGTTTTAGAAGCCGCGTTTGGAAACCGCCCCCGCATCCGGTGAATCATTTCCGGCCAAAGCCGCAGGTGATGGGATAGCGCCGGTCGCGGCCAAAGGCGCGGCGGCTGATCTTCACCCCCGGCGGGGCTTGGCGGCGCTTGTATTCGTTGAGATCCACCAGCCGCGCCACTTTCAGCACATACTCCTGAGCGAAGCCAGCGGCGATGATGTCCTCCACCGACTGGTCCTGCTCCACATAACGCTCCAAAATCGGATCGAGGATTGAGTAGGGCGGCAACGAATCCTCGTCCTTCTGGTCCGGGGCGAGTTCGGCGGAGGGCGGGCGTTCGATCACCCTTGGCGGAATCACCTCGGCCTGCGAATTGCGGTATTCGCTCAAGCGGTAAACCAATAATTTAGGCACGTCCTTCAACGGCGCGAAGCCGCCGGCCATGTCGCCATACAAAGTCGCATAACCCACACTCATCTCGCTTTTGTTGCCGGTGGTCAGCAGGATCTTGCGCTTCTTGTTGGAGATGGCCATCAGCAACACGCCCCGGCAGCGGGCCTGGATGTTTTCCTCCGTGGTATCGCGGGGCAGGCCCGCGAACGTTTCCGCCAACAGCCCGGTGAACGCCTGGAAAGCCGGTTCGATGGGAATCAGATGATGCTCCACGCCCAAAGCCTCCGCCTCCAAACGGGCATCCTCCACACTCATGTCCGCCGTGTAGCGCGAAGGCATCATGATGGCCTCCACCTTGTCCGCGCCTAAGGCGTCCACCGCCAAGGCCAGCGTCAACGCCGAGTCGATGCCGCCGGACAAGCCCAGCACCGCGCCGTGGAAGCCGTTTTTGGTCACATAATCGCGGATGCCCAGCACCAAAGCGTGGTAGACGCTGGCAACCTCCTCCTCCGGTTCCGCGACAGTTCCAGGCAAGGCGGCGAGGCTTGCGCCGTGCGGCTCGAATTCCGCCAGAACCAAAGCCTCCTCGCATTCCTGGGCGCGGACCACGACCTGCCCTTGCGCGTCCATGACGAAGGACGCCCCGTCGAACACCAACTCGTCCTGCCCGCCCACCAAATTGCAATACACCAGCGGAACCCCGGCGGCGGCGACGCGCTCACGCACGGCATGTTCGCGCTCGCGGGTTTTCTTGGCATGGTAGGGCGAGGCGTTGAGGTTCAACACCAGCTTGGCTCCGGCCAAGGCGGCTTGCTCCACCGCGCCCGGCAGCCAGACATCCTCACAAATCGTCACCCCCACCGCCACGCCGTCCAGATCGAACACGCAGGGCGCGTGGCCGGGGCGGAAATAGCGTTTCTCGTCGAACACGCCGTAATTGGGCAGTTCCTGCTTGCGGTAAACCGTGTGGATGCCGCCGTCGCGCAGCACCGCCGCGCTGTTGTAAAGTAGGCCGTCGCTGGATTCTGGAAAACCCAACACCAAGGTGATGCCCGCCGTTTGCCGCGCAATAGCCTCCAAGGCACGGTCGATTTGCTCCAGGAAATGCGGCTTGTACAGTAAATCCTCGGGCGGATAGCCGGCCAGGGTCAGTTCGGGGAACACCACGGCCTGGGCGCGCAACTCGTCGCGGGCGCGGCGGGCGGCATCCAGCACTTTGCGGGTGTTGCCTTGGATGTCTCCCACCAGGAGGTTTATTTGGGCGATGGCGATGCGTAGGCTCATGGGCTTGTCTTCATTGGGTTGTGTGCTGTTGTGGGAGCGCGCCTTCCCAAGCGCGGCGGGCTGCCAAATCTTATCCCTCGCCCGCCATTACCTTGGCCCCATACTCTTCCGGGCTAATGACGCCGCCCGCCTGTTCCGTTTTGCCTTGGTCACGCGGCGGCAACACGTCTTGCAGCGCGTCGATGCGCTTCCACTGCGCAAACGGGGTTTCGCCCGCCGCCTTGGGAATATATTTGGACGCGGCGACTTTTTGGTAGTGGTGGATATAGCGCGGACAATTGACGAAAATCTCCGACACCGCCACCCGCACAATCAAATCCGCGCCCGGATACTCCGCCATCAGCGGGTCGTCCTGCCGGAACGAAGCCGTGCCATGCAGGCGCAAGCGGTTGGGTTTCTCGAAATCCAGGAACAACAGCCCGACTTTGGCGGTCGCCTGGATATTGCCCAAAGACAGAAACATCCCGTTGCCGTCATAGCTGGGGAAAGCGATGGTTTTAGTATCCACCACTCTAACGAACCCCTGCTCGCCGCCTTTGTAAGAACACGAGGGCTGGCCGTTTGTGTTGACCGTCGCCAGGAAAAACATATCCCGGCTTGCAATGAATAGCCGGTCTTGTTCGTCTATTTCGGCATGCACGGTGATGGCGGCGACACGATCCGCCAAGGCACGGGTTTCAAACTGGTCTTGCAAGCTGCGGTGGTGGCCGTTGAAAAAGTCGTTCATGGATTTCCTGGTGAATTATTCTCTGTCATGTTTTATCCCAGCCTCGACCAGCCTGGCCATTGCCGCCGCGTCGCTTTGCGTACTGGCGTTCAACCCCTGAATGACGCTGGCCTGATTGTGCGGTGGCTGGTTCTGGCTCACTTTCCATTTGCCCAACAACCGGGCAATGGAAATTTCAATGCCCACAATACTCTCGATGAGCTTTTCAGTAAACTCATGCGGAGCATCCGCAACGGCCCAAGGCGTGGGCAAAGCCGCCTCTTTCTGCGCGGTAAGCTCCTCAAGCCGGGCGCGAATCCAAGCGGCATCATCGACCACCCGCAGGGTGCCATAAGCATGGACGGCCACATAATTCCACGTCGGCACGACCTTCCCGCTCTCCTGCTTCGTGGCATACCAAGACGGGCTGATATAGGCATCCGGGCCGTGGAACACCGCCAACACCTCCCCATCCTTGGCTAAACCATGCCAGAGGGGATTTGCGCGGGCGACATGCCCACGCAAGACACCAAACGGCGAAACCTCTTCCGACAGATGCAAAGGAATATGGTTGGCATCGAGTCCGCTTGATGACAGCGTGACCACGGTGGCAAGCGGATGCGTGCGGATAAGCGCATGCATGACATCAAGGCGGGGTTCTTCAAAATGTTTCGGTATGTACATGTTTTTCCGAGCGCCTATGCTAGGCTGGGCAGAATGGGAATTCTGATCCGAATTTAGCCATAATGGTACTTGCATGAAATGATAATAATCGCCTCATCGGTCACCTTATAAACTAGTCGATGCTCGTCGTTGATGCGGCGCGACCAATGCCCTCTCAATTCATGTTTGAGAGGTTCTGGCTTCCCGATTCCGCTGAAAGGCTGTCGCAAGGCATCGGTAATCAAATCCACAATTCGTCTATGTAGTTTCTTGTCGATGGTTGCCCACTCCGCAAAGTCCTTGAAAGCGGCTTGTTCAAACACAACCTGCCTCATTGCCAATCCGCAAGGTCAACGCTGATTAAGTTGCTCCCTGCTTTCACATTGGCGATAGCCTCCAACAGGCGCTCACGGTTGGCGGGCGACTTCAACAGGTAAGCCGTTTCGTCTTCCGAGCTTTGTTCGGCCTCACAGACCGAAATTTCTATGATTTTATGCTGGAATTGCGCTTTCAAGCTTTCCAGAAAACGGTCGTCTAGTTCGTCAGCGTTGAGTTTGTATAAGGTGTACATAGGCTTGCCTTTTATGCATGGGTAATGGGGCCAAGTCAAATGGGGCGGGCAAACGGCTTTTTGTTTGTCGCCAAGATCCTACCGGGCTACAACCAATCCAACAACCAAGGCCAAACCAAGCGTTCGATTTCCGGCGGGTTCTTGGCGTGGGCGAAGGCCAGGGCGCAGGCTTCGCCGAGCAGGAACAAGGTGACGATGAACAGCAGGCGCAGCCGCTCCACCGGGCGGGCGCTGGCTTCAAAGTCGGCTTTCTCCGCCTTCTCCAGCTCGCTGTAGCCTCGTGGCGAGCCCAGCACTTTGTCATAGGCCGCCAGCAGATTATGGCTGCGCCAGGCCAGCCCGCCGGCCAGCGCCAGCGCCAACCACAATAGCCCATAGCGCAAACCCCAAGGCGGCGGCGGAAGGGCTTGCAACAGCGTGTCGGCTTGGCCGGCGACGGCGGGCGAGAGCAATTCCAGCCCCGCCCGGATGTTGGGATGCGCGGACAACAGCAGCCAAGGCGCCAACAAGCCAAACGCCAGCCACAGCAGCTTGGCCCAAGCGCCCCGGCTGGCGATGGCCGCCCGCTGGCGCAGCTTGTAAGCGTCCAGGCCCGCAAACGGCGGCGTCAAGGCCAAGGCCAAGGGCCACCATAACCAGGCGCTGGCTTTCAGGCTCCAGCGGTAGGCGAGGGCGGGGAGGTAAAAGGCGGGGATGAAGATTGCCATTATCACTTTAAAGAATCCTGCTTCATCGGCCAAGCCGCGCCAAAGACCGGCGATGGTGAAACCTTCATTAACTCTTCCTGCTTGGGGCAAGAGTTCGGGGGGATGGCCCAGGTCGACCACCCACAGATTCTCGCGCCAGTTGCGCGGCAGGCGTTTGAGGCCATGCGGGAGATAGCGCAGGCTGGCGAACCAGCGGATG
>CAZOTR010000246.1:0-5595 GCA_964582755.1 uncultured Methylococcaceae bacterium | reverse complement strand
CATAAGGCGTTTCTTGGGGTGTTTGGGTGTGTGTTAAGGATTTCCACGCGCCAAACAACGGCACCCCACCGCATTCGTGGTGGGTGCAAGGGTGTGGCGCAGTGGTGTCGGAGGGAGTTTAGCGGGGGGGGTGTGACCGTTTTAGGAAACAACGGTGACAATTGTTTGAAGGGGGGGTGGGGGAAACGAGCGCTGATGCTCTCCTCTCCCCCCTTCTATCACACTGCGGCGGGAACTCGCTTCTTCTTGTACAAATGGATGGCTTCCGCGCCGATCAACTGGGTGATGAGCGTCGCGGTCGCCCCGGAGGCCGGGATCGCTGCCAGCGGGTTCCATTGCAATTGGCCAACCCAGTACGGCGTGGCCGCCGAGGCGCTGGACGCGGCGATCACCGCGAGCATCTCGGGTATGCGGTCCTTGTCCTCGATGTCATGGCCGAACAGCAGGGCGATTTCCAGGATCAGATACAAGTGCATCCGCGTCATCACCGACGCCCCGCCGGCAAAGCCGGCCAGTTTCCAGACATTGCCCGCCACGGGAATCAGTTGCGGCACATGCAGGATGGCCCCGCCGACGAAAGACAAGACGCTTTGCGCATTGATGAGCCGGCGGGCCAGTTGCTCCGGCGTTTCGTCGGGGTAGAGCGAGCGGACCCGCTGCACGACCCGCCGCACTTCCCCTTTGCGCAGGCGCAGGAAGAAATACAGGAACTCATCGGTCACCATGCTTTGGGTTTTCTTGCGGGACAGGACGACCGCCGTGGCTTTGAGGGTATCGGTTGTGACTGACATTGCATACCTCGATGGTGTGGGTTTTGGAAGCGGTGGGGGCCGCGACATAACCGTACCATTATATCGGCGGATTGTGACAAAACAGGGTCTTCGTGGGACGTGGGTTTAATTGATTTCTTGATAGTTTCCGTAGGAGCGGCCCATGGCCGCGAAAAGCTTCGGGCAATGGGTGAGTCCCAAGATCGCGGGCATGGCCCGCTCCTACATTTCAATCAATTGAACCCACCTCCGTCTTCGTGAGCGTGTTGATTCATCAACCATCCGATGTTTGTGGGCGGTTGTGGGGGGAGAATTTATTCGCCCCTATACTATTCACAATCCATAATGTTTGCGCTTGCGCCAGAAAGTCGCCCGGCTCATGCCCAGTTGCCGGGCGGCGGCGTCGATCTTGCCGCCGGCGTCGGCCAGGGCGCGGCGTATGCGCCCGGCTTCGTCTTCGGGCGTCGCGGGCGCCAGCAAAGCGGCGGCTTGCGCCGGCCGGGCCTCGCGGAATTCCGGCGGCAGATCTTCCAAGCGCAGCGCTTCGCCGCGCCCCACGGCGAAAGCGTATTCCACCACGTTTTGCAACTCCCGCACATTGCCGGGCCAAGCGTGGTCGAGCAGGGCGCGCATGGCGTCGGGTTCGACGCGGAGCAGCTTGCGCTGGCCGCGGGCATTGTGGCGGTCGATCAGCCGCCACAACAGCAGGTTCACGTCCAGGCGGCGCTCGCGCAACGGCGGCAGGAATATCGGCACCACGCGCAGCCGGTACATCAAATCTTCGCGGAAGCGGCCTTCCTTCACCTGTTCGCGCAGCGAACGGTGGGTGGCGGCGACGATGCGCACGTCCACTTTCACGGCGCGGTCGCCGCCCACCGGCACGAAGTCGCGCTCTTGCAGCACGCGCAACAGCTTGGCCTGCAATTCCAGCGGCAACTCCGCCACCTCGTCGAGGAACAATGTGCCGCCATTGGCGCGTTGGAACACGCCGGCATGGTCCTTGACCGCGCCGGTGAAGGCTCCGCGCACATGGCCGAACAATTCGCTTTCCAACAGGCTGGGGGTCAGCGCGGCGCAGTTGACGGCGAGGAAAGGCTGGGCGCGGCGCTGGCTTTCCGCGTGTATGGCCTTGGCGGCCAATTCCTTGCCTGAGCCGGTTTCGCCGCGGATCAACACCGTGGCCTCGGTTTCGGCGACGTTGCGGATGATGCGCAAGGCTTGCTTCATCGCCGGGTCGCGGGTGGACAGTCCGTGGAATTCCTCGACCGCCTCCTCGCCTTGCAAGGGCTGGGAGACGGCGAGGGCGTCCTCCGGCCATAGCACTTCCAAGGCACCGGCGAACTGGCCGGCGGCGTCGAAGAAGGCGCGGGCGTTGCGTCGGACGCGCACATGGCTACCGTCGGCGCGCCGCAGTTCCGCAGCGGCATCTTTGATGCTGCCTTGCGCGGAGACGCAGCAAAACGGCTGGCCGTCGGCGCAGCGGATGGCCAGCCGGCAGGGCTGGCCCAAGACTTGTCCGTGGCTGAAACCCAGCAGCCGCTCCGCGCCCTGGCTCCAAAACAGCACCTGGCCTTCGGCGTCCACGGCATAGAGCGCGCCGCCTTCGAGCAAGTCCGACAGGGCTTCCACGGCGACATTGGGTCCGACTTGGCTTAGCCAATGGTTGAGGAAAGGCGAAGATTGGCTCATGGGGCTCCGGCGGTGGGGGGGTGGCATCCGGCGCGATTGTATAGCAGAGCCAAGGACTGGGGGTAGGCCGGAATAAGCCCGCCCAAACGTGTCCGGGGCTTATCGGGCGCGGTGCCGGACAGGCGTTTCCGGCGAATCCTGGCGGAGCGCCGGAAACGCCTGTCCTCGCTGACGCTCGGGCAGGCTTATTCCGGCCTGCCCGGCGGCTTTCCCGCGCCCGCGCCCGCATCCGCCCCGGTTCCGGGCGTTTGGTCATGGAACTGCCAGAACAATTGCTGTTCCTCGGCGATGGCGGTTTCCACCCGCGCCACCAACAGCCGGTAGGCGGCTTCCTCGTCCGCCGCCCCGGTGTAAACGTCGGCGTTGTTGAGGTACAGGCGGTATTCCCGTTTCATGTTTTCGGAGGCTTTCCGGTAGGCCAGCCACGTTTCGCCGGGCCGCAGCAAGGTATCGACGGCCCGCATAATGCTAACGGCGGCCCCCATCAACGCGGTCGTATAACGGACCCAAGGGGCGGCATCCAGGGTTTGCATGCACGTGACGAGCGCGCCCAGCACGATGACCGCGATGGCGAAGCCTAAATGCAGTTTCTTTTGGCAACCGGCCTTGTTTGAGTACCACGCGCCTTGGTCTTCCAAGATGTTTTGGAAATAAAAATCGGCCCGTTTTTTGCGGGTTTCTATCGGCATCGTCCAGTCCGGCATCGCCGGGGAGTTTTCTGTCGTCATGGCAGACTCTTCCATTATGCGTTCGGGTATACGTTCGGGGAATGCCATCATACCCTAGCTTTGCCGCGCTGTGTCCCCGTCCAGCATCTGTCCGGCCAGATCCCTGAACGTCACGATGCCGGGAAATTCGGCGCGGGCGGGCGGGCCGAAGACAAGATACGCCAAGGCGAACAAGGTGAGCAGCACGGAGGCGGCTAGCAGAGGAAATAGCTTGAAGTGGCTAAGAATGCTTGCCGCCAGCAAGCCGCCGACAAATGCCAGGAGAACATAAGTTCTCATCCGGTCATGTTGTTTGATTGGCGGAAGCCGATTGGGGGCTAGGCGCGGCAAGGCATCAAGGAAAACGCCGGGATACTGGCGCAAATACGGCGCGACAGGACTCGACGGACGGAGAATATGCACATCAGCACCCGCATTTTTGAGTATTTCGCGGATGGCAAGGAATGTTCCGCCTTTGGCGCAAATGCCACCCAGCAACCGGCTCGGCAGTATTTCAGGCCGACAAGCGCGGGAAGCGATGAAGCCGCATACCTCGCCAAGCTTCGCCCGCCTCGCAGGCTCCAGCACTCGCTTCCACTCTTGCTCGGTCGCGGCAAACTGCCATTCAATACTGAGGGCGCGGCCCAGCGCTTTCCAGGCAAGCAAGTCGCAGGCATTGCGCCATTCGGCGACGGTCGAGTCGAAATCCAGTGGTATATCCGGCTCGGCTTCAGGGTCGAATTGAAGCTGTTGCCGGTAGGCATCGCGGATTACCGCAAGCACATACTCCGGCGTGGCGGGGCGCATTGCAATGTAGGGGGAATGGCGATTCATTTGTCGATCCAACGCCGGGGGTTGGGGCGGTTTTGCCGGGGCGAGTGAGTGCCGGAACGCCTGGCCGGGGCCGCTAGCTTACTTCGTTGAAAATCCAGAATTCTATAGCGCCTGCCGCATGGGATAATTGCCTTTTTTCTTCCATTTGCATTTTCGCTCGTTCCCAAGCTCCGCTTGGGAACGCATATCTAGCAAGCTCTGCTTGCTGGGGTCGGCCTCGGGAAGCAGAGCTTCCAAGACCCGGGTTCCCAAGCAGAGCTTGGGAACCAGAACATGTTGGGTTGCGATAAAGCCGCAACCCAACCTACGCTGCTTTCATGCGTAGGGTGGGCAAACGATAGAACCGTTTGCCCACCCTGCACGGCTACCGGGGGTTACAGCCTTATTGCTTGCTTGGAGAGAACATGGCCAGAGGCATCAAAAGACACATATATATATTTCGTCGCATCATGCCAAACATAGGTAGTGGTGGTCGGCGTGTTGTACACGGTGCTTGTGTCATAGTTGAACCCAATGATTTGGTTTACTTGCGCCAAAGTCATGCCTGGACTAATGAAGTTATAACTGGCTGTCGTTAGGCCACCGCTTGCGCAACTGCCTGGGTTGGCAACTGTGCTGGTAGTTGCAAATGGGATGGGCATGGGCTGGTCAACGAAGCTGTAGGGTTGCTGTTGCCATGCCTCACTGGCTGCGTCGAACACAACCAGACTGGAGTAGAAACTCACTGAGCTTCCAGTGAAAGCGCAGCCGCTACTGCTGGCAACGCTGATTTGTTTGCTGCCCCCAACATCAATAACCTCAAAGTCGTCTATCTTAGCTGAAGTAGGGTGGGTATCCAAGAAAGCGGATAGGTCCATTAAGCCCGAAATTTTGATATTGTCGGCATTGCAGGCTTCGCCTTTTTCATCTACCAGTACTGATGTTATATCGTTCTTAATTTGGCTGGCGCGGCCAATGCCTATTTTGTTGGGTGACTTATTGGTAATGACAATCGAGAATGTGACTGTGCTGTTGCCGGAGCTATCCGGTTGCCCTCTGGAAAATCCTTTTATCCTCATCTTGACTAGCGGAGCTTCGAAAGCGGCCCCATCAACGGAGGATATTGGTGTGAAGCCAAGAACAGTGTAATTGTCTAGCCGGACGGCGACATTGCTGTAGTTGCTCGTTCCAACGCTTACAGCGGGTATAGTCAAGATGTTTGTGTTTGGATCGAAGTTATCCGCCGCCGCATTGGCATATGAGGTGGCGGTAAGCAATAGAAATAACGAAGCTGTTGAATATTTGTTCATCGAGTTGTCTCCTTATGGCTACAGGGCGTGGGCGCTGCAAACACACATTTGCCCCCGTGCGTTCCGAAGTTGCCGGATCAAGTGTGCGTTGGGTCAGGGCAAAGCATTGCAGCATTCTCGCAGAAACGCAATATGTGCGGTAGATGCGGCGTCTGTTTTGCTTCGCGGCAAGCCCGGCAGGCTGTGCGCTGCGCCCCTGCCGGGCTTTGCGATTGATGTGCGGTCGCCAGACAAAGCCATCGTCGATGCTGGCATGGGAGCCGAATAGGCAAGCATGGCGGTCCATGTGTGGCAGATGATTCAAGC
>CAZOTR010000245.1:0-5617 GCA_964582755.1 uncultured Methylococcaceae bacterium | reverse complement strand
GTCACCATTGAAAACGTGCTGCTGATCCCGATGCAGGACAGCGCCGGGGCGCTTTGCAATGTCCAGGCGATATTCCCAAGCAAAGACCAGCAACTAGGCAGGGATAAGGATTTCTTGCCGAATGGCCGCGAAAAAGGGCTGTTCCATGTTTTTGGCGATGGCGGGGAAACCCTTTGCCTGGCCGAAGGCTACGCGACGGCGGCAAGCATCCACGCGGCGACAGGATACCGGGTTTGGGTGTGCTTTGATTGCGGCAACTTGCGAGACGTGGCGGAAACTGTGCGCGATCTGTACCCCGATGCGCGGATAGTCGTTTGCGGCGACAACGACAAACCCGACAAGCAAGGACGCCGGGCCGGGCCGGAAAAAGCCCGCGATGCGGCGGCGGCTGTGGGCGGCTTTGTCGCTTTGCCGCCCGTCGAGGGGATGGATTTCAACGATTGGGCGGTAACGCTGGCAGACACTAGCGAAAACGGCGCGATCAAGGCATTGATTGACGCGGCGGAAACGGCGGACGCCAAGGCATTGGCCGGGGCAGGAAAGCCAGACGCACAAGGCAAGAAGTCCAAGAAGGAAAAGGCCGCGCCTAAAAACACCGGGATACCCAACGGCTTTAGGCTGTTGCCAAACGGTTTGTTTTTTATGGAAGAGCGGACAGACGACGACGGCAACACCAAGGAAAAGCCGGTATACATTTGCAGCCAAATCCAAGTGATTGCCGAAACCCGAAGCAATGACCAGGGCCAATGGGGGCGGCTGTTGGAATGGCGCGACCGCGACGGGGAAACCCACCGTTGGGCCGTGCCGATGGCAAAGCTAGAAGGAGAACCCTCCGCCCTTTGCGCGGAACTGGCAGACGGCGGGCTGTTGATTGGCGTCGGGGCCAAGGTTCGCAACCTTTTGGTGAGGTATATCAAAGACTGCGCACCGGGTATCAAGGCCCGTTGTGTTGACCGCGTGGGCTGGCACAAAGGGGTTTATGTGTTGCCCGTCCAAAGCATTGGCGAAATAGACGGAGAGCGCGTCTTGTTTCAAAACGGCGCGGCCAAAATGGGCGATTTCAGGCAAAAAGGCACCGTCAAGGAATGGCGCGATACCGTGGCCGCGCTATGCGCCGGCAATTCCCGCCCGATGCTGGGCATTGGCTTTGCCTTTGCCGCGCCGTTGATAGAGCTTGCCGGGGAAGAATCGGGCGGGGCGCATTTCCGGGGTGACAGCAGTTGCGGCAAGTCCACCCTGCTCTATGCGGCGGCTTCCGTCTACGGGCCACCTGCGGGAGACCATCCGTTCCGCAAGGAATGGCGGGCCACCGGCAACGGTTTGGAAGCCTTGGCGGCTTCGCGCAACGATTCGCTGCTGATCCTTGACGAAATGGGGCAGGTTGACGGCAAGGAAGCGGGCGTCATCGCCTACATGCTGGCGAACGGACAGCCGAAATCGCGCATGATAGATAACACCGGCTTGCGCAAGTCATCAACTTGGAAGCTGTTTTTCCTGTCAACCGGGGAAATCAGCCTGGCCGACCACATGGCGGGGGCGGGAAAGAAGATCAAGGCCGGGCAAGAGGCCCGCCTTGCCGACATTCCCGCCGATGCCGGGGCGGGCCATGGCGTTTTCGACCAGTTGAACGGGCATCGGGACGGCGCGGCCTTGTCGATTGCGATAAGGGCGGCGTCGGCTAGGCATTATGGCGCGGTAGGGCTGGCCTTTATCGAGGAAGTGGCGAAGCGCCAAGACAGCTTGCCAGCCCGTCTAAGGGATTTTGCGGACAGGTTCATAGGCGAAGTGCTGCCGGCCAACGCAAGCGGCCAAGTCCACCGGGTAGCCAAGCGGTTCGCGCTAGTCGCGGCGGCTTTGGAGCTTGCCGGGGAATGGGGATTGACCGGATGGCAGAAAAACGCGGGAACCCTTGCCGTCAAGGCTTGCTTTGCCGACTGGCTGGCCCATCGCGGCGGGGCGGGCGACCATGAAGAAAGGGCCATCCTGTCGCAAGTGAAGGCGTTTTTTGAGGCGCACAGCGAAAGCCGCTTTTCCGACTGGCACCACGCCGAGAAGGAAGACACCACCGAAAATACCGGGCGGGCCACGGCCAACCGGGTAGGCTTCAAGCGGCGATCCCGAGGGGAAGGATTTGTCTTTTACGTTTTGCCAGAAGCCTTTCGTAACGAGATATGCGCCGGGCTTGACGCCAAAAAGGCCGAGCAAGTGCTGGCAAACCACGGATGGATAGAAGTTGAGGCAGGAAGCGGCAGGCCCGACAAAAAGCCGCGCCTGCCGGGCTTCGGAAAGCCTACGCGCTGCTATATCTTCACCCCCCAAATGTGGGGATGACCCTGCTGGGATGCGTTTTCGGGTAGGCGTTTTTTGCTTGGGGACATTGGGGACATTGGGGACAAATCACCGCAAACCCAGTAACGGCGCGGGTTTCAGGTTTCGGAATGTCCCCAAAAAAGGCAAAAAACACCGGGGACAGCTTGGGGACATTTGGGGACATTTGGAGGCACCCGGAGACAGGAAAGCCGGGAAATGTCCCCAATGTCCCCAACTAAAAAAAGAGAGTTGGGGACATTGTTTAATTAGCAGAATCCAGCAACGGCGCGGGATTCAGCGATTTGTCCCCAATGTCCCCAATGTCCCCAACAAAAAACAGCCTACCCGAAAAAAATATCGCCAACCCCCCCCCTAAATTGCCTGATTTGACAATGGCTTATGCCATGTTGGACGGGAAAACGGGTGTTCTCATTGACAGGCACCCGCCAAATTGACGGGCGGCCCCCCCTTCCCTGCCGATGACCCCGGAAAAATGCCCTTTTTGAGGGGTGTTGGCCGGGCATAACCGCTATCCGTCATCGTCTGAACAGACACACCCGCCCGCCCGCCTTCCTGTCCACCACGGCCAAGCATCTTAACCATGCAGAGCATGGCGCAGACCCCGGCACCCCCCGCAAAAATCCTCCCATGCCTACCACATGGCGCGGCCTATGACCGCGCCGAACACCAGAAAGGGGCCGGTAAACTGCCGACCCCTTACTAATGCCTTCGGGCAAGATCAAGGCCCAGGCCCAGGCCCAAGGCCAGCGCCGGGAAGCCAGCGGCCAGGGCCGCGCCGCCGATCCTGGCCCAGCCAAGCCGACCGGGGCGGAACGCTGGCCGCGCTGGCGGCTGGCAAGCCTTCGGGCAAGACCCGAGGCCCAGGCCCAAGGCCAACGCCGGGAAGCCACCGGCAAGGGCCGGAAACCCACGGCGGGCATTGGAGCGGCCAAGCCCGGCCAAAGCCGAACCGCTGGCCGCGCTGGCGGCTGGCAAGCCTTCGGGCTGGCTCAAAGCCAGCGCCGTAACGCCAGCGACCAGGGCCGCGCCGCCGATCTTGGCCCGGCCTAGTTGATCGAGGCCAAATCCCGACACCAAGGAGCCAGCGGCCAAGCCGACCAAGGTTGAATACGGCACATACTGGTGACAAGCGAGGTTTCTGCCAAGACGCCAACTTATTAGCATCCAGCTACGGTAAAGCCGACGATGTAAGCCGAGAATAGCGTCATATCTTTCGATATTGTTAGAAAGCCGCAGGATTGCTTGCTAAACTAATTACATGCCGGACAGACATCCGGCAACAAGGAAAGTGGTATTTAGAAAGTAGGCATATGGATAAATTATTGTGAGTTTATGTGTAACAGAGGAAAAAGACATGACCAAGCTTACAGATTGCCCCCATTGCGGAAGCAAGGTAAAAGCGTATGGCTCTAAAGATATTGGAAATAACACCGTTGAGTATTATGGTAACTGCCTTAATGTAAACTGTGAACATCATGGGCAAACATTGAATTATGAAGTGCGCTATGTTAGGACGATGAGAAAGCACAAGCATACTGCTTTAGATTTGGCCGTTTCTGCAATAAAGTTATTATCTAAAGATGAAAAGAAAATGCTTAAGAAAACAATACTTAATGAGTAGCCATAGATATATATCATAAAGCCATGTCATGCCGCCGAAGGCAGAACAGCGGGCCATGCTAGAGGCTGGTAAGGGCCGGAAGTCCACGGCGGGTATTGGAAGCGGCCAAGCCCGGCCAAGGCCGAACCGCTGGCCGCGTCGGCGGCTGGCAAGCCTTATGGCAAGACCGAGGCCAAGGCCAGCGCCGAGAAGCCAGCGGCCAAGGCCGCGCCGCAGATTCTGGCCAGCCAAGCCGACCGGGGCGGAACCGCTTGACGCGCTGGCGATAGGCGAGTTTCCGGGACAGGCCGACCATGGCCGAAGACGCGGAAGCAAAATTCTTATGAAAAAAAGTTATTACTGTCGAATTTTTAAAAAGCGTAGGGTAATTAAATGCTTAGACTGTTTTGTCTTGGTTTTCAACATTTCAAAACACTTCAATTATTTGCAATTCTTTGCAATTTTCGGCAATTTTTAACACCATAAAAATATATTTAACTAATTGTTTTTATTAGAAAATTCGTGTTCCTCATAATCAAACAATTTTACAATGCACCAAAAAAGTGCAAAAAGCGCGCCGGCGGGGGGAGTGCGCTATAGGGTGGTTTGGCACGATTCTTTCTGTTCCGTCGGCCTTGGGCCGGCCAAGTCGGCCAAGGCGGAATGCTGGCCGAGCTGGCGACCGGAAGCCATCGGGCAAGGCCCAAGCCCAAGGCCCGCGCCGGGAAGCCAGCGGCCAAGCCGACCGGGCGGAACGCTGGCCACGCTGGCGACAGGCAAGCCTTCGGGCAGGATCGAAGCCAAGGCCCACGCCCACGCCCACGCCTGGAAGCCACAGCCCAAGCCCAATGCCTAATGCCTAATGCCTAATGCCTAATGCCTAATGCCAAGCCCGGCACTAAGAAACCAGCGGCCAAGCCGACCAAGGTTGGACATGGCACATACTGGTGACAAGCGAGGTTTCTGCCAAGACGCCAACTTATTAGAATCAAGCTACGGTAAAGCCGACGATGTAAGCCGAGAATAGCGCCATATCTTTCGATATTGTTAGAAAGCCGCAGGATTGCTTGCTAAACTAATTACATGCCGGACAGACATCCGGCAACAAGGAAAGTGGTATTTAGAAAGTAGGCATATGGATAAATTATTGTGAGTTTATGTGTAACAGAGGAAAAAGACATGACCAAGCTTACAGATTGCCCCCATTGCGGAAGCAAGGTAAAAGCGTATGGCTCTAAAGATATTGGAAATAACACCGTTGAGTATTATGGTAACTGCCTTAATGTAAACTGTGAACATCATGGGCAAACATTGAATTATGAAGTGCGCTATGTTAGGACGATGAGAAAGCACAAGCATACTGCTTTAGATTTGGCCGTTTCTGCAATAAAGTTATTATCTAAAGATGAAAAGAAAATGCTTAAGAAAACAATACTTAATGAGTAGCCATAGATATATATCATAAAGCCATGTCATGCCGCCGAAGGCAGAACAGCGGGCCATGCTAGAGGCTGGTAAGGGCCGGAAGTCCACGGCGGGTATTGGAAGCGGCCAAGCCCGGCCAAGGCCGAACCGCTGGCCGCGTCGGCGGCTGGCAAGCCTTATGGCAAGACCGAGGCCCAAGGCCAAGCCCAAGGCCCGCGCCGGGAAGCCAGCGGCCAAGCCGACCGGGGCGGAACGCTGGCC
>CAZOTR010000244.1:0-5620 GCA_964582755.1 uncultured Methylococcaceae bacterium | reverse complement strand
TCGTCGGGCCGCTGGAAGAAACGGTATTCGCAATTTTGCGTGAGCTTCACCACGGGATGGGCCAAGGGCTTGTTGAGATAGCCCAAGCTCTTCGACGGCACCAGGATCGAGGCGGTGATGTCGTCCTCCATCTGGATTTTTTCGGCGGGGATGAAATCCTGGCGCAGCTTGAACACCCGCCACGCGCCGTTGACCTCGAAGCCCACGCGCAGGTTGGAGGCGACCAGCTTGCGGTCGTCGATTTTCAGTTCGTGGCCGGGGTGGCCGTTGACGTAATCCACGCTGAAATGGCTGCGCCAGTCCTCGCCCCATTCGGCGCGGTCGAAGCGTTTGATGAAAAACACCAGGGATTTGATGCGGTTGGGGATGGACTCCACCCAGGCGTTGTATTCCGGCGTGTTATCACGCGAGGGGGTGAGCAATTTAATCACCGAGCCAAGGCTGCGCTGCGGGCCTAGGATAGGGCGGCTGGCGTGGCCGGGGGTGCGCAGTTCCGGCAACACCCGGTCGGTGTAATCGCGCTGGAAAATAGCCTCGACCTGCTCCAGGTCTTTTTCCAGGTCGGCCACGAACACCGAGCCGAACAAGATGGCCGGGTCGATGGATTTGGAAATTTCCGACTTGCCGCCGCCAGAGACGGTGCAGGGCTTGTGGCAGAAAGTGCCTTCGGCGTCGGTGCCGACCAGCCGCCAGGACGGCCCGCCGGGGAATTTCTGCATGAACACCTTGTAGCCGGTCGGATGCATGTACACCTTGTCCGGGCGCAACGGGATGCTGTGGCGCTGGCCGTCTTGGTCCCAAGCCACGGTCTGCGTGGGCACATCCATGCGCGCATTTTCCGGGATGTAAACCAGTTTGGGGTATCGCCGGTCCACGCCGTAGCCTTCGGCCCGCCAATCAACGGCGTCGCCCAACAAGGCGCGGGCCTGATCCAGCGTGTGGTGGGTGGTGTGGAAGCGGCTGTCGGCACCGAACTCCTCGCCGTGGTTGTGGCGCGGGAAGGTCAACGCGCCGCCGGCATGTTCCTCCTCCACCAAGCCGTACAGATTCGCCGCGAAGCTGATCTGCGTCTTCACCTCCTTCTTGCAATAGCCGTAGTAATTGTCCGCCAGCAAGGTGACGATGACCCCGGAAGCATCCCGCGCCGTGATCTTGAACGGCAGGCCGTTGTTGTAACGTTCCTGCTCGTCGGACCAGCACATGCCGTCGGCCTTCTGGCGGGCGCTGGCGGCGGATGTGTGCGGCAGGCCCAGTTCCTTTTTGGTCAGGTCGATCAAATGCGGGGCCAAAATCACGCAGCCGGTGTGGCCGGTCCAGTGTTCGATGTCCAGGCCGGCATCATTGGCCGGAAAGTAAGGATTGCCGGCGTTGCCGAAGATGCTCTCGACGAAATCCAGGTTGGAGACCAGGCTGCCCGGCGCGAACAAACGGATTTCCATGGACTTCTCGCTGATGAACCCTGGCGCCGCCGGGCAGACCACCGGCCTAATCAGCAGCGAGGCGAACACCTTCGCCTCCTCCTCCTGGCCGTGGGTGAACGGCAAGCGCAGCAGATCCTCGGGCGGATGCAAGGCCGATTGCAGCATCAAGGCAAAGGTCTCCGTGGGCACGGCCTTCTTGTCGCCCGGAATCGGAAAGCCGCCTTCGGCGATATGGAAGCTGCCTTCCGTGGTGCGGCGGTCGTTCAAAGGATTGTGCAAGACGCCCTGCGCCACCCGGTAACTCTTCAAATATTTCGAGTCGTGGAAATCCGCCTTGGGCGGCAGGGACAGTTCGCGGGCCAAGCCATGGCGGTGCAAATGCAACACCTTGCTGGCCGATGGCAGGCGCGCAGCCGCCCCATCCAGATAACGGTCGAGGAACGCCTGGATGCGCACATCCGCAGGGCTTAGATATTCGGACAGGAGGTGCGACTTTTCCCGGTACGAATCCAGCAAGTCGCGGGTGGTGGCAATGAAATGGCCGGTGTCCACCGCCTCGCACACCGGCTGGCCGGTGGCCGCCAGCAACAGGTTGATGTGCAGATGGCGTTGGTGCAAGCCGCCCTCCGTCAGACTCCCCTCCACGGGGAGGCCCAATGTGGTTTCCAAGTCCATAAGCGTGTCTTACCTGTAGTCTTAAGGGCCGGCGTCCGGCCCGCGATTGGATGGACCCGGCCCTTGTGGGCCGGGCGGTTGTTAGCGAGTTATCTTAAAGGCAGCAGCATGAACCGGGCCAGCGGCGGCGCGGAAGAGAAGATCGTCAAAACAAACGATTAAACCCGGCGGCGGAATGGATGGCTGGGCGTTGGCAGTCCAAATTTGTGCAATGCTTGGGGAATTGTATCAATAACGGGCGGCGATGATGCCCTGCCACGCAATCTTCTGCCAGCGATTTTCCCGAGAAAGCCTAAGGCACACCCCACTGGCTTCGCCAAACCCCAACAACCCTCTGCCCCTGATGCTTGGCAGGCAACCGCAACAAACTGATGCTCCAATGCTCCATTGGATCGTGTTAAAACCTAGCTAATTAGTCTACTTTACATGGCAATCCTATGATTTTTTTGTGTATTTTTTTGCCATTCTTTCAAGTTTTAAGAATTTTTTGACTCCGCACAGAATTAGTGCCATAAGGAGGCCAAAGTTAGGCCGTTTTTACAATAATTAACTGAAATAGAGGTGAATGATGAACACGCGCACAACTCTGTATGGTAGCCTGTTGACCGTAGGATTCGCCTTGTCTGCGCCTTCGGCTTCAGGATATACCTTATGGCAATACGACGCAGGCCGAAACGACTATAGCAGCCACTATGATCTGGCAGGCTACGCTTGGCCGTCAGGCAGCGGCGCAATTTATGACTTCGGGAAAATTGGCACCTTCGCCAGCTTGCCGACGGGCGTAAGCAATAGCTGGCTCAGTAATGCCGTCAATGCGGCAACAAGCGATTGGGAAAACTGGGGTAATATTGACTTTGCGGCAACCCTTGGGGACGCTGGAACTGGAAAAGTGCGTTTGGCAACCGCCGACCTCGGCACCGGAACCCCGGCGGAGACCGGCCCAACACCCGGCGGATCAACCATCGATTACGCCACGATCACCTTCAACAATAATGCCACCTTCACCACCAACCATCCATGGACAGAAACCCTTTTTACTGGCGTTCTGAAACATGAGTTGGGGCATGTCCTCGGTTTGGGCGATCTGTACGACTTCAAGGACAAAATCCCGCCCTCTCAGGCCGAGGAGTTCGTCGACCATCCGGTGGGCATCACCAGCATACCGGACAGGACGGCATCCGCCCGCCAAGACAACATCATGGCTGGCGACATAAATTGGTATGACAGCGGAAAGCTTGTCATCGACAATGATGAAATAGCGGGTTTGACATGGCTTTGGAGTGGAAAATATAACCAGATCGTGACCGGTGACTTAGGCGGGTGGAATTCTAGCTACTTCAATTTCCGCGACACCGAGCCACACCACGGCATCGATCCAAACAATGTCCTCGGTTGGTGGGATTATAGAGGCAGCATTGTCAGTCCGCGCGCAAACGGCGAATTTCCTTACATTGACCTTGAATTTCCCGGTTATGTGACATTTGTTGGAAATGCTTATGGGAGCGCTCCGTGGAGTCATATATCACTAGGAAATGGGACGGAGCGTTTTATCATCGAACAATCTAACTGGACCGGCAATTTCGATCTTTGGGTGAAAAGCACATATACCCAAGAGAAACGCATCAATGCCTGGGTGCGGGGTGAAGGCTTCGATCAATTCATTCTCTCTCCCAACCTGGATGGCCTCGCATTTAAAGCGAGTGCCCAAGGCAATTCATGGGCCACGGTGTTCGGCCCGTTA
This sequence comes from uncultured Methylococcaceae bacterium, assembly GCA_964582755.1. GTDB lineage: Bacteria > Pseudomonadota > Gammaproteobacteria > Methylococcales > Methylococcaceae > Methylumidiphilus. Next base: position 1,783 of record CAZOTR010000244.1, on the reverse strand, counting down.
CCAGAACCGCCCACACTTGTTCTCATCGGGTTCGGCATCGTCGGGTTAGGGATTTCTTGCAATCTTCGTCGATCCGCGTAATCAAGTTAGCGCGAACCATTCGCTTCCTTCGTCGGCGCATCCTGCGGCCATGTAGAATTAACAACAAAACTCGGCGCAATCGGTGGGCAAGCAAAAAGACGCTTGCCCATCCTACGGTTGGGTGCAGTTTTATTCATGGGGATACAAGCGGGTGGACTTTTTGTAACGAACCGAAAGGATATACAAATTATGACGAATCAACGTGAAGATAAAAAGATTCAATTAAAATCGATTAAACTTGGCAACGGCGAAACCAGTGGATATAGGGAATATGGTGCTGGCAGCAAAATTATTCTGCTAATACATGGAAATATGACATCGTCGAAGCATTGGGACACTTTTATGGCCAAGTTCCCAGAAGGATATAAAATATATGCCATTGACCTTAGAGGCTTTGGCGTTTCCTCATATTGCAACCGAATTGACTCCTTAAAGGATTTTTCTGAAGACGTCAAACTTTTTGTGGATGGTTTAATGTTGAAGGATTTTATCCTTGCTGGTTGGTCCATGGGCGGAGGAGTGTCCATGCAATTTGCATCTGATTATCCAAGCCATGTGAATAAATTGATATTGCTGGGGTCAGTTGGCATAGCAGGTTATCCAATCTTGAAAAAAGACAAAACGGGACAACCGATTGACGGCGAATTCTTGACAACCAGGGAAGAAGTCGAAGGTGACACGCAAATCTCCCCAATACTTGATGCCTACAAGACAAAAAACAAAGACTACTTGCGGAAGCTATGGGACACCACGATTTACACCCAACAAAAACCCTCGTCGGCTAACTATGAAGAATATTTGGAAGCCATGTTGGCACAGAGAAATCTTGTGGATGTCGCTTATTCCCTCACAAGATTCAACATATCACATCGCCACAATGGCGTTGTTGATGGAACCGGACAAGTGGATAGAATCATTGCCCCAACATTAGTCATTCAAGGCGACAAGGATTACATCGTGCCAATGGACGACGCAAAGGAAATAGTTGATGGCATTGGCGACAACGCGAAACTTGCCGTATTGAAAAACAGCGGCCATGCCCCAATGGTAGATAGTTTAGACAAATTAATCTCAACATTTATTGACTTTGCAAAACCATAAAATGGAGGCCCGTCATGAGCAAGTCTGGTTTGGCGCAAACGGAAAAAATGAGATGGATTGTTTTTTATATTTTTATCGGGCTTTTCGTCTTGATTGTTTTGGTGACTATAGCTGCTGTTTTCTATGGGTTTGGCAACGTTCCCCAAGAAGTGCGGCAGAGTGTTTTTAATATCTATATAATCGAGATAGGGGTTGCGGTTATAGCATTGTTTTACTCGCTGTTTGGCTTAAAAAAAGACAGAGAGACAAAACCATCTGACGTGATCGATTTGGCGGGCAATTGGAAATACCAATCAGAAAAAGCAAACAGCAGCCGCAAGTATCTAGGTGAATGCAAGATTACACAGGATGGGCGTTCGCTTAACATATCTGGATACCTGAAAAAAGTTCAGATTTCCGATAAAGGCATTACGCACGAGGAGGACATCAACATTCGCTGGGACACCCGGTGGGCCTATTTATTTGAAGACAATATGCTGCGATTTGATTTTGATGGCAATTTGCCTAACGGCGCGACTAGGGGTTATTGCGTTATGCGGGCTGATGAAAACAACCCGGCGAAACTTAGCGGAGAGTATTATATTTTACCCCCGGATTTGGT
>CAZOTR010000243.1:0-5652 GCA_964582755.1 uncultured Methylococcaceae bacterium | reverse complement strand
GATGTTGGCGACTTCCATTCCGCCACAGCTTACCCATTTGAGAAACGCCTGTTTGCCCTTGGCGTCAAGGAAATAACAGGCTTCCGTGATGACGGGCGCGGCGGTCAGCAGTGCCGCACGGTTGTTGCGCAGGAACTGGATGGCTTGGGTATGCAACGCGTCTCGGCGAATATACAAGGCCACCAAAAACCCCGTGTCAACCAACAGATTCGCCACGGAATTTCTGCCTGAGCAATTGTTTGCTGTTGCGGGCGATGTCTCCGGCATGGGTTTCGTCCGCGCCGAATCCTGCTTGCCCTAGTTCGTAAGCATTGGGCGGTGGAGTTTGCTCAGATAAAAACCACGCCAATGCTTGTTCGATGGCTTCATCTGGAGAAACCGCATGGCTTGCGCAATAGCTATTAAGCGCCTGCTCCACAGGGTGCGGCAAACGGATTGAAAGTGTCATGGCGGCTGCCTCTTTAGTATTGACTCATTTAGACAATGGAAATCTTCGAGATAAAGGCCAAGGCCATAGGATGCGGTGAACCGCATCACCCCCTTCGACCAGCCCGGAACAGGCGGGGAGCGCGAACGCTGCGGTTCGCTCCCCACCGCGCCCTACAGCCCTTTTCCCGTACTTGCCACCATAAACAAACCCCCTTGGCGGATGGTTCGGACATTTTAAAGCCGTCAATGCCCCCCATAAAGCCGCGCATACAAGCCTCCCTGTGCCATCAGCTCCTCATGCCCGCCCTGCTCGCTGATGGCCCCGTCCTCGAACACGAACACGCGGTCGGCGTGGCGGATGGCGCTGAGGCGGTGGGCAACGATTATAGTCGTGCGGCCAACCAGGAACTCTTCCAAGGCTTGGTGCAGCTTGGCCTCGGTTTCGCTGTCCAGCGCCGAGGTGGCCTCGTCGAAGACGACCACGCTGGGGTTTGCCAGGATCATGCGGGCGATGGCGAGGCGTTGGCGCTGCCCGCCGGACAGCCTCATGCCGGAGCGGCCCACCACGGTGTCCAGCCCCTCCGGGCAGGCCCGCACGGTCTCTTCCAGTTGGGCGATGGACAAGGCCCGCCACAGCTCGGCATCGCCGGCTTCGCGGCCCAGGGTCAGATTGGCGCGCACCGTGTCGTTGAACAAGGCCGGTTGCTGCAACACCGTCGCCACGCGCTCGCGCACCACGTCCAGGCCGATGTCGGTGAACGGCACGCCGTCGAAATAAATCATCCCCGAGGCGGGCGGATACAGCCCGATCAACGCCTGGGTCAGGGTGGACTTGCCGCCGCCGGATGCGCCGACGATGCCGATCTTCTCGCCGGGGCGTATTCCTAAGCTGACGCCGCGCAACACTTCAGTGCCGTTGGGATAGGCGAACCAGAGATCTTTGACCGTGACGCCCACCGTGCGCTTGCCGGCGAACGGGTCGGTCTTGTGCGGATAGCGCGGTTCCAGCTTGAGATCCAGCAATTGGTTGATGCGTTCCAGCGCGGCCTTGGCGCTGGAATAGGCATATTGCAGCCCCAAGACCTCCTGGACCGGCGTCATCATAAACCATAAATAGCTGAACACGGCCATCATTTGGCCGATGCTCAGGCCGGAGTAAAGCACCATGAACATCGCCAGGGCGCGGAACACTTCGACGCCGCCCAAGAAGATCGTGAAACTCATCCGGCTGGCGGCGTCGGATTTCCAGGAGAACGCCGCCGCGCTCTCGCGCACCGAACGCGCCTGCTCCAGCAGCCGGCCCAGGTAATGCTTCTCGCGGTTGGCGGCGCGGATCTGGTGGATGGCCTCCAGCGTCTCGCTCAAAGCCTGCTGGAATTCGCCCATGGCGGCGTTTTCCTGTTGCTTGAGCCGCTTCACCCGCTTGCCCATCACCCCGGTGAAATAAATCACCACCGGGTTCAGCAGCAGGATGAACAGCGCCAGTTTCCAGTGCATCCACAGCAGGATTGCCGCCGTGCCGACGATGGACAGGAAGGCGACCAGCAACCGCGCCACCGCCCCGCCCAGGAAGGCGTCGATGGTCTCCAAGTCGGTGACCAGGTGGGTGATGACCTTGCCGCCGCCCAGCCCCTCGTATTCCGCCATGGAAATCCGCTCCAGGCGGCGGATCAGGGCGCAGCGGATGCGGAAGGTGACATCCTTGGAGACCAAGGTGAACTGCCGCGTCTGCCAGACGCCGAGAAACACGGACAGCAGCCGCAGCAACAGCGTTAGGGCCAGCACCGAGGCGATGTAAAACAGCGGGACGTGCCACTCGGGCGGCGTCAGGCTGTCCAGGAAACGCACGGATTTGCCCGGATGGTCCAGCAACACCTCGTCCACCAGCAGCGGCATCAACAAGGGGATGGGCACTGCGGCCAGCGTGGCCAAAATGGCGATGGCATGGGCTTTCACCAGCGTGGCCCGGTGTTGCAAGGCGGTGCGGCGGATGTAGGCCCAATCGAAACGGGAGGAAGCGTCCGTGACCGCCGCGAGCGGGGATTTTTTCTTGGGTGCCGCCATGACAGGCTCCAAAGCCATTAAGTTGCCAAAAAACCGACTAGACTTAAATTCCAGCCAAGCAAGGATGCGAAGCGCCTAGCGGCGTTCACGCGCATTCGACACCTGGAGCGCCGGCGTTCCGCCGGCCAGACGCCAATGTTCCCGCGCCGCATCGAACCTGCGCGGGAATCGCGTTAAGACTACCGGCGAACCCGGCCTATCCGCAAGAAGAGGCATAGCCATGTGTGACGAAAAACTGCCGCCAAGCGAGCAAGACCTTTGGCGAGCCAACACCTACCACCTGCTGACCCGGCTGCTGGCGAAGCCGCCCAGCCATCGGCTGGTGGCCCAACTGGGTGAAATTCCGCCGTTGCGGCCAGAACATGGCGGCACCCCCGTCGCCCTCGCCTGGAGCGAGTTGGGGGAAGCCTCACGGCAGGCCCGCGAGGCCGCCGTGTTCGAGGAATACCGCGTCTTGTTCGGCGGGGCAGACGGCGCGTTGATCCCCCATGCCTCCTGGTATCTGGCCGGGGCGCTGAACGCCAAGCCGTTGAGCCTGCTGCGCGAGGAGTTGGCGGGGCTGGGCATCACACGGCCTGCTGAACCGGCGGAAGACCACGCCGGGGTGGTCTGCGACATCATGGGCCTGCTCATCGAGGCCGAAGACCCGCGCCAGATTGGCTTCTTTAGCCGCCATCTGCAACCCTGGCTGCCGGCATTCTTCCGCGACATGCGCCACGCGCCCGCCGCCGACTTTTACCGCCCGGTGGGCTGGCTGGGCGAGGCGTTCCTGGAAATCGAAAGCGGTTTCTTGCGGAAAATCTATTGATGGCCTAGTGCAAAGCCTTTGCCGGGCGGGTTTCCCGCAGGTTTCAGAGGCTTTCCATCATGGCGGGTTGACAGTGCGCGATAGGCCTGGACATACTGTGGCAAATCACACTTTAAAGCCACATCGGGATGGCGGCTTGCGCAGCGAGGGGTATTTTGCGGTGACTAGGCGAAAAAGACAGGGATAATCCCTTATCCCTGATAATGAGCAGATATGCCGATCAGCATGGCTCCAAAGGAGGCAACTAATAGAGGATTGAGAGCCCGACTTAGTTGCCGCATAAGATACCCGATGGATTGCCTGCGGCAAATGTGGCAAATTGACGCAGGGCATTATCTGTGCCAAATGCCGCGCCGCTTGTGTCATAGGGCGCAATGGCTGCGGATGGCGGGGTTTAGGTCCGGCGTGGCAATGCCCGCAGGCCAACAGACTCAGCGCTTCCGCCCGACAAAATAAGCCTCATCCCGCCTGCCCAGGCTTAAATCGCCGACTTTTCCCTCTTCGCGGTAAACCAATACGCGCATTCCCCCGAACATCGTCAATAGCTCGTTTTCTGCCAGTAGATAATCGGGGTTGGCCGGGCCTTGCGGGCCGGGTTTGTCGCGGCAATAGGTTTGATAAAACAACAAGCCTCCGGGTTTCAGGCTGGCGAGGATGGGCCGGGCGAGCGGGCGGGACAGGAAGCGGCTGACGACGACCACATCGAACGCCTCGGCGGGAAAAGGCTCGGCCTCCACATCCCGCGCCTGCGCCTCGATGGCCAAGCCCAAACGCCAAGCCCGCGCCGCCAAGCCTTCGACAGCCACCGGGGAAATGTCCCAGGCGCTGGCCTTGAACCCCCGCCGGGCCAGGAACAAGGCATTGCCACCCAGGCCGCAGGCCAAATCCAGCGCGTCGCCGCCGGGCGGCAGCAAATGGGCGTTGTCCGCCAGAACGGCGGACGGCCCCGGCTCAGAATCCGGCGGACTGGAGTAAATCCGGTCCCATTTCGCCCGGACCGCTTCCGCTGACACAGGCTAGACCACCACCGCCGGCGCGCTGGCCTGGAACAGCTTCTCGACGACGCGGATTAGCTTCTTGTCGTGCAGGAACATGATGACGTGGTCGCCTTCCTCAATCACCGTGTCATGGTGGACCTGCATCACCTCGTCGCCGCGCACCAACGAACCCATCACCACGCCGGCCGGGATTTTGATCTGGTCGATGCGATGGCCGACGATCTCCGACTGCCCGCGGGTGCCGTGGGCGATGGCCTCGATGGCCTCGGCCTCGCCATGGCGCAGGGAATGGACCTGCACCACGTCGCCCTTGCGGATGTGGCGCAACAGGCTGCCGATGGTGGACTGCTGCGGCGAGATGACCAGATCCACCAGGCTGGCATCGACGATCTCGGCGTAGGCGCTCTTGTTGACCAGGCTGATGACCCGCCGCGCCCCCAGCCGCTTGGCTAGCATGGCCGAGAGGATGTTGGCCTCGTCATCGTTGGTGATGGCGCAAAACACGTCGGTGCTTTCGATGTTCTCGCTGAGGAGCAATTCCTTGTCCGAGGCGTCGCCCAACAACACCACGGTGTTGTTCAACTCACCGGCAATCTTCTTCGCCCGCTTGGGGTTCTTTTCGATCACCTTCACTTGGTAGCGGTTTTCCAGCGCGGCGGCGACGCGCTTGCCGATGTGCCCGCCGCCGGCGAACATCAGCCGCTTGTAGGGCTTGTCCACCTCGCACAATTCGCTCATCACATCCTTGATTTCCTCGCTGGAGGCGACGAAGAACACCTCGTCGTCGGCCTCGATGACCACCTTGCCGTTGGGGATGACCGGCTGGCCCTTACGGAAAATGGCGGTGATGCGGGCGTGGACATTCGGCATGTGCTGGTGCAGCTCTTTGATCTCCCGCCCCACCAGCGGCCCGCCCCGGTGGGCGCGGACGGAGACTAGGCGCACCTTGCCGTCGGCGAAATCCAGCACTTGCGACGCGCCGGGATATTCCAGCAAGCGCTCGATGAAGCGGGTGACGATCTGCTCCGGGCTGATGACGACATCAATGGGGATGGCGTTCGGGCCGAAGATTTCCGGGTAGCTGAGGTATTCGATGGCGCGGACGCGGGCGATTTTTTTCCGGATCTTGAACAAAGTGCCCGCAATCTGGCAGGCCAGCATATTGGTCTCGTCGTCGCTGGTGACGGCGATCAACATTTCCGCCTCCGCCGCCCCGGCCTTGGCCAGCACGGTGGGATGGGCGGCGTTGCCCTGCACGGTGGCGATGTCGTAGCGGTCTTGCAACTCGCGCAACACATGCGGCTGGGTGTCGATGACGACGATGTCGTTGGCCTCGCTGGCGAGGCTGCCCAA
>CAZOTR010000242.1:0-5670 GCA_964582755.1 uncultured Methylococcaceae bacterium | reverse complement strand
ATGCACCCCTCGTCGTCAAGCAAAATCAGCCATTTGCTTCATGCGATTGCCCTGGACCACAGGCCGAGGAACAGCAGGAATGAAGCGACGTGCTTGAAGAGTTTCATGGTTTGCTCCTTAGAAGCATGAGTACAAAGGAAACACCCAACCCTATCGAGAGAATAGGGATCAGGTAGGGAAGCAGGGCGAAAATGGACGCTAAGGCATATTGGGCTACCTCGAAAGTTGAAGTTATTGGAAGAGCGAAAAGTTCAACGGGACAAACAAGAAGATGTCCCGCATTTGTGTAACGCGCCGCACATTCAGGAACGTAGAGAAAAGCACTAGAAGACACGAATAGCCTCCAACAGGAAGCGGACGGCGCGGGCCACCAGCAAGACCCCGCCGACCAGGACGAAGCCCGCCGCGTAGGCGGCAGAACAGGCGGCAGGGTCCAGCATGGTTAAGTCGAACTGGCCCGGCAGGTAGGTCGCGTCCACCGAAATCCAACCCGCTCCCCCGGTGCATTGAACCCACGATGCAACAGGGGTAATCACGCCATCGCAAACGGGGAGGTAACGGGACATGACAGTTAAGCCCCAGTCTTTAGGCCATTGGGCCAAACTGGCTTGGATTCAGGCTTAGAAGCAGAATCCGAAGAGCCGGAAGCTTGGACGGGAGGCTTGGATGCTTCGCCCAAATCTTTCTTGCCCGTGGAAAAAAACGAATTCAACCTATCCGCCGTTAAGGTGTTATCGCCTTCAAGGCCCGTAATAAAAAGCGATGGAGTATGCCGTTTTGCGGCCCGGCCTTCTCGGCGCACGGTGCGGGAACTCATCATGCAATTGAAGCGGTACTCGCCAGGCAGGCCACGCTTCTTGAGTTCATGAAAAACCAAGTAGTCCATTTTGACTTCAAACACTTCAAAGCCAAGTATGTTATCCGTGGTTTGTTTATAGGGCTGGACAAACACGACAGAAGCGCCTTGAATCCTGGAATCGCTGTCTTCCGGGTCTTCCATGTCATAGCAGGTAGCCGATACGGCTAGGCCGACGATGGAACCCGGCGCAGGCCGGTAATATGATTCTGGCTGTGCTTTTCCGGCGACGGTCGGGAAGTAGGTAATTAGCTGGCTTTGATCGACGCCGCCATTAATTTTGAGGCTTTCCAGGGTTTCCACGTCGCGGCCTTCCGCCCCCTGTTGCACGTCTATCAACAGATCGAACAGGCCCGGCACAGAATGGGCGCGTAACTGATCGAACATGTCAAACGGCATGGCGGGAACGATGCGCCGCAAGCCTATCAAGTCATCATTGTCCCCGGCGTTGCGGGCGAGAAGGACAACCCTGCCGCCCTTGATTCTGGGCTTTTGCATGTCCCAGCGTTGGGCGCTCATCATCAATCCGGTTTCTATATATTGCATGGTATTTACTCTTGTTTTTGGTTGGTTGAAATTTTCGAGTTTTGTCAGTTCGTTGGGTAGTTAGGTTTGAATTTGCGAAACTCGACAGTGAAAACGCAACAAATGTGGAGCCTTGCGGCCCGCCCGCCTGTGCGCCGGTCCTTCGGCCCGGCGCAAGAGCCACGGCGGGCCAGGGCCGCACGGCCAGAGCCGAGGCGGAGCGGATGCCCCGGCCGGTGCGGGCCGGACTGTGGAGAAACCGGCAAGCCCGCCGGTTTTTAGTGAGGGGTTTGGCGGGTATCGGGCCGTTCGGCTCTCCAGCGGCAAAGCTCGGGGATACTTGCGGCACCGGAGCCGAAGAGCGCACGCGGCAAGACCGGCGGGCAGATTGCCGGTCACGCGCCAAGCCCGAGCAACGGCAAGTGCGTTGCTCGCTGGCAAGAGCCGCTTTGTTGAACCATCGGGGAAACCGACAAACCTTGCACTCCGAATCAACACAGCAGGCACGGGCTGAACACCGGCCAGGGCGAAGGCCTCGACCGGCGCGGGATTGGCACCGGCCAGGGCGGAGGCCTCGACCGGCGCGGGTTCGGCACCGGCCAGGGCGGAGGCCTCGACCGGCGCGGGTTCGGCAACGGCCAGGGCGGAGGCCTCGACCGGCGCGGGTTCGGCAACGGCCAGGGCAGAGGCCTCGACCGGTGAAACCGCCTGAATTGCCTTGGCCCTACCCAATGCAACAACGGCATGAATGGCGGCAATGGCTACCGGCATGTAGTGGCGGATGGTTCGATCTTCCGGTATAAGCCCATCAAAACGAACAAAATGCAGCTTCCAATGAACCACGCCATCCCATTCTGAACGGCTAAACAACCCTTCCTTATCGCCGCCAAAGGAAACCTCGATAAGCCCTGTCTCCCAGGCCGGTTCCAGCTTTTCAAGCTGGGCTATCGCCTCAGTCTCAATATCCAGCGGCCCTTCCCAACGATCCGAGCCAATCCATAATTCCTTGGGCTGTTCAACAACAGCGGATGACTCAACCGGCGCGGGCTGGACATCGGCCAAGGCGGAGGCCTCGACCGGCGCGGGTTCGACACCAGCCAGGGCGGAGGCCTCGACCGGCAGGGATTCGGCACCGGCTAGGGCGGAGGCCTCGACCAACGTGGGATATTTAGCCATCAAATAGTTACATGCCGCATCCAATGCCGACTGCAAAGCCTCTAAAGAATACAATTCACCAACCAATTTTGACCTTGCCGCACTCCCCCATTTTCCAAAGCGAAGAAACCATTTTCCAGTGTCATCCAAGATAACAAGAACATATGCCGGACATGCCGATGATGCCACACGGAAAACTCTATTTTGCGGATGACCACCTTCCAAATGGAACCACGGGCTAACAAATAAATTAGGCGGTAATGGCGGAATTGAAACCGTATACATACAATCACCCTTTAGCGTTAGGAATCGTCAAAAATCAACAGTTGAAAAGCATCGTCAAAGCCGCATGGCAAACCGTCAGACAGCTTTTCCGGTTCGTCCATGGATTCGCCGAACTGGCGTACCGTGACCCGGAGAGCGGCCTTGTATATCCGGTTGGAGTAATCCATATATAAAGCACCGCAGTCATCGAACCGGCCCCAGCGAAAATAAACCTGGAGAACCCCTGTTGCCATGCCGACCCCGTGCGCGTCACTGGCACCGGCAATGAGCGAGTCCAAATAGGAGCTTTCCGAGGCTTGCAGGCTCATGGGTTCAATTCTTGGTTAAGCGCATCGACCCAAAGGCGGGCCAGGTTGACCATGCGATGCTTGCCGACCTTGACCGAAGGGAGCAGGCCACGGTCTACCTGCGCATCAACGATGCCGATGTCTTGGCCGCTCAGTTCGCTAAAGCGCTGCCTGGTGATGAGCGCCAACGGGATCTGGAACGGAGGAACCGTCACCCGTGCTTGTTCTTTTTCGTCAGAGTCCATAGAATCCACCTTTGAAAAGTCGCATTAAGGGAGCATTGCGTGGCATTGCCATTTGGGTGTAACTATTACACCACAAAACAAGATTCAGTGGAATATTTACACTAACAATTATTCATAAGGGTTTCTTATGTGAACACGCAAGAAAGACTGATTTTTCTTATGGATTATTTAAACATCGGCCCAACAGAGCTAGCCCGCAAAACGGGAAAACCTGTAGATAGATGGAAAGCGATTAGAATCAATAAGGTACGCGCAAGTACGGAAGAGCTAGACGAATGCGTCAAGCTTTGGCCGGAATACGCCTACTGGATAACAACAGGGAACACCATCCCCCAAGCTGGGCAAATCAGCCCCGAAATGGAGGACACTAGGCAAAAACTGTTGAAGGTTGGCTAACCGCGGAACGGGCCTTAAGGATGTGGAAAGGCCCGTTTCAAATGATAGAAGGCGGAAAAAGCAACAGAAACGAGCGAGGAAAAGGCAATGAGAGCCAATAGCCGAGAAAGTTATCGGAAATTTCTGGACGAAAAAAAGCAAGGGTTAAAAGAACACCTGCCCAGCCCACAAAAAGGAATAAAAAATAGACTTTGGGGCATAATAGGGGGAATTGCATGGTGTGCAATTGCATTCATGGGTATGGCTGTCATGATAAAAACAGGCATGGAGTTAAGCCAATATGCCGAAAAAATCAACGCATTAACCAATAAAGGCACCCCAACGGCAACTACCCTAAACAAAACGCAATCGACGATACAGCAGCAGCAACCGATACCGGCAATCCCGCCACAAATGGCATTTGCCAGCCAACCCCAGAAAACGGCACAAATCAGCGGCAAGCGACCCGTTGAACACCATGTAAGCCCGGCATGGGCAGCACAAAACGAGTGCGAAAGGTTTCAACACCGCATACACCCGGAAGGAACCCAAGAGGAAATACAGAATTGGTGTACAGACCCTTCCCTTAGATAATCCGCCAAACTCCCGGTCAAGCTAGGCAAAAAGCAATCCTAAAGAGGAACTTAAGATGAAGAATTCTCCAATCAAGGCCACCATCTCATGGGCAATACTAGCTACAAGTATTGCAAGCGCACAAGCCGACACTTTTGACGCAAACACTCAAATTCTAACAATTCCTTTTGTAACCGTTGGTGCCAACACATACTCAAATGTTGCTGTGCAAATTAACAGCTACTCCGTTTTAAGCTCAAATGTGAATTGCGACAACTCAAATAACTTAACCGCAAACAAAGCCAAGCTTCTTGCGCATCCCATGACATTAAATCAAATCAAACAAATATTGGGATGCGACTACAACCCCGTATTCACTACAACAAAGGGAACGCTTACGAGACTTATATGGACAACCCCGACGCTAGACAATTGGATAAAAATATATATAAACCAAAGCACGTTGCAAATGGCTCAAAATGGTGAAATATACGAACAAACTGGGAATTATGCCTATAATGTATGCTACAATTTAACGACAGGCAGTAATTATTGCAATTGATAAAACGCCTTTGGGAATTAGGAGAATGCCCTAATGAATGACAACATAGAGAACCTAGTGCTTGAACACCTAAAGGCGCTCAGAAATGAACTGAGAAGCTTCAGAACGCGGCATGATGAAGATATGGACGACCTGAAACAAAGGCTAACAACACTGGAAAGGGGAATAGCGGGGATGAAGCGAGACACCGCAGAACTGTACGACGACCACGCACGACAGCAAGCAGCCATAGATCGACTATCAAGCCGAGTGGAAAAGCTGGAAAGGCAACAGGAACTCGCAAGCTGAGGCTACAACATGACCGACAACATAGAAAGCTTGGTGCTTGAACACCTCAGAGCCTTGCACTCAGAGATACAAACGTTGCGAAGCGAAATGCATGCTGAGTTCAAAGACGTGAAACAGCGCATGACCAGCGTAGAAAACGCCATCGTAGGCATAAAGCACGAGACAGCCGACATGCGCGGTGATTATGTGCGCCAGCAAATCAGCATCGACAGCCTAGCCGAACGCATCCAGCGCATAGAAAAAAAGCTAGAATTAGCAAGTTGACACAAATGACCAACTGTCAACCAAGCGTCAACAAAATAGCGGTTTTATGTCATCCTATTGCAACGCTTACACAAGCAACCCATTGTTTTAAATTGCTTTATGTCGCTTTATCCGGCATTGCAACGCACTGAAAATCCCCGTGTCGGTGGTTCGATTCCGCCCCTGGGCACCAAATAAAACAAAGGCTTGCCACGGTTTATGGGCAAGCCTTTTTTATTGGGGTCACGCCAGCGCCATGGCCTTGAACAATGCGGG
>CAZOTR010000241.1:0-5744 GCA_964582755.1 uncultured Methylococcaceae bacterium | reverse complement strand
TCGTGCTGGGCAAGATCTCGCCGGTCGAATGCCGCATTTACGGTTCGCCTTGCACCCCGCGCAACCCAGTAGGGCCGTGCATGGTGTCGGACGAAGGGGCTTGCCGGATTTGGTGGGCGGCGGGGGTGAGAAAGGGAACCGAGGCGGTGGGTGCTTGATAAATCTTGCGCAATCAAGTTGAATTCCCGCTTCTTTGACTCCGTCGAACAAAACAAGGCCAACGCATGAAAATCCCCAAAATCCTATTGTCTTCCGCCCTCATCAGCCTGTGTCTACATGCAGGCGTGGCGACCGCCGACGCGACCCACCCGGTGCAGTTCGCCAAGGGCGCGAGTTCCAGCACGGTCAAGGGCGTGGTCAAGGGTTCCTCTACGGAGGATTATGTGCTGCGCGCCGCCGCAGGGCAGACCATGGGCGTTAAGTTGTCGGCGAAAAGCACCTTGATTTATTTTAACGTGCTGAAGAAAGGCGCGGACGAGGCGATATTCGTCGGCTCAATGGAGGGGAAAAATAGCTGGTCCGGCCCGCTAACGGATGGCGGCGATTACATCGTGCGCGTTTACACCATGGGCAAGGGCAAGGAGCCAGGCCATACCACGCCGTTCAGCTTGAATATCTCCATAAAATAATCAAGAAACTGGTTTTTAAGGCTTGCTGCTTATGAAAGAATATCAGGTTTTTGCCCAATGGGATGCCGAGGCAGGCGTGTGGGTTGCCACTAGTGACGAGGTTCCGGGTTTGTGCGCCGAGGCGGCAAGCCTGGAGGAATTGGTGGCTATCGTTGCGGAGTTGATTCCAGAATTGATGGAATTGAATGGCGGCTTCCAGGCTGAATCTGAATTTCCTTTTCATATCACAGCGGAGCGTTCGGCCATTGCCAGGGCGGCGGTTTGATGGCGGCGCTCGATCAGGAACTGAGCGCCATGTTGAAAAGATCGGGCTGCTATATTGCCAGGGCGGGCAAAGGCAGCCATGAAATCTGGTTTAGCCCAATTACTGGACGATCATTTTCGGTGCCCAAAACCGTCGCCTCCCACCACACGGCGAATGCCATCCTAAAACAGGCTGGTTTGCCAAAGTCATTTTGATTTTCCAGGAAACCGCCCGGCTGGCCCTGCGCATCCTCGTCACAGGCCGCGTCCAAGGCGTGGGGTTCCGGCCCTTCGTCAGCCGCATCGCCAACGAGTTTAATCTCTCCGGCTGGGTGCTTAACCGGGGCGGAGAGGTGGAGATTCGCGCCGAAGGAAAGGCAGAGGATTTGGCGGGGTTTGTCAGGGATTTGGCCGGACGCGCCCCGCCTTTGGCCCGGCCCGATCCACCGCAGGTTTTCCATGTCCCGCCCGAAGGTTTTCAGGGCTTTGCCATCCAGCACAGCCAGGAGGGGGAGGGTGCGAATATCCACATCCCGCCGGATTATTTCGTCTGCGCCGATTGCCTGGCGGAGATGCAAAACCCCAACGAACGCCGCCACCGTTATCCCTTCATCAACTGCACCCAGTGCGGGCCGCGTTATACCCTGATTGACCGCCTGCCTTATGACCGCCCCAACACGGCAATGGCGGATTTTTCACTTTGTCCGGCCTGCCGGACGGAATATGAAAATCCGCTGGACCGGCGTTACCATGCCCAGCCTTTGGCCTGCGCCGAATGTGGCCCTGGCTTGCTTTACCGGGTCATCGGCCAGCCGGATAGGGTCGGAAACGAAACCGCTTTGGCGGCTTGCGTCCAGGCTTTAAGGAATGGCTTGATTGTGGCGGTGAAGGGTGTGGGCGGGTATCACTTGCTCTGCGACGCCAGGGACGAAGCAACCGTCCAGCGGCTAAGGCAGCGCAAGCACCGGCCCGCCAAGCCCTTGGCCGTGTTGCTGCCCAGCCGTGGTTCGGAAGGGTTGGATGGCGTGTTGGCCGTGGCGGCGCCGGAGTCTTGCGAATTGGACTTGCTCAAGTCACCGTTGCGCCCCATTGTGTTGATGAAAAAGCGCGAGGCTTCGGAGCTTGCCGAATCCGTCGCGCCAGGGCTGCGGGAAGTGGGCGTGATGTTGGCTTACAGCCCCTTGCACCATCTGCTGGCCGAGGCTTTCGGCGCGCCCTTGGTGGCGACTTCCGCCAATGTCAGCGGCGAGCCGGTGTTGACCGAAGGCGAAGAGGTCGAGCGGCGGCTGGGCGCGGTCGCCGATGCGTTTTTGCACCATGACCGGCCTATCCGCCGCCCGGCGGACGATTCGGTGTTTCGCCGCATCGCCGGGAAGCCCAGGCCGCTGCGCCTGGGGCGGGGCTTGGCGCCGCTGGAGCGGAATTTGCCGTTTGAGCTGGAGCGGCCCTTGCTTGCCGTCGGGGCCGATTTGAAAAACACCGTGGCCTTGGCGTTCGGCAGGCGCGTGGTGGTGTCCCCGCATATCGGCGATTTGGGGACGCTGCGCAGCGGGGAGGTTTTCGAGCGCGTCATCGCCGATTTGCAAGCGTTGTATGGCGTGGCGGCGGAAGCGATGGTCTGCGACGCCCACCCGGATTACCATTCCAGCCGCTGGGCGCGGGCGCAAGGCATCCCGCTACTCAAAGTGTTTCACCATCACGCCCATGCCTCGGCCTTGGCCGGGGAGCATGGCTTGCCGGGGGAAATGTTGGTGTTCACTTGGGACGGGGTGGGCTTTGGCGAGGACGGCACGATTTGGGGCGGCGAGGCTTTGCTGGGCCAGCCGGGCGATTGGCGCAGAGTCGGCTCGTTGCGGCCTTTCAAGCTGCTGGGCGGCGAGCGGGCCAACCGCGAGCCTTGGCGCTGCGCATTGGCCTTATGCTGGGAGGCGGGCTTGGAATGGGCCGCTTGCCCGCAGGATGCCGGCTTGCTGCGCCATGCCTTCGGGCGCGGCATCAATTGCCCGCAGTCCACCTCGGCGGGGCGTTTGTTCGACGCCGCCGCCGCGCTGATTGGCCTGGGCGCGGAGGCCAGCTTCGAGGGCGAGGCGGCGATGCGCTTGGAGGCCATCAGCCATCCCACGGACGAGGCCATAGCCTTGCCTTTGTTTAAGGAGGGCGGGATGTGGCGGGCCGACTGGTCGCCATTGCTGGCGGTTTTGCTGGACAATGGCCTCGACGCCGGGCGGCGCGGCTCGGTATTCCACGCCAGTTTGGCGCAGTTGATTGCGCGGCAGGCGGCCAAGCTGCGCGAAGAGCGGGGTGTGGACCGGGTGGGACTGTGCGGCGGGGTGTTTCAAAATCGGCTGTTGACCGAGCAGGCCATGGAATTGTTGGCTGGTTCTGGGTTTGAAGTTTACTTGCCGGAGGAGATTCCATCCAATGATGCGGGGATTAGTTTTGGGCAGGTTATCGAGGCGTTTAGCCAGCGTAGCGCGGATGGGGCAAAGAGGCTGTGAAAGTATTTCTAGCCAGCGATTCTCATTTTGGCCCGTAAGTGTTCGGGTTACTCCGTCATTCCGGCAGGGATGCCGGAATCCAGCGTCCAAGGATGGCAATCTAAGGGGGATTGTGAGGAGCTTAAATCAAGCATTTGCGCGGCGGCTGGTTACCGTCCGTGGCCTGGATTCCGGCATCCCTGCCGGAATGACGGGGCTTCGGGCCAAACTGAGAATTGCTGATTCCCAGCCGAACCACACCAAACAACCGCTTTCTTTGCGCCTTTGCGCCTTTGCGCCTTTGCGTGAGACTTTCTTTTTGCCTGACGCTGCATAGGGCTAGGCTTTGCCCCATAACCCAAGATTTTTTGGCCTCACGCAAAGGCGCAAAGACGCAAAGACGCAAAGGAAGAGTAAAAGCCTTAGAGCGAATACCTGGACCAGACTGTTTTTACAGCAATTAAGGAGAAGCGACACATGCTAAAAAATTTAAAACTTCATAACTTCAAAAGCCATCAAGATACGGAAATCAGTTTCGATGACTCACGCTTGCATGCGCTGGTGGGGCAGAATAGTTCGGGAAAAACATCCATTTTGCAGGCTTTATACTATTTTGCTAGAACTACTGATTCGGCGTTCGATGAAATATTCGTTGGTCAAAGTGATCCTGCCTACATATCAACAATTGGACAGGATAATCTGTTTGTCGAGGCAAGCGGGTGTTCGATGATTCGCGGATTTTCTGGAAACTGGAAGGCTAGGTATGGTTTTTATTTATCTAAGTTCGATGGTAGTTGGTGCCCTAGCGTATCTTTTGATGATGGGCAGGAAAAAAGCGACAGAGGCTGGAAAATTTCATTGCATGATTTTTTACCATCTGTGCCTGAAGACTTGAAATCTGCGGTTCATCTAAAGCTCTCAGCCGCAAATCTTGCCAAAGCCACTTATAGTGAAGATATTGTCCCACAAATGGAATTTGATGGCACAAGACTAGCGCCGACTTTAGACTATCTACGCAACGAAGCGCCAGAAAATTTTCAGATTTTACAGGATAAACTGAAACAGGTTGTGCCTGGCGTCGTCAAAATAGGCATAAGGCGGGCAAAAGTCTTAGTCAGTCGTCGGCACGTCATTGAAGTTAATGGTAGATCAATACCCTATGAAGAACCGCAAGAAATGGTAGGCCAGGAGGTCATATTAGATATGAACACGGGCGAACGCATCCCTGCCCATGCGCTGAGTGAAGGAACCGTGTTAACCCTAGGCTTGCTCACGGTTTTGCAAAATCCCAAAAAGCCTAGTTTGCTATTGTTGGATGATATTGAACAGGGGCTGCATCCTAAAGCCCAGCGCGACTTGATAGCGGTTTTCAAGGAAATCATCAACGATAACCCGGAATTGCAAATCATTTTTTCCACCCACTCACCCTATATTGTGGATGAGTTGGAACCGTCTCAAGTCCATGTGCTGAGTAACAAGGATTCGGGTTTTACCCGTTGCAAACGCTTGGATGAGCATCCTGATATTGAATGGGCGAAAAAGACGTTGACTACAGGCGAATTTTGGGATGCCGAGGGCGAGGATTGGGTGGCCTCGGGAGAAGCGGATGATTGAGTTTTGCGTGATTGTTGAGGACGAGGCAGACGCCCAAATCGCCTGTTGTTTGGCTGAACGTGTCTTGGTGGATAAAGTGGAATGGCTGGATCCTTCCCTGTTGCAACACCTGTTCAAATGGAGCGGTTTGCAAGACAATACAAGCTATTCCCGCTGGCAAGATATTGGCGATATTATTGAACAGTTCAAGCAGCGTGGTTTCCGTGTGCCAAAATATTTGGGACATGGCAAAAACGGGCCATTGAAAGCGGATGGCGCGTCAACGATGAAAATCCTCAATTTGATTGGATTGTTGCAGCATAAAATGAATCGACCGATAAAGGCGGTTCTGTTCATCCGCGATTTGGACAACCAGCCCGAACGAAGGACGGGCATGGAACAGGCGCGTGAAGAACACGCTGCCTTGCAACCGGATTTGCGGACCATCATTGGCACGGCCAATCGAATGCGTGAAGCCTGGGTTTTGAATGGATTTATCCCATCAAGACCCGAAGAAAAAAGACTGCTCACTGAACTGACCGAAAAATTGAGCTTTGATCCCTGCGTGGAAGCCCACCGCTTGCGCTCTAGTTCAGGCTTGGAGCCCGAGCGCTTGAGAAATCCCAAGGTGGTGGTTGAGTTGCTTACCGGGGGAGATAGATTGCGGGAACAGAAATGTTGGGAGGAAACCAGTCTGAATACATTACAATCAATCGGCACACAAACTGGATTGGCAGAGTATTTAACTGAAATTGAACAACGATTGATTCCATTACCATGCACGATCTAAGTCTTCTCGAAA
>CAZOTR010000240.1:0-5748 GCA_964582755.1 uncultured Methylococcaceae bacterium | reverse complement strand
TACCTTAACCTAACCTGAGTTCGGGATAATTTGCCGGATGGGACGAGGCAAAGCCACGCCTGGCCTAGGCCTTTGACTGCCGCCGGAGGTGTCGCCCGCAAGCGGGCGGTCAAACCTGCGCAAAACACCGGCCATGCGGGCTACAGCTAATTTTCCTATCCCGAACTCAGGTTAACCTATGTCGAATGCATGGGAGAAATGGATTTGGCCGCAGTCTAGCCGGCATTTAGATACGCGATGCGTACTACTTGGCTGGAAACGTTGGGGTTCGTTCCCCACCTCAATCTACGCGGGCTGGTGGTGCCTAGACAGCGCCGCGTCGAGCAACCGTCGAAACGCCTGCCGCACGATTTGCATTCATAGCGCCTAGGTGCCCGAAGCCGCGCCTTATGGCCTCGCCGCTGTCGCCTGCGCGCAGTATATCCCTTCCTGCCAGCACAGTTGCCGAACGGTCTTGGAGTCTTCGGTCAAAGGGTTGTTTTGCACGGAGTGACGGTCATTTCAACCATATGTTAAGATCAAACAGGTCAACCGGCTTGCACGCCTTGGTTGGTTCTTATAAGGGGGAACCGATTTCTGCGGCCATTGCGAGAACCAGGAAGACGGGTGCTTCACTCACCTATCCATACTTCGCCCGCAACCCCGGGCAAAGCGTAGACATTCTTTACGTTAGTCTCTATCAATCCACAGGGGAACATCATATGACGCAAACCAACCATACCGCCAAGCTGGCGAAAACCGCAGGCTCGTTGTCTGCCCTCGCATTGCTGCCCGTCGGGGCGCAAGCGGGCGTGATTCAAGTCACCGGCAGCCCGGTGAGCCTTTCGATGGCTGCCGCAGACGGCTCTATCGCCCATTGGGATGTGGACGGCAGCGGCGGCAGTGATTTCCGCCTTTGGAAACAAGGAGCGGCGGGGGTAGGCACTATCTTTTTGGGCAGCGACGGCTCCAATGGACGCGGCCTGATCGCGCCGTTCGCCACGGACAACGTCCAAGGCCTGAACACAAGCTTCATGGTCGGCCCGAGCTTGGCCGGCTATGCCTGGGGCTCCGGCGCGGCCGGCGGGTACGCCGCGCGCAACGCGATGCAAACTGGCCCTGGAGCTTTTAAGATCGGCTACGATTGGAATTTCAACATCCACACCGGCGACAACTTCTTCGGCTTCCGCTTCATGAACGGTGCCAACGAATTCTATGGCGTCGGCGTCATCAACTTCGACATTGTGAACGGCATTGTCACCCTTGAGAAATGGGCATACAACGACACGCCGGACGGCCAAGTCCATGTTGAAAACATCACCGGCTCCACCGTGCCCGAGCCCTCCACTTTGTCCCTCGCGCTGATCGGCATGGGGGCGGGCGGCGTCCGCGCCTGGCGTCGGCGTAGGCAGGCGCAGGCTTTGGCGGCTTAATCCGAATCTTTCTTCCAGCTTTTCCACCCATTAGGCCGACTCGGTTTGACGACCGAGCCGGCCTTTTTGCCAGTCCCTTCTGATTGCCACGAACTTCCACATGACGAAAAAAGTATTGCTCTTAGGCTGGGACGCCGCCGACTGGAAAGTCATCACGCCCTTGATGGACGCAGGCAAAATGCCCAATCTCGAAAGACTGGTCAGCCAGGGGGTGATGGGCAACCTCTCCACGCTTTATCCCGTGCTGTCGCCGATGCTGTGGACGTCGATTGCCACCGGCAAGCGCGCCCACAAGCATGGCATCCATGGCTTTTCCGAACCCGACCCGGTGAGCGGAGGCGTCAGGCCGATCACCAACCTAGGCCGCAAGACCAAGGCGCTGTGGAACATCCTCCAGCAGAACGGCCTTAAGTCCAACGTGGTCGGCTGGTGGCCCTCGCACCCGGCGGAGCCGATCTCAGGCGTGATGGTCTCCAACCACTACCAGCAGGCGGTGGGGGGTGCGGACAAGCCTTGGCCGATGCGTCCCGGCACCGTGCATCCGCCGCGCCTGGCCGAAGCCCTGGCCGAGTTCCGCATCCATCCCGGCGAGTTGGAAGGCGACATGCTGCTGCCGTTCGTGCCCAAAGCCGCCGAGATCGACCAGCACAAGGACAAGCGTCTGGCGGGTGTCGCCAAGATTTTGGCCGAAACCGCCAGCATCCACGCCGCCGCGACGGCCTTGATGCAATTGGAGCCTTGGGATTTCATGGGCGTGTATTTCGACGGCATCGACCATTTCTGCCACGGCTTCATGAAATACCACCCGCCGCGCTTGGACTGGATTGCCGAGGAGGATTTCGAGCTTTACCAGGGCGTGGTCGAAGGCGGCTACCAGTTCCACGATTTGATGCTGGGTGCCTACCTGCATTTGATTGACGAGGACACCACGGTCATCATCGTCTCCGACCATGGCTTCCACCCCGACCATCTGCGCCCGCGCGAGATTCCCAACGAGCCGGCCGGCCCCGCCGACGAGCATCGCCATTTCGGCGTCATCGCCATGATGGGCCCGGATTTGAAGAAGGACGAGCTGGTGTTCGGGGCCAGCCTGTTGGATGTGACGCCGACCATTTTGAGCCTGTTCGGCCTGCCCCTGGGCAGGGACATGGACGGCAAGCCCTTGCTGAACGCCTTCGCCAACCCGCCCGCCGTCGAATATGTCCCCTCCTGGGACGAAGTGCCGGGGGACGCGGGCCTGCACCCGGCGGGGATGCAGTCCGACCCGGTGGACCAGGCCGAGGCGCTGAAGCAACTGGTGGAATTGGGCTACATCGACAAGCCCGACGAAAACCTGGAGCAAGCCGCCAAGCAGACGGTGAAGGAACTGCGCTACAACCTGGCGCGGGACTACCAGGACAGCCAGTTGATCCCGCAGGCGTCCGCGCTGTTTGCCGAATTGTGGGACGAATGGCCGGACGAGAGCCGCTTCGGCGTGCATCTGCTGGAATGCCAATTGCGGCTGGACAAAGCCGAGGAAGCGCAAAAGACCTTGGAGCGCCTGCAAAGTGAAAAGGAGCGCTACGCCAAGGAAGCGGCGGCGGAATTGGAAAAACTCGGCGAAGAATGGAAAGACAAAAAGCTGGACGATCTGACAGAAGAGGAGCAACACAAGCTCCATAAGTTGCGCAAGAAAGCCGGGGTGAACCGGCACACCTTCGCGTTCCTGCGCGGGCGGGTGCTGGCGGCCTTGGGCGAGCATCGACAGGCTTTGGAAGCCTTCGCGGAGGCGGCGCAGGTGCAAGTCCACAACCGGCCCAGCCTGTTCCAGCACCAGGCCGAATCCTTGATGGCCCTTAGGCGCTGGCGCGAGGCCGAAGCCAAATTGGAGGAGATCCTGTCCATTGATCCGGTGAACGCGCAGGCGCAACTCGGTTTGAGCCGGGTTTATCTGGCGGCCAAGCGCCCGCAAAAAGCCCTGGACGCGGCGCTGGCCTCGATTGGCTTGATCTACCACAACCCCAAGGCCCATTTGTTGTGTGGAATGGCTTTGCGCCGGCTAGGCAGGCGGGACGAGGCCATCACCGCCTTGCAAACGGCGTTGGCGCAAAACCCGGTGTTCCCGATGGCGCACCGGCTGCTGGCCACCATCTACCTCAGACAAGAAAAAATCGCCCAGGCCAACGAACACCGCGCCCTGGCCAAGGCGGCGCGGGAGCGCATTCGCGCCTTCAAGGCGGGCGAGGGCTTGCCGGAAGATGCCGACGTGAAGCTGGACGTGGACATGCAGCAGGCCGCCTCGGTCGCCTCCCTGTCCAACCCCGCCGCCCTCCCCAAGCTCAATGGCGAGACCGTGGTCGTCTCCGGCCTGCCGCGCTCCGGCACCTCGATGATGATGCAAATGCTGGCGGCGGGCGGGATGCCCATCCTCACCGACGGCGAGCGCGGGGCCGATGACAGCAACCCAAGGGGTTATTTGGAACTGGAGGCGGTGAAAAAACTCGGGCGCGACCCGGACACGGGCTGGCTAGGCGAGGCCAAAGGCAAGGCCATCAAGGTGGTCGCCCCGCTGCTGCCCAGCCTGCCCTCGAACCACACCTACCGCATCGTCTTCATGGAGCGTCCCTTGAAGGAAATCGTCGCCTCGCAAGCCGCCATGCTGGAGCGGCTGGGCAAGGAAGGCGGCAAGCTGTCCGAGCGCCAGCTTGCCGCCGCCTATCTCAAGCAAGTGGACGCGGTGGGCGGGGTGTTGGCCTCCAACGCTGGACGGGTCGATGTGCTGGCGGTGGACTACCATGAAGCCCTTGCCAAGCCCGCAGCTGTCGCCGCCAAGGTCAACCGTTTCCTGGGCGGCACGCTGGATGAAGCCGCCATGGCGGGTGCCGTCGCGCCGGAACTGCGGCGGCAAGGCGTCTAAACAAACTGCCTCCCCGCAACCAAAGTCCGGCGCGGCTTGAAAAAAAACCGAGCCGGACTGCCCATCCCACAAGACGGCCTCGGCATATTTTCCAGCTTCGCAGACAGCCTTGGCAGCGGGAAAATCCAGCTTATAGCGGCTTTCATACGCATTCGATACGGAGCGCCGGCGTCTCGCCGGCCCGGGCTATGGCCGGCGAGACGCCGGCGCTCCAGTGCTGTGCTCAACGAACGAGGTCTTCACCTAGGCGATGGCTGATCCAGCAAAGCCCGCATCCGTTCTGCCGTCGGATTCAACACCACGCCCTTCTCGGTGACGATGGCGTCGATCAGGCCGGCCGGGGTCACGTCGAATACCGGGTTCCAAGCGTCGATGACGCTGCCCTCGCGCTGGAAATGTTCGCCCAACAATTCCCGGCGGTCGCGTTCCTCAATCTCGATGTGTTCGCCGGAGGGCGTGTTCCAGTCGATGGTGGAGGTCGGCGCGACGACCATGAATTTCACCCCGTGGTGGCGGGCGTTGACGGCGTGGGAATAGGTGCCGATCTTGTTGGCGGCATCGCCGTTGGCGGCGATGCGGTCCGCGCCGACGATGACCCATTGCACCGCGCCGCTGCGCATCAGCCAAGCGGCGGCGGAGTCGGCGATGAGTTTCGCGGGAATGCGGTCCTGGTCCAGTTCCCAGATGGTCAGCCTTGCGCCTTGCAGCCAGGGCCGGGTTTCGCAGGCGTAGATGTTTTTCACGCCAGCCTTGTAGGCGCTGCGGATCACACCCAAGGCCGTGCCATAGCCTCCAGTGGCCAGGGAGCCAGTGTTGCAATGGGTGAGGACGCCGGACGAACCTTTGAGCAACTCCGCGCCCAGCCCTCCCATGCGGTAGTTGGCGGCAATGTCGTCCTGGTGGATGGCCTCGGCCACGGCCAGCAACGCGGCGGGGTCGCCGCCGCATTCGGCGACGGCTTCGCGCATCCGCTCCAAGGCCCAGAACAAATTCACCGCCGTAGGCCGGGAGGCGGCGAGAATCGCCAAATCCTGCGCAATCAATTCTTTCCAAGCGGCCGGGTTCCCGGCATGGCGGGCGCGGGCGGCCAGCACCACGCCGTAGCCGGCCGCGATGCCGATGGCCGGCGCGCCGCGCACACGCATCGTGCGGATGGCCTCGGCGACGCCGGCGGCGCTGCCGAAATCTTCGTACTCGATGGAGTCGGGCAGTTTACGCTGGTCCAGCACGCGCAGGGCGTCGCCGGTCCAATGCAGGGCGCGGACAGTGTCGTTGAAGGAGGAAGGATCGGTATTGGCTGGCATGATTAGGGGCGGCAGACAGTTTGCTGGGCGGGAAATCCCGATGAAATATCGCATTTTATGCTGCCGGACGGACTTAAACCAAGCGCGGGATTTGGAAAACGGCGGGACTGGGCAAGATTCGCTGATGTTATGCGGC
>CAZOTR010000239.1:2426-5776 GCA_964582755.1 uncultured Methylococcaceae bacterium | reverse complement strand
GTGGCTTTGCAGAACCTGCCGGTGCTGTTCGCCATCGACCGCGCCGGCTTGGTCGGCCCGGACGGCCCCACCCATGCCGGCAGCTTCGACTACAGCTACATGCGCTGCCTGCCGAACATGGTCATCATGGCCCCCGCCGACGAGAACGAATGCCGCCAAATGCTGCACACCGGCTTCAAGCACGAAGGCCCCGCCTCGGTGCGCTATCCGCGTGGCAAAGGTCCGGGCGTCGAGGTGGCCGAGGAATTCAGCCTGCTGCCCATCGGCAAGGCCGAGGTGAAGCGCCAAGGCAAGCATCTGGCCATCCTCGCCTTCGGCAGCATGGTGGCCCCTGCCCTCGCCGCCGGGGAAAAATTCGACGCCACCGTGGTCAACATGCGCTTCGTCAAGCCGCTGGACGAGGCGTTGATAATGGAACTGGCGCAAACCCACGACTGTTTGGTCACGGTGGAAGAAAACACCATCGCCGGCGGGGCCGGCGCGGCAGTGAACGAATGCCTCATCCGCCAGCAAAGCCTGCCGCCGATGCTCAACCTGGGCCTGCCGGACCGCTTCGTCGAGCAAGGCAGCCGCGAGGAATGCCTGGCCGTTTGCGGACTGGACGAAAACGGCATCATCGCCTCCATCGCAAGGTTCCTGGATGGACTCGCCAAGGCGCGTCAGCCGGAGCGCAAAAAGGCCGGGGGCAAGCACTGACATGGAGCGGCTGCGATCCAAGATCCGCGACATCCCGGACTTCCCCAAGGCAGGGATAGTGTTCAAGGACATCACGCCGCTGGTGCGCGACCCGGCGTCCTTGCGCTTGGCGGTACACCAGTTGCTGCATCCCTTCTTGGGCCAGCCCATCACCGCCGTCGCCGGCATGGAGGCGCGCGGCTTCATCTTCGGTGCGCTGGTGGCCTGGGAACTCGGCCTGGGCTTCGTGCCCTTGCGCAAGCCGGGCAAGCTTCCCCACGACGTGCAATCCGTGGATTACGACTTGGAATATGGCTCGGCGAGCCTGGAAGTCCATGCCGACGCCCTAGGCCCCGGCGACCGTGTGTTGCTGATCGACGACCTGCTCGCCACCGGCGGCACCGCCAAGGCCAGTTGCGAACTCGTCGAGGGCTTGGGGGCGGAAGTCGCCGCCTGCGCCTTCGTGGTCGAGTTGGACTTTCTCCACGGGCGTGAGAAACTCGCGCACTATCCCATCCATTCGCTATTGCATTACTAGAAGTGAAACCCGGCCAACTCATCACTTTAGGCTTTGCCCTGGGGCTGCTGTCCCTGGCGGCGGACACAACCGCCCAAGCTGAAACCAGGGGCGCTAGTGCGCAGGCATCGGGCGCGATTTATCTCGCGGTGTCTGATGACGACGAGGAAGACGACGAGGAAGAAGAGGCAACCAATTACCGCGACCGGGTGCGCGAAGTCCAAGGCTGGATGAAGCGCCGCGACTCCGAACGCAAAGGCGCAGCGCCGGGGCTGGACGTGGCACCGGCGCCCGCGTCGCCGACGCCTTATCCCCGGTATTTCCAGAACAAAGGCTATGACGAAAATGGCTATCGCCGCCTAGACAGCGGCATCAGGATCAGACTGCATGACGCGCCCCACCACTATTACCATTCGTCATACCACCGTAGGCATTCGTCTTGGCACAGGCATAGCTATCACCACGGCTATTCCCACCGGCACGGTTCCCGCCATGGATACCATCGCTACCATGCCAGCCGCCATGGACACCCTTCCTACAGCCACCATGCCCACGGCGGCAAGCCGCACTACCATTCCACACGCCGCCCTAGCCATGCCTGGAAGCACCACGCAGGCCACCATTACAACCGGCAGGCGGCGGCAAGACACGCCTACCATCCGCGCCATGCGGCGCAAGCCCATGCCGGCCACGCCAAACCGGCCAAGAAAGGCCGTTCGCGCCACTAATCGTGCCGGCCGGCTTGCAAGAATCCGGGAACATTAACGCATAAAAAAGGGGGCAAACAGCGTTTGCCCCTTTTGCTTTTTGCCGCGCAGGCTTTACAAGCCTGCCGCCCGCCGCAAATCCAAGGTGTATGGATGCTCCTGGCTGCATCCCTCGTCCGCCAAAATCAACTCGGCCTTCTGCGTCCCAGGCGTGTGGCCGAAATTCCAGAAGCGCCCCACCCTCCGCGCCTCCGCCTCGTAGGCGTTGACCGGGAAAGTGTCGTAGTTGCGCCCGCCGGGATGGCTGACGAAATACGTGCAGCCGCCGATGGAGCGGTCGTTCCAGAGGTCGATGATGTCGAACACCAAAGGCGCGTGGACGCGGATGTTCGGATGCAGCGCCGAAGGCGGCTGCCAGGCGCGGTAGCGCACGCCGCCGACGAACTCGCCGCGCTTGCCGGTGTTGCGCATAGGGACGCGGCGGCCATTGCAGGCTACGCAATAGCGGGATTCGGTCATGCCGTCGATCTTCACCTGGATGCGCTCCACCGACGAATCCACATAGCGGGCGGTGCCGAAGGAGGTCGTCTCCTCGCCCAAGACATGCCAAGGCTCGATGGCAAAGCGCAGTTCCATCTCCATGTTCTGGGCGCGCACCCTGCCGTAAACCGGGAAGCGGAATTCCGTGAACGGGGCGATCCACTCCTTGTGGAAGGCATAGCCGGAACGGTTGAGATCCTCGACCACTTCGGCCATGTCGGCTTCGACATAATGTGGCAGCATGAAGCGGTCATGCAGTTCCGTGCCCCAGCGCACCAGCCTGTGTTCGTAAGGCTCGTTCCAGAACTTGGCGACCAAGGTGCGCAGCAGCAGCATCTGCATCAAGCTCATGTGCGCATGGGGCGGCATCTCGAACGCCCGCAATTCCAGCAAGCCCAGCCGGCCCGTCGCGCTGTCCGGGGAATACAGCTTGTCGATGCAGAACTCGGCGCGGTGGGTGTTGCCGGTCACATCAATCAGCAGGTTGCGCAACAGCCGGTCCACCAGCCAAGGCGGGGGGGTTCCGCCTTTCGGCGTCTGGCTGAAGGCAATCTCCAACTCATACAGCAACTCGTCGCGGCCCTCGTCCACCCTGGGCGCTTGGCTGGTCGGACCTACGAACATGCCGGAGAACAGATACGACAAGGCCGGATGGTGCTGCCAGTAGGTAATCAGGCTGCGCAACAAATCGGGCCGACGCAGCAGGGGGCTGTCCGCCGGCGTCGCGCCGCCCAAGGTGACATGGTTGCCACCGCCGGTGCCGGTGTGGCGTCCGTCGAGCAGGAATTTCTCCGTGCCTAGCCGGGACAAATGCGCCTCCTCGTAGAGAGCGACGGTCTTCTCCACCAACTCGTCCCAAGAACTGGAAGGATGGATGTTGACCTCGATCACGCCGGGGTCCGGGGTCACCA
>CAZOTR010000239.1:0-2326 GCA_964582755.1 uncultured Methylococcaceae bacterium | reverse complement strand
GGCGAATCGCCGGGGATCAAAAACATGTCGTCCCGGCGGAAACTCCACAGGCAACTGCGCCAAGCCTCCGTGGCATAGTTCCAAGCCAACGGCAAGGCATAGCCGGCCGGCAGGTTCAAGCCCCGGTCCAGCAAGCGGGCCAGACGGCGGCGCTCCAACGGATCGCTCAAATCCGCAGCCAAAGGATCGACATTCTCCGGCAACGCGCCCTCCTTCCACAGATAGTAGAAAGCGTCCTCGTAACCCGGCAGCACATGGCCGGGATGGACTTTCAGCCGCTCGGCGATTTTCCGCGCCAACTCCTGCGCATGTTCGATAGTCACGCCGTAATCCGCCGTCTCGTCCGCCAACAGCCGAGGGTTGCGCCAGACCGGCACGCCGTCGGCGCGCCAATACGTCGCCATCAGCCAACGCGGCAAAGGCTCGCCCGGATACCACTTGCCCTGCCCGTAATGGCGGATGCCGCCGAAGCCGAAACGGTCTTGTAGCCGGCGGACCAAGACGCTGGCGCGCTCGCGCTTATGCGGCCCGTCGGCGGCGGTGTTCCACTGCGCCGACTCCATGTCGTCGATGGACACGAAGGTAGGCTCGCCGCCCATGGTCAAGCGCACGTCGTTTTCCCGCAAAACTTTATCCACCTCGTGGCCCAAGGCTTCGATGTCCTGCCATTGCGACTCGCTGTAAGGCTTGGTGACACGCGGATCTTCGTGGATGCGGACGACCTTGTTCACGAAACTGAACTCGCACTCGGCGTCGCCGATGTAGCCGCCGGTGATCGGCGCGGCGCTGACCGGATCGGGCGTGCAGGCCAAGGGAATATGGCCCTCGCCGGCAAACAGCCCGGAAGTCGGGTCCAAGCCAATCCAACCCGCCCCCGGAATGTACACCTCGGCCCAAGCGTGAAGATCGGTGAAATCCTCCTCCGGGCCGGAAGGCCCGTCCAACGACTTCACATCCGCCGTCAATTGCACCAGATAGCCCGACACAAAACGGGCGGCCAAGCCCAAATGCCGCAGGATCTGCACCAACAACCAGGCGCTGTCGCGGCAAGAACCCAGCGCCTTCTCCAAAGTCTCCTCGCAGGTCTGCACCCCCGGCTCCATGCGGATGGAATAGGCGATGTCCTCGCGCAGCCGCCGGTTGATGTCCACCAGAAAATCCACCGGATTGCGCTGGGTGCTGTCCACCAAAGCCAGCCAAGCCTTGAGGAGCGGGCCGGCCTCGCGCACCTCCAAATAAGGCACCAACTCCTTTTTAAGCTGCGCGTCATATTCAAACGGAAACAGCTCGGCGTATTCCTCGACGAAAAAATCGAAGGGGTTGATAACCGTCATTTCGGCGACTAATTCCACATCGATGCTCAACTCGCTGGCCGGCTCGGTGAACACCACCCGCGCCAGATAATTGCCGAAAGGATCTTGCTGCCAATTGATAAACTGCTTTTCCGGCGCGATTTTGATCGAATACGCATGGATGGCCGTCCGGCTATGCGCGGCGGGGCGCAGCCGGAACACATGGGGGGAAAAGATGACGGGTTTGTCGTAGCGGTAAACGGTTTGATGGCGTATAGCCACACGGATTGCCATATTGTTCCTCCCGCGCTTAGGCGGCCAGATGAATGAAATGGGGGGCAAGCCCGCCTTGCGCGGGGCTAGTGTTGACCGAGTTGCAGCAAATACCAAGCCAGGGCTGGCTTTAATCGGCGCGAGGGGGCGGGGCAATCGCGCCATGGCAATGCAGGGGCGAATTTATTCGCCTTATCAGAGGCTTGTGGGCGAACAAATTCGCCCCCACAGCCGCTTCCAAACCTTGAACGATTGATGAATCAACACGCTACGGACATAGCGCGATTGCCCTGGCTCGGGGAGGAAGCATCCGGGACGCTCCGTCATTCCGGCAGGGATGCCGGAATGACAGGGTTCTGGGCCAAACGGAAAATTGCCACTGGTTTTCAGGCCACTGGCAAGAGACCGGCTAAAAATTGCGCACCAAGCCGGACGAAGCGCACCAGGAAGGCACATCCCAACGGCCTAAAGCCGGTCCAAAGGACTCACCGCACCCTTCCCGCCCCGGTTCAGCAAACGCTTGGTTCTGCGTCGAGGAAGAAACCGCCCTGTCCACCGCCAAATGCGTCAAAACGCCTCCACCTCCACCGCACCCATTTCCCAGGGGTGGCGCTTGTTGTGGAACACAATGTAGCGCCGAATCCACTGCACATACTGGGTTTCCGTGCGGATGCCGTAATGCTTGGCGCTGATTCGCTCGCGCACTGGGTCCAATAGCTTTGGAGCGCCTGGGGAGGAAGGTGTGTTTGTCGCGTCCATGA
>CAZOTR010000238.1:0-5861 GCA_964582755.1 uncultured Methylococcaceae bacterium | reverse complement strand
CCGCAGCCAGCCGACGAACGCCTGCTTGGGGATCAGGGCGCAGAGGGTGGGCTCCAGGGTGATGATCGAGGCCGAGCGCGGCTGCTCGTCCAGCAAGGAGAGTTCGCCGAAATACGAGCCGCTTTTCTGTATCGCCAAGGTGACGCTCTTGCCCGCCTCGCTGTCGAGGAACACGCGGACCTTGCCGGTCAAGATGATGAACAAGGGGCCGGCGGCATCGCCTTCGTTGATGATGAGCGCGTTTTTGGGGAAGTTCTTCCGCGTCGCGGAATTCGCCAGAGTCGATAGCGCGGCTTCGGGAACCTCCGCAAAAGTGGGTATGTTTTTGAGGCACGCCAGAACCATTTGCACGATGATTAACCTGCTAGTTGGGTATACGCCATGGCCGGCCTGCGACGCCTAGGCGCGGGCCGGCAAGAGTAGCCATTCGTTTTGCGGGCAGTCCCTGCCGGCCAAACCGGCAAGGGCGTCCGCCGGACACCTGGCCACGCCTTGTCCGGCGTGGCTGCTGGATCATAGGGGTATTTTACCCAGCGGACGCGCCGGTTTCATCCTCTTCCGGGGCTGTGGGGTATGGAGTGTACGCTAAACGGCACGGTAAGCGAAACGGCCCGCTTTGCAAACCGCAGGCAAAAAAAGACGAATCGGGAAAAATCCACGATTCGCCAGAGGGGGTGGTAAGCAGGGATCTGAAATCGTTTGCCGCTGCCTTGGCGGCTACCGCCACCGCGCCGGAAGCCGGTCTTGCTTTACTGGATGTCGGTTTGGTGGATCGACATCACCGCTTGCTTGGAGCCATCCGGGGCGCGTCCGGCTTCCTTGAAGCTCACCGCCGTCCATTGCCGGCCCGGCGCTTGGGTGCTGGCCTGCACGGTTGTTGTCGGCGTGGTTTCCAGGTAAACCGTGACACCCGGCGGATTGTCACCATAATCCGCGCATTCCTGGCCCCTCCATGGGACTAGCCTGTCGGCCATTCCCAGAAAAACGCCAATGTTGCCGGCCAACAGCAGCGCATGCAAAACCAAGCCTTTTCTCATGGCGTTGTTCCTCCGCTCACATCCTTCGCTTTAGGGCCATTCGCATCTCCTCTCGGGAAATCCATGACCGGTCTGGGAGGCACTGTAGTAAAGTCGGTCGGGGAATTCTGTGAATTATTACCCAAATCCAGCCCTAAGCCGCCGCCCCCGGCTTTGACTCAGGGTCCGCTTTGCTTTAAAGTGCCGCCCCTTACTGCTCCTTGGGTGCCTTAGGCGACGCTCGTCGCGCCTGGGTTAAACGGGAAGCCGGTGCGCGGGACGAGTCCGTCCCGCCAAGCCGGCGCTGCCCCCGCAACGGTAAGCGAGTCAAGGCCCATCACGATGCCACTGCGTGTTCCACGCGGGAAGGCGATGGACCCGGCGCCTTCTTAAGGCGTTTCTCGCGAGCCCGGATACCGGCCCAAGCCGCATTATTTCGGGCATCGCGGAGGGCGGTCCCGACAGTCTGCCCATGCCGGCAAGCCGCCACGCCCCTGGCGCGTCGGCTTGCCAAAGCCCGCCTGTCCCGTCCTCCTTGATGCGTTCAACACCCAAAGCCATGCGGTGGGCATGGCCTGTCGAGGAACCATCACAGTGCAATCCAAACTTTCTATTGTTTTACTGGCCGCCGCCGGTGCCGCGTGGGCGGAGCCGGAACCTTTGCCGACCGTCGTCGTCACCGCCACCCGCACCGCGCAAAGCGCGGACGAATCCCTGGCCTCCGTCACCGTCATCGACCGCGCATACATCGAGAAGAAGCAGATCTTGTCGGTGCAGGGCGCGTTGCTCGGCGTTCCCGGCCTGAACATCGGCAACACCGGCGGGCTGGGCAAGGAGTCCAGCGTGTATATGCGCGGCACCGATGCCAGCCATGTGCTGGTGCTGGTCGATGGCGTCAGGATGGGCTCGGCGACCTCCGGCACGACGGCGTTCCAAGACCTGCCCATCGACCAGATCGAGCGCATCGAAATCGTGCGCGGCCCGCGCTCCAGCCTGTACGGCTCGGAGGCCATCGGCGGGGTGATCCAGATTTTCACGCGCAAAGGCGGCGGCGACGGCCTCAAACCTTTCCTGACCCTGGGCGGCGGCACTTATGACACCTACAAGGTGTCCGCCGGCCTGGCCGGTGGCGACGGCAAGGGTTGGTTCAACTTCAGCGGCGCGGAGTTGTACACCGGCGGCATCAATTCCTGCCTGGGCCGGCCGCTCGCGCTGGGCGGCGGCGGCTGTTTCACGCATGAGCCGGACCATGACGGCTATAGCAACACCTCCGGCTCGGCCCGCGCCGGCTACCGCTTCGACAACGGCGTGGAGATCGAGGGCAACCTGCTCCAGGCGGCGGGCGAGAACCATTACGACGGCAGCTTCGTCAACCGCTCCGAAACCATGCAGCAAGTGATAGGCGGCAGGCTGCGCTTTTCCCCGCTGTCTTTCTGGGACACGACCCTGCGGGCCGGCACCAGCGCCGACCAGTCCACCAATTATTTAAACAAGGCGTTCTACAGCCGCTTCAACACTCGCCGCGTCACCACGACTTGGCAGAACGATTTCACCCTGGCCCAGGACCATCTTCTCACCGCCGGCTTCGATTATTACGTTGACGAGGTGGATAGCTCCGAGGCTTTCTCCGCCACCTCACGCGACGACAAGGCGGGATTTTTGCAATACCAAGGCGTCATCATGGGCCATAGCCTGGATCTTGCCGTGCGCCAGGACAGCAACCAGCAATTCGGCGGCAAGACCACCGGCAGCGCCGCCTGGGGTTACAGCTTCGGCGAGCCGCTGCGCCTGACCGCCTCCTATGGCACGGCGTTCAAAGCCCCGACGTTCAACGAACTGTATTGGCCGGCTTCGCCGTTTTTTTCCGGCAACCCCAATCTGCGGCCCGAATCCTCGCAAAGCGTCGAGGTCGGCGCCAAGGGCAAGCTGGCCGGGGCGAACTGGGCCGTCAACGGTTATTACACCACCATCGACGACCTGATAATCCCCTACGACCCGGTGACCTTCCGGCCGGAGAATATCAACAAGGCGGAGATTTTCGGCCTGGAAACCCAGGTTTCGGCGCGGCTGTGGGACATCGACATCAACGCCAACCTCAGCCTGGTCGACCCGCGCAACCAAGGCGACGGCCCGGACCACGGCAATGTGCTGCCGCGCCGGGCGCAGCAGATGTTCCAACTGGATTTGGACCGCGCCTTCGGCAAATTCCGCGTCGGCTTGACGGTGAACCAGGAGGGCCGGCGTTACGACGACCCGGCCAACACCGTCCGCCTGCGGGGCTTCACGACCCTAGGGCTGTGCGCCAGTTACGAGGTTTATAAGGATGTGGTCCTCGAAGGCCGCGCCTCCAACCTGTTCAACGAGCATTACCAGACCGCCTTCCTCTACAACCAAATGGGTACCAACCTGTTCCTGTCCTTGAACTGGCGGCCCGGCGGGACGCCTTGACGGGCGTATGAGGCCGGTGGGTAGGTCGGGAGCGTCTCTTTGCGCCCGACATTTCAAGATTGATCGTCGGGCAACAATGAAGCCGTTGCCCGGCCTACCCGGCCGCACCGGTTTTGGCAGGGGTCGGCGTGGGTGGCCATAGTCGAAGAATGGGATGCCGCCAGGCTGCGCGAGTTGCGCCTGATGGTTGGTTAGGCACCTATGACCGTAAGTTGGGGTGAGCTTGCGAAGCTCAACATTTTTTCATCGCGGATGCCGTTGGGGTTCGTTCCTCACCCCAATCTACAGCCCTGCGTCGTCCCCGACCGGGCCGACGGCCAGCGCGGCAGCTTCTTCCTGCCGTTCGCCGACGCCGAGCCGAAGACCAGCGAGGTCATCAGCAAGATTTTGCTGCTAGCCAACGACCACAAAATCAAAGATCCCAGCATCCTGGCCCAGATCGAAAGGGCGGGAGGGTGACGCGGGCCTTGTCCCGCCGTCCGCATAGGACGTGCCGACGAAGGAGGCTTATCAGCCGGGTTGCGCGAACCGCGTAAATATTCACTTCTTTTTGTTTGTCAGCGGAAACAAAATCTTGCGCGAAAACGCAGGCCGCCGCCGCCGGTTTGTTTGTCCCGGACTCAGGCGTATGGAGGCGGCAGGCTTGCGCCCGGACGATGACACCCTTCACAAGGAAACCGCAACGATGAACATGTTTTCCCGAAAAACCCGGTCGGCATTGCTGGCCCTCTCGCTCTCCGCGTCCATTTCGTCGGCCTTGGCCCTGCCCATGGCCGGCAACACCCCGGCGGTGCTGTCTTTCGGCGTGGGCAACAACGCCTTGGGCGGCATCAGCCGCCTGGCCGGCATGCCGGTGGGCTACCGCTACCAGTATTTCACCGGTGGCCTGGGCGCCAACGACTGGCGCGCCTGGAATGCTCCCGACGGGGCGTTCGCCGACTTGTGGCTGAAGGAAAGCCGCGACGCGGGCTTGATGCCGGTGGTGACGTATTACAATATCGTGCCGGCCGCCCCCTATGCCTACGAAGACCCGCCGTTCCGCAACCTCCAGTCGGCCACCACGATGAAGGCGTACTTTGAGAACTGGATCTTCCTGTTGCAACGCATTGCCGCCTTCGGCGACCCGGTCGTGGTGCAGGTGGAGCCGGACCTGTTCGGCTATTTCCAGTGGAACAATAGCGACCCCGCCCAGACTGCCGTGGCCGTGGCCTCCTCGGGCTTGGCGCAGGCGGCGGGCTTCGAGAACAACGCCCGTGGCTATGCCAAGCTGATGGTGGCGCTGAGGGACCAATACGCGCCCAAGGTTATCTTGGGCTGGCATGCCTCCGCCTGGGCCACCCGCACCGACTTGATTATCAACCAAGGCGACCCCGACGCGCTCGGCCTCGCCACCGCCAATTTTTACCGCGCCTTGGGCGCGCCTTTCGACGTGATGTTCGCCGAGTTTTCCGACCGGGATTCCGGCTACTACCAGATCCACGGGCAACCGCAGCGTTGGTGGAAGGCCGCAGATTTCGACCGCTACCGCCAGTTCATCGCCCGCCTCACGGCGGAACTCGGCCAGGACGCGATCCTCTGGCAGATCCCCATGGGCAACACCTTGTACCGCAGCAGCGACAACACCAGCGGGCATTACCAGGACAACCGTCCCGAATACTTTTTGAAGCCCGTCGTGGACAGCGGCGACACCACGCGCCTGCAACAATACCGCGATGCCGGGGTGGTGGCTTTCCTGTTCGGCGCCGGCCAAGACGACCAGACCAAGTATTTCGACGCCCGCAACGACGGGACAAGCAACCCGGCCCCCATCGACAACCGGCTGTATAACCACACCAGCCACCTCAACGACCTGCCCGCGCTCAACGCCGACGATGACGGCGGCTTCCTGCGGCTGGGCATCGGCACTTATTACGCCAACGGCCCGCTGCCGCTGGTGGACCGCCCGCCGCTTGCCTGCGCCGACGGCTTCGACAACGACGGCGACGGGCTCGCCGACTATCCGGCCGATCCGGGCTGCGCCTCGGCTACCGACAACAGCGAAACCGACCCGCCCACCGCCTGTGCCGACGGCCTGGACAACGACGGCGACGGGCTAACCGACTATCCGGCCGATCCTGGCTGCTCGGCGGCTGGCGACAACGACGAATCCAACCCGCCCCCACCCACCGCGCTGCCGGCCACGGTGCTTATCAGTTCCGACTGGGGCAGCGGCTATTGCGCCGACGCCACCGTCACCAACGGCACCGCCGGTTCCGTGGCCTGGACAACCAGCTTCACGATCCAAGGCACGGTCAGCAACCTGTGGAACGGGGTTTACACCCAGGCCGGCGACCGGGTGGACGCTGCCGGGGCCGAGTGGAACAAAATCCTGGCGGCGGGCGCTTCGGCCCAATTTGG
>CAZOTR010000237.1:0-5885 GCA_964582755.1 uncultured Methylococcaceae bacterium | reverse complement strand
CAATGCGATTGCATGGGGGTACGCTTGTCCCCGGAGACCTTGGAATACATTCGGGAAGCCTATGACGACTGCCTGTGCGTGGCTTGCTTGGAATATTTGGAAGCTTCCGTCCGCGATCACTTGTAGCCCTCACGACAAGACAACAACAGTGATCCGTGAAGAAGCTTGAAAGTAGCGGTGAAATGTGTGAATATTCTCAGTAAGTAGTACGGTCAAAGTAATCTGTCATTAAACAAAATTCACCATTATACGCACAATGACTTGTACTCTGCCTAACTATAGATTTTTTATGGTCAACAGCTTGCATAGCTATCAGTGTTTTTGAATAGGTTTATCCTGCCTAAATATTTATTCAAATCCACCCTGATGGGCATCAAATAAATATTCAAGCCAAGCTTGGAAGCTAGGCTAATCGTGTTGTTCGCGAATTCGACATTCCAATCGTAGTCAGGCGTGAAATTCTTTGGGAATTTGACATGGTTTTTCACTTCCCAATAATTCTGTGAGGCCAGAGTAACAACAGGACTGATACCGATATAGACATCCAGACCTTCCATGTGTTCCGCAAATATCTCGATCAATCGATAATCGTAGAATGGCTGAGAGAAGAAGCCATCAACGCCTGCATCTGTCTTTCGCAAAATATAGTTGCATTCAGATTGCAATCCTTGCCTGTGAGGATCGAACCCGGCGTATATTTTGAGTTTTGGAAAACGCCGCCGTACCGCCCGAATGAGATCAATCACATTAGTATTGCAATAAGTGCGATTTAAACCCTCAGGTGGGTCGCCAGTGACCAGCAAGAGATTTTCGAGTTCATAGTCCTCTATGATTTGATATAGCTCCCCGCTTTCAATCTTAAAGTCTATGGCCCTAAAATGTGGAATGAATCGATATTTGGCTTGGTCTATACGCCTAGCCAGTTCCCAGCTACGGATGCCGAGATGCCGAATATCCGGCACGTTAATCATATTGATTCCAGCATTCAGGTTCTCAACAAATTCATACTGCTTTTCAAATGCCTCCTGTGTTCTTGGCACAATTTCAAAAGAAATATTCATTGGGTTTTAGCTTGATTTTTGAGGGTCATTTCAACTTGGAAGAGTTAAAGCTTTTTCTGACTTTTTGGTTGTGCAAATGACCTGCACACCCCGTTGGCTAATTGCAGTCAGGTACAGGATATTTTCCAAATAAAAAGTCGGGATAAGGCCTTGACTTAAGAAAAGCCCAGGCGTTTATGCATGGGCTTTTTTATGGGAAAGTAACGAGGTTTAGCTTGCCGTGGCCCGCAGTGTTTTGGCTGCGGCGACCATATTGGTCAGCGCTGGGATCACCTCGCTCCACTGGCGGGTCTTGAGGCCGCAGTCGGGATTGACCCACAGACGCTCAGCCGGGATGCGCTCGGCGGCTTTTTTCATCAATTGCACAATGTGCTCTTGGGTCGGTATGTTGGGCGAGTGGATGTCGTATACACCCGGCCCGATCTCGTTCGGGTAATTGAAGCTATCGAAGGCATCAAGCAATTCCATATCGGAGCGCGAGGTTTCGATGGTGATGACGTCGGCGTCCATGTCGGCGATGGCGGCGATGATGTCGTTGAATTCCGAATAGCACATGTGGGTGTGGATCTGGGTCTCGTCCTTAACGCCGTTGGCGGCGATGCGGAAGGATTCCACCGCCCAGTCCAGGTACTGTTTCCATTGCGACTTGCGCAGCGGCAGACCCTCGCGCAGCGCAGCCTCGTCGATCTGGATCACCCGGACACCGGCCTTTTCCAGATCCAGCACTTCCTCGCGGATGGCTAGGGCGAGCTGCTGGCAGGACACCGAACGCGGCTGGTCATCGCGCACAAAGGACCAGTTGAGGATCGTCACCGGGCCGGTCAACATGCCCTTCATCGGCTTGTTAGTCAGGGATTGCGCGTAGGTGATCCATTCGACGGTCATGGCTTGGGGACGGCTGATGTCGCCGAACAGGATGGGCGGCTTCACGCAGCGCGAACCATAGGACTGCACCCAGCCGAACTGGCTGAAAACATACCCCTCCAGTTGCTCGCCGAAATACTCCACCATGTCGTTGCGTTCCGCCTCGCCATGGACGAACACGTCCAGGCCCAGCGCCTCTTGCTCGCGCACGCTGCGGGCGATCTCGGCCCGCATTGCGGCCTTGTAAGAGGTTTCATCGACCTCGCCGGCCTTGAGCTGGCGGCGTGCAAGGCGGATGTCGGTAGTCTGCGGGAAGGAGCCGATGGTGGTGGTGGGAAACTTGGGCAGCTTCAACAGCGCGGCCTGCTTGGGCGTGCGCTGGGCGTAGGGGCTTTGACGCTGGCCGAGCTGGGCGTCGATCTTGGCCAAGGCGGCCTTGACCGCCGGGTTGTGGACGCGCGGAGAGTTTTGGCGGGACTCGATGGCGGCGCGGTTGGCGTCCAGTTCGGCCCGCACGGCGTCGCAGCCTTGGTTCAGCGAGGTGGCGAGCACGGCGAGTTCGTCCAGCTTCTGCTTGGCGAAGGCCAGCCAGGACTTGATCTCCCCGCCGAGCGTCTGTTCGCTGTCCAAATCCACCGGCACATGCAGCAGCGAGCAGGACGGCGCGATCCATAGGCGGTCACCCAGCCGTTCCGCCAGCGGCTCCAGCCAATCAAGCACCGCATTTAAATCAGTCTTCCAAATGTTGCGGCCATTGATGACACCCAGCGACAGCACCTTGTCCGCCGACAGCAGGTTCAGCAGCGGCTCGATGTCGGCGCGACCATTGGCGACATCCACATGCAACCCCGCCACCGGGAGATTCGCGGCCAATCTCCTGTTTTCGAGCAACTGCCCGAAGTAGGTGGCGAGCAACAACTTGACTGGGCAGCTTTTCAGATGCTGATAGGCGGTGTTGAAGGCCTGCTGCCAGTCTGCATCCAGCTCGGTGACCAAAATCGGTTCGTCGATTTGCACCCACTCCACGCCTTGCGCGGCCAGCGTTTCCAACAGTTTAAAGTAAACAGGCAGCAAGCGATCCAACAAGGCAAGCTTGTCGGAGCCATCCTTGGCTTTGCCGAGCGCCAAGTAAGTCACCGGGCCGATTATGACCGGCTTAGGCCTAACGCCCTGATACTGGGCTTCGGCCAGTTGTTCCAGCAGGCGGGAGGCGTCCAGTGCAAATTCGGTGGCGGCGGTGAATTCCGGGACGATGTAGTGGTAATTGGTGTCGAACCACTTGGTCATCTCACCGGCGGCCACCCCGCCACAGCATTGCGCCTGTTCATCGGCGGCGTGGGCTGAGCGGCCACGCGCCACGCGGAAGTAGTTGTCCAGCGCGTCGCCGTGGAACCCTTGCACACGCTCAGGCAAGTTGCCCAGTGTGAAGCTCATGTCCAGCACTTGGTCATAGAAGGCGAAATCGCCCACTGGCGCGAGGTCGAGGGCCGACTGGTCCTGCCAGTGGCGACGGCGCAGTTGCGCGCCCAGCGCGACCAGTCCCTCGCGGGAGGATTGCCCTTTCCAGTAAGACTCAAGGGCAAATTTGAGTTCGCGCTTCGCGCCGATGCGCGGAAAACCGAGATTGTGAGTGGTGACCATCGTATAAACCATCAGGGCTGATAAAAGTCATGCCATGCTACTGACTCCATATCATGAATAAAAATGGTATATTTTCATGAATCTATTAGATTTGTTCATGCTATTGTTTTCCTCATGGCGATCCTAGAACGCTCCCACCTTGAAGTGATCCGTGCCGTCGAACGCTACGGCTCGCTGACTGCCGCAGCCGAAAACCTGCATCTGACCCAGTCCGCGCTCAGCCACACCATGCGCAAGCTTGAGGAGCTATTGGGGATGGCCGTCTGGCGGCGAGAGGGGCGCAGGTTGCTGCCAACCCAAGCCGGTTTGTATCTTTTGAGGGTCGCCAACCGGCTATTGCCGCAACTCGAACATGCCGAGGAACGCCTCAGGCAGTTTGCTTCCGGCGAGCGCGGCACGTTGCGGATCGGCATGGAATGCCATCCTTGTTATCAATGGTTGCTGAAGATCGTGTCGCCCTACCTCGCGGCATGGCCGATGGTGGATGTGGATGTGAAGCAAAAATTCCAGTTCGGCGGCATCGGCGCGCTGTTCGGTTACGAGATCGACCTGCTGGTGACGCCAGACCCGCTTTACAAAACCGGCTTGGTCTTCGAGCCTGTGTTCGATTATGAACAGGTGCTGGTGGTCGGGCCGCAGCATCCTTTGCGGGGTGCTGCGTTTGTGGAGCCCTGTCAGCTCTCCGATGAGACCTTAATCACCTACCCGGTTGCCGTTGACAGGCTCGATGTCTATACCCTGTTCCTCTCGCCGGCCGGCATCAGCCCGAAGCGCCACAAACCCATCGAGAGCACCGACATCATGTTGCAGATGATCGCCAACGGACGGGGCGTGGCTGCGCTGCCGCGCTGGCTGGTCGAAGAGCAATCGGCTAGGTTCGATGTCCATGCGGTCAAGCTAGGAAGGAAGGGCGTGGATAAGCAGATCTTCCTAGGCTTCCGCGAGGAGGATGCTGGGATTGACTACCTGCTTGCCTTCATTGACTTGGCGCGTGGTCATCAAGACAGCCAGCGGTGAATTATTTCGCCCCCAAGCCGAGCATGATTCCCGCAAAACCACATCTAGTGTAAATTTTCCTTAATAGACGCTATATTTAGTGATGCATTCCTTGGGAGAGTCGCATGGAGACCAACGTACAGCATCGCCTCATCGAAGACGAAGCGGCGCTGCTCACTGCCCAGGTGATGAAGGTTCTGATCCACAAGTTTCACGGACAAGCGCCCAGCATCGAGCAGATCCAGGACGTGGTGGAACATACCCTGATTGCTGCCAACCATCTCCTCACAGCCCGAGCCTACATCGTCTACCGGGAACAGCACGCCAAGCTGTGCCACGACCGCAAGACCTTGGGGGACGCGGTGTCCTCGGTGAACGAATACCTTGCCCAGACCGATTGGCGAGTTAACGCCAACGCTAACCAGGGGTACTCGCTGGGCGGGCTAATTCTCAACGTGGCGGGTAAAGTCACCGCCAACTACTGGTTGTCCCATGTCTACCCGCCGGAAGTCGGTGCCGTGCATCGGGAGGGCGATATCCATATCCACGATCTGGACATGCTTTCGGGCTACTGCGCAGGGTGGTCGCTGCGTACGCTGCTCAACGAAGGGCTGAACGGCGTTCCCGGCAAGGTCGAAGCTGCCCCTCCTCGGCATATAAGGTGACCTTCGTCCCCGGCAGCGGCGAGCGAGTTTACAGATCCATGGATCTGGTTCTGCGTAGCGGCGTGGACTATGAATGTCGCACCACTTGGCATCCGGGCTTGTTTCCGGAGAGCGATTTGTTGGAATTGGGCAGACGCTCGCGGCCCAGGGCGTCACGCGCTGGATCGTTCAAGCATGTAGGATCGACGGCGAATGGGTCTCTGACCTCACCGGTCTGGATGCCAGCCGCCTGCGTGGACGGATCGCCGATTTCACCCTTCGCGGGAGGATGAAACCTGCGATGGAAACGGTGGAAATCAATGACCGGTATTGGGAAAGCTCGAGGCCTGAAGACTGGAAACCTCAAGGACGGCTTACTACTTCAACCTGCCTTCCGGATTCATGGCTAGCTGTCGGCT
This sequence comes from uncultured Methylococcaceae bacterium, assembly GCA_964582755.1. Lineage (GTDB taxonomy): Bacteria > Pseudomonadota > Gammaproteobacteria > Methylococcales > Methylococcaceae > Methylumidiphilus. The sequence continues at coordinate 260 of CAZOTR010000237.1, read as the reverse complement.
TTTGGCCGAAATCTGTCGCATGGAGGCATACCAATTAGCCAGCGCCATTGCGCTCGCATCAGATCCATCCCCACCGCCTTACGGTTTTCCGGGTCTAGCGCTTTGAGCCAGTCCCGAACCGGTTCAGCCCCGGATGACGTGCGATAGAACACCAGCGGGGATTTTTCGTTTCTTCCATGCTGCGCCTTTTACGCTGTAGCGTACATTAACCTGAGTTCGGGATAACGAATCAGGCCTTAGCCAAGGCATTGAGCTTTATC
>CAZOTR010000236.1:1932-5929 GCA_964582755.1 uncultured Methylococcaceae bacterium | reverse complement strand
GCCTGCGCGGACGATTTCGTCTTTGCCGGGGACGAACTTATAGTCCGGCCCGTACAAATCATTCCCGGAGGTATCGAGGATGTTCGGGGTCTTCGAGCGGGTGGAGAAGATGAAGCGCAGGCCGGGGTCGTTGAACACGGCGGCGACGACGGCGCGCATCTGGCCGGGGTCTGCCGGGAAGTAGAGGCGGGTCGGGTGGCCGTCTTCCAGGCCGTTGTCGGCGTAGAAGTTGTTGATGCCGAAGTGGCAGGTGTTGTCCGCCATGTCGTCAATGCCGGAGTGCGAGAAGTGGCAGATGACGTTGGAGAAGTTGAGGCGGGCCATCGTGGCTTCGGAAATAATCATTTCCAGGAAGGCGGCGAAAGTGCCGAAGATGCCTTGGCGGCCGGGCTGGTTGCCGAAGCCGGCGCAGGCGGAGAAGTTGCCGCGCTCCATGATGCCGCCGGGGATGAAGATTTCCGGGTAGGCGTCGTGGATCTTCTTCAGGCCGCAGGAGCCTTCGAGGTCGCTATCGACCACCAGCACCTTGGCTTTGCGCTCTTCCGGCGTCATGTCCTTCAACTGCGCGACGACGGCGTCGCCGAACACGTTGCGGTTGGCGTCGAAGTTCTTGCCGGAGCCTTGGTAGGTGTACGGGTCTTTCGGCTTTTCGATGGCCTTCAAGAACGCCACCGCGTCGTTATGGCCGCGCTTTTCCAGGTATTTGATCGCCTTATCAAAAGCAATCACGTCATGGCCGTGGCAGGAGCCTTCCAGGCCGTCAATGCCGGGCATCATTTTGCGCTTGGCGACGACGGCGACCGGGCCGTTGTTCAGAATCGCGTCGCGGATGCGGGCATACAGCGCGTCGAGGTCTTCGCCGTCCACTTCCGACACTTCCAAGCCGTGGCCCGCCAGTGTCTTGCTGACGCTGTAGCCTTTCAGGTAGTTGGAGGGGTGGTCGGCGATGGTGACGTCGTTGTCGTCGATGATTAGCTTGACGTTCAAGCCTTGCGCGACGGCGAGGCGGGCGGCTTCGGCGTCGTTGCCTTCCATCTGCGAGCCGTCGGAGCCGAGCATGAAGACGATCTTGTCGGGGTTCGCAATCGCCACGCCGTTGATGTAAGGCCACATGTGGCCGAGACGGCCCGAGCTGAATTTCACGCCGGGGGTGAGGCCGAGTTCCGGGTGCCCTGGGAGCTTTTCATGGGCGACGCGGTATTTGGTCAGTTGCTCGAACGGCAGGTCGCCCGCCAGCGCGGCCAACAGGTATTGCGTGCCGACGCGGTGGCCGGCTTCGTCGTAGAACACCGGGACGAACTTGTCCGGGTTGCCACGGAACAGCGCGTCGAGGATCATCACTTCCGGCACGGTGTCATACGGCCCGCCAGTGTGGCCGCCGACACCACGCGCCGCGCCGGTGGCGGTGAAGAACACCAGGGCGTCGCGGCAGAATTGGATGTTTTGCGCCAGCGCGGCCTTGTCTTCGGCGGACAGGGTGGGTTTGTTGAAATCCAGCGCGAGGGGCGTGTACAGGCTGGTATCGAGGGGGAAGTTGGGATTAAGACTCATGGTTTTAGCTTTCCTCAAGCGTTTTGGTTTTTGATGTTGTCGTGACTTGCCCAATGGCTGGGCAACCCGCTTAAGATATAGCTTCGTTGCCTATTACGCCATATGGAAAATAACACAGACCAATATCTTCAAACGCATCAACGATCTCCCCGACCGGGCGGAAGAGCTGGAACGCATGGTTAAGCAGACCATCCGCGAGATAGAGGAGCGCATCTTGCGGGTACGGGAGGGGGATGTGGGGCTATCGCAGCGGGAAAAAATTGCGTAGGCCATGTAGGAGCGGACCAAAGCCCGCTCCTTAATATCTCGATTTTGCCCCCGATCAAGGCCAAAATCCCCGGTTGATCGGGAGGGCGGTGGGAAGCCGTGCCCGCTCCGAGGCTTTGAGCCTGTGACGTAGATGCTGCTCCCCCGCCCGACCTCCGCCGAAAGTTAGGTAGGGTGCGCACCCTAATTCGGCGTTGCATTGGATTATGCCAACCAAGATCCCAGTAGCGTAGGGTGGGCAAGCGTCTTTTTGCTTGCCCGCCGATTATGCCGGATTCCGCGTGGGCAAACGATAGGGCCGTTTGCCCACCCTACCGGGCTTCCGACCGGGAGCGGCGTGATTAGCCGGGATGGCCGATGAGCAGGGTGGCTTTGGGTTGCAGGGCGGGATCCACGCCGGGATCGGGCGCCTCAGCCGGGGACAGATACAGCACCGTGCCGCCCAAGACACCGTCGCGGTCGGGGAACATCTCAACTTGCGCGAACTCGCCTTGGGCTTCCTGGATGAAGCCCGTCAAAGCTTCATTGCTTTCTTCGCCCAAGCCGGCGGGCAGGGTCAAGCGGCAACTGGCGGAACGGCATTCCACGTTCGCCCCTTGCCCCGCCAGTGCGGGATATTTTTGCAGCAGCAGCCGCAAGTTGCCCGAACCCTGCCGCGACCAGCCCGGATCGACCGGCTCGGCGCGGAATTTTTCTTCGCTGGCGGCAAACTGTTCCTGCAACACCTTGAGGCGTTCTTGCCGGGTGGCTTGTTCGGCGGGCGCTTGTTGCCGCGCCTGTTCCGACATGGCCGCAGGCATTTGCCTGACTTGGGTCTGCAAAGCCCGCAGCTCGGCCCGCAAAGCCGCCAGTTCGGCGGCCTGCCCGTCCTGGGCGGGCCGCTCCTCCCTCTTGCCGGGCAGGGCCGCAGTGGCAGACCCTGGCTCTGCCGAAGCCGCGACCGGGGCCGGTTCGGACTGCGGGGGTTGGGATGCGGCGAGATACCATCCCCCCGCCATGCCCGCCGTGCCGACTGCAAACAGAAACAATGATTTAGCCAGTGTGTTCATGCCGCGCCTCGCTTGCTCCGCTTAACTCATTTACCGCACACGACGCCCCAACGGGTGGCTCGGCTAGACCCGTTGGAGTTTTCCACGCTGCACCGCCATGAGCTGGTGCCGGCGCCGGGAGCGGTGCCTGAATAATTGACGGTGATGTCTTTCTGCGCCGAGTTGTAGTCCCGGTGTCCGCAGTTGCCGGAGATGATCCGGGGATAGCTGCTGGGGCAGGAAAGATCACCGGAAGCATAGTTGTTTCCCCCGATGCTCCAGTCGGCCCACCAGTAATAATAGTTGCCGCTGCTGTAAGAGCCTGTGTTCGTCCAGGCATGGGCGACATTTACAGACGCGGCGGCGAGGAAGGCGGTGAAAAGCATTTTCTTAAACATGGCGATACCCCTAAAAAGACAGTTTGGACGGTTGCTCCCGCCGGCGTTCAGGTGGCTTTGCGGGCGTGCGTAGTAAAAAGCCACGCAGCTTGCGGAACAAGTGAATATTCACGGTTTGCGAATCGCTGAGACAGGAGCGCAAGAGGGATGGAGCCGTTATAGTGGCGTAGGGTGGGCAAACGTCTTTTTGCTTGCCCACCGATTATGCCGGATTCCGCGTGGGCAAACGATAGAGCCGTTTGCCCACCCTGCCGGGCTTTCTGGTTTGTGGAAAATCAGGTTCGACGGATGAGGCCGGCGATTCCCCGGCCGGACCCATCCTCAGCGGATATCCGCGACTTCCAGGGGGCCGGGATCTTCCGACCATCCGCCTCCGAAAGCCCGATAGAGCGACACCGTCGCCACCGCCATTGCCGTTTCGGCACCGATGCGTTGGTCGCTGATCTGCAATTTGCTGCGCTGGGCATCCAGCACCCCCAGCAGGTCGGTCGCCCCTTGCCGGAACAGGGCGTCGGCTTCCCGGCGGGACTGTTCTGCGGACGTTTCCGCCTGGAGCAGCCGGTCGTGCCGGGCGGTCATCGAGCGGTGCTGGACGTAGGCGTTCTCCACATCCTCCAGCGCCGTCAGGAAAGTCTTCTCATAATTCGCCGCCGCTTGGTCGAGCCGGGCATCCGCCGCCGCGATGTGCGCCCGGATGCGCCCGCCATTGAAGATCGGCGCGGAGATTCCCGAGCCCAGGGCATAAACGCCTTC
>CAZOTR010000236.1:0-1832 GCA_964582755.1 uncultured Methylococcaceae bacterium | reverse complement strand
ATGCCCTGGGGTCCGGGGGCCGCGAAAATCCGGTTCATGCTGCGCTCCCGACCGCCGTTGGCGTTGAACTCCACGGTGGGGTAAAGCGCCGATTCGGCCACCGTGACCCCTTGTTGCGCCTCCCGCACCCTGGCCTTGGCGATGCGCAGGTCTTGATTGGCGGCGATGGCCCCGGCGATTAGTTCGTCTAGCACCGGATCGCGGAAACCCCGCCACCAGGCCGCCAGTCCGGCGCGGCTAGTCACGGTTGCCGGGCCGTTGTGCCAATCTGTGACGGCGGGCAATGCCGCTTGCGGATCGACGCGGGGCGGGGTGCAGGCCGCGAGGCCAAGAGCGGCTGCGACGGCAATGAGGCGGGCCGAACGGTAGTTCATCTAAATTCCTCGCTGGCTTGAAACCTCCCCCTTGAGGGAGGTAGACTTCATTTGGGAGAGGGGTAACCTCTTCCAAATTCGCCCCTTCAGGGGCGTGGATTGAAACATGGTAAATCTCCCGTGGCATGGGAAAGCGCGGGTTCGGCCTGGGCCTCGCCGGGCGGGGTTTCCCGCGCGGCGGCCCGCTCCACCTTGAACCACGCGGCATACAAGGCGGGCAGGAAGAACACCGTCAGCGCGGTGGCGACGATAAGCCCCCCCATGATGGTGATGGCCTGGGGACCGAAGAAATCGTTGCGCGACAGGGGAATCATGGCCAGCACGGCGGCGGCGGCCGTTAGCAGGATGGGCCGGAAACGGCGGACGGTGGATTCAATGATGGCTTCGTAGGGGCTGAGTCCCGCCTGCTCGTCCTGCTGGATCTGGTCCACCAGGATGACCGAGTTGCGCATGATCATGCCCGCCAGCGCGAGGATGCCCAGCAGCGCCACGAAGCCGAACGGAGCGCCGAACGGCAGCAAGGCGAAGGCCGCGCCGATCAGCCCTAAGGGCGCGGTCAGGAACACCAGGAAGGCTTGGGCCAGGTTCTGGAGTTGCAGCATCAGCAGCACGAAGGTCGCGACCAGCACCAGGGGAATCCAGACGAAGATCGACTTTTGCGCGGTCCCGGCATCCTCCTTGGCGGCACCGGTCTCGATGAAATAGCCGGGCGGCAGTTCGGCCCGGAGGGCGGCCAGATCCGGGAGGATTTCCGCCGCCACGTCCGGCGCTTGCACGCCATCGACAATATCCGCCCGCACCGACACCGCCGGATAGCGGTTGCGCCGCCAGCGGATGCCGTCCTCGAACACGGTTTCCAACTGGGCCAGTTGCGACAGCGGCACCGCTGCGCCGTTGCCGGTCTGCACCGACACATCGGGCAAGCCGTCCGCCGAGGCGCGTTGCTGCGGCTGGGCGCGCCAGACGATGTCAATGAGTTCGTTGCCCTCGCGGAACTGCCCCACGGGAAGCCCTAGGTAATGGCCGCGCAGGGCTTGCGCCAGGCTTAGGGAACTGACCCCCAGCGCCCGCGCCTTGTCCTGGTCCAGCTTCAGGCGCAAGGCGGGCAGGCGCTCGTCCCAGTCGTCGTTTACGTCCAACGTGTGCGGATTGGCCCGGACGATGGCCTTGACCCGCTCGGCGATGCGCCGCACCTGCGCCGGGTCTTCGCCCAGCACCCGGAACAGCACCGGATACTCTTGGGGCGGGCCGACATCCAGGCGCATGACGCGGCCACGGACTTTGGGGAAATCGGTCTGGAACAATGCCCGCAAGCGGTGTAGCACCCGCTCGCGGGCGGCTTTATCGTGGGTCATAACCACGATCTGGGCTAGGTTGGAATGATTCAATTGCTGGGTGATGAGCAGGAAGAAGCGCGGGCTGCCGCCGCCCACATAGCTGGCGTAGTCGCGCACGTCG
>CAZOTR010000235.1:0-5955 GCA_964582755.1 uncultured Methylococcaceae bacterium | reverse complement strand
CGCTGGCTATTCGGGCCAGGGTGCGTGAAATGACACAGCCGTTGCCGCGTTTGCCCGCAAGGCGCAGGCCGCAGGCCGGCACCTTCCCGCCTAACTGATTGATTGGACATACGGGCTTGGGCAAGCGCGGATGCTTGGCGCGAATCTTGTCTGGCAATGCCGACACGGGCGTTGGCCCGCCCGCATTCCCACCTCGAACCCGAACCCCCATGCCGGATTTTCTGGAATTGGCTTACCTGCAAACCCAGCCCTCGTTGCTGGCCTATTTCCGGGCCAAACTGGGTTGCGCCGAAGAGGCCGCCGATTTGGCCCAGGAAACTTGGCTGCGGCTGATGCGCATCGCCCGCCCGGACACCCTCGCCAACCCCCGCGCCTATATCTTCCGCATCGCCGAAAACCTGGTCATCGACCAGTTGCGCAAGCGCCTCAGCCACCCCGCGCCCGCCCGCGACATCGCGGAAGACGCCTGGGTTTGCCCGGCGCCGCGCCCGGAGGCGCAAGCCCAGGCGCGGCAGCAATTCCAATTGTTGGAGCGGGCGATTGAGGAGCTGCCGCCGAAATGCCGCGCCGTGTTCTTGCTGCACCGCATCGAGGGGCTGACCTATTCGCAAATCGCCGCCCGCCAAGGCGTTTCCGTGAAAACCGTCGAAAAGCAAATGCTCAAGGCGCTCAACCACTGCCGGGAGCGGCTGGCGGATATGGATATTTAGCGGGAGCGATGGGGGATGGCCGCCGGGCTTTCGTCTTATAATCCGGTGACGGCCAAACCTTGCCGGCCCGCGCATTCCCCAATCGCCGCCACCTTGGAAACTTATGGATCAAGACCGCCCCCGCCGCCCCGTCCAAGAGGAAGCCCATGCCTGGTTCGTCCGGCTGCGCTCCGACCGGGCCGTCGAGGAAGACCGCGCCGCGTTTGCCGACTGGCTTGCCGCCGACCCCGAACACGCCCGCGCCTATGCGCAGGCCGAGCGGCTTTGGCAATGGCTGGAGGCGCCGGGGCGCAAGGCCCATGGCCGTGACAGGGCGCGGCGGCGCGTGCTGCGCCGGGCGGCGGCGGGTGTGCCGCTGGCGGCCTGCCTGCTGTTGGCGGCATGGGCATGGGGCGGCGAATGGCTGCGCCCTTGGCGCGGCGATTTCGTCACCGGCTTTGGGGAGACGCGGGAAGTCGCGCTGGCGGACGGCTCGCAGGTCAGCCTTAACAGCCATTCCCGGCTGGATCTGGCGTTCGAGGGCGGCCGGCGCGGCGTCCGGCTGCTGGAGGGCGAGGCGTATTTCGAGGTCGCCAAGGACGCCCGGCCCTTTGTCGTGGCGGCGGCGGGCGGCGAGGTGACGGTGCTGGGCACCCGCTTCAATGTCTACGACGAGGGCGGGCGGGTGACCGTCACCGTCGCCGAGGGGCGGGTGCGGGTGGCGGCGGGCGGCGGCGCGGCCTTGCTTGCCGCAGGCAAGCAAGCCGCTTATGACGCGGGCGGCGTCGGCGCTGTGTCCGACGCCAACATCGACGAAGCCTTGGCTTGGCGGCGGGGGCGGCTGGTGTTCAAGCTCCAGCCGCTGGCCGCCGTCGTCGCGGCGATCAACCGCCACAGCCGGGGCAGGATTGTGATCCTAGGCTTTGGCCTGCGCGAGCGCGTGGTCAGCGGCGTGTTCAACACCGGCCAGCCGGAGCAAAGCCTGCAAACCATCCAGGCCACGCTCCATCTCAACGCCACCCGCCTGCCGGGCGGTGTCACGCTGCTGCATCCATAATTATTTTCCGCTCCTAATGGGTGGATTGCCGGCCTGCTCCGTCTTCATGGGGTTTGCAGCGCCGGCGCGTCCGGCGTCCCCGCCCACCACCCGACAGGAGCTTTTATGCACAACCGTCCGCGCAACGCCCGCTTGGCGTCCGCCGTCGCCACCCTCTTGAGCCTGGGCGCGTTGCCGCCGGCCCAGGCGGCGAAGCCCGCCTTGGACATCCCCGCCCAACCCTTGGCCGACGCGCTGTCGGCGCTGTCCCTGCAAAGCGGGACGCCGCTGCTGTACGAAGGCGATTTGGCCAAGAACGTCCGCAGTCCGGCGGTGAAAGGCGATTACACCGCCGACGCCGCGCTGGACAAGATGCTGGCCGGGACCGGGCTGGGCCACCGCCGCGCCGACAACGGGGCGATAATGCTGGCGCAGGCGCAGGCGCAGGCGTCGGCCAAGCCCGCGCCGCCGCTGGCCAAAAATGAGGAAAGCGCCGCCGACTTGCCGACCGTCACCGTGGTCGGCAAAACCGCCCGCGCCCCGGACGACCCCCGCAACCAGGATTATGCGGCCACCAACGCCGGCACGGCGATGAAGACCGGCACGCCGATCATGGAGACGCCGTTCTCCGTGCAGGTCGTGCCTAAGGAGGTCATCCGCGACCAGCAGGTTTACAGCGTGGACAAGGCCGTGCAGAACGTCGCCGGCGTCATCAACATGCCCGCCAACGCCGGGCAGCACGATTCGTTCATGATCCGCGGCTTCCAAAACGACACCTTGTACCGCGACGGCTTTTTGTTGCCTTCGGTCCTGGGCGGCGGCACCACCAAGCGCGACCCGGCCAATGTCGAGCGTTTCGAGGTGTTGAAAGGCCCGGGGTCGGTGATGTTCGGGCGCACCGAGCCGGGCGGCGTCATCAACTTGGTCACCAAGAAGCCGCAGGCCGCGCCTTACTACTCGCTGCAACAGCAGTTCGGCTCCTACGACTTCTACCGCACGACGCTGGACGCCACCGGCCCGGCCAGCTCCGACGGCAGTTTGCTGTACCGGGCCAACCTGGCCTATCAAAACAATGGCTCTTTCCGCGACTTCGTCAACAACGAGCGGGTGTTTTTCGCGCCGGTCCTGACCTGGAACATCAGCCCCGCCACCCAGGCTTCGCTAGAAGTGGAGTACCTGCATTTCAACGAGAACGGCGACCCCGGAATCCCACCCATCGGCGACCGGCCCGCGCCGGTGCGCCGCAGCCTGTTCGTCGGCGAGCCGGGCCACAATTCCAACACCGGCGACCGCACCTTGGTCGGCTTCAACTGGACCCATGCCTTCAACGCCGACTGGACCTTGATGCACCGCTTCACGACCGAGTTTCTCGACTACAACACCCGTGGCCTGTTTTTCTATCCGGGCGCGGCCGCCGACGGCACGCTGGCGCGCAATTTCAACGATGGCGTCAACTCCAGCTCGCAGCACTACTACAACACCCTCAACCTGACCGGCAAGTTTGCCACCGGCCCGGTCAAGCACACGCTGTTGCTGGGCTATGACTTTTACCAGTTGGACGACAAGCTGGACAATCCCTGCTGCGCCGCTGCCCCGGCCTTCAATATCTTCAGCCCGCGCTATGCGGGCGGGCCGCAGCGGCAAGACATTTTCAACGATCCGAATGTGGCGGTTTACCGGTTCGACTTCACGCAGACCTGGAACGGCCTGTACCTGCAAGACCAGATGGAGTTGCACAAGGGCATCTTCCTGACGGGCGGGATGCGCTGGGACAGCGCCCAGGTTTACAACAATACCACCGACCAGATGACCTCCGACGACAGCCGGGTGAACCCCCGCGTCGGCCTGCTGTTCCGCCCGGTCCAGTGGCTGTCGATGTATGCCAACTACAGCCAGAACTTCGGCCCGTCCAACAGCTTTTTCAGCACCGGCGGCGCGAAGCTGGCACCGCAGACGGCGGACCAATGGGAATTGGGCGCGAAGACGGAATTCTTCGATGGCCGGATGAACGCCACCGTCGCCTGGTTTGGCCTGACCAAAAACAACATTTCCGTCCCCGACCCGCTCAACCCGACCTTGAACAAGACCATCGGCCAGGCGGAAACCAAGGGACTGGAGTTTGAGACGCAAGGCGAAATCCTTCCCGGCTGGCGGCTGATCGGCGCTTACGCTTACCTGCCCTATGCCCAGATCACTAAGGACGTGGACTACGGCGGCGGCCCCGGCAACACCGGCAACCGGCTGTTCCTGGCGCCCGAGCATTCCGGCAGCCTGTGGACGACTTATGAGTTCCAGACGGGCGAGTTGCAAGGCTTGAAGTTCGGCACCGGCATGGTCGGCGTCGGCCAGCGCCAAGGCGACGCCGCCAACGACTACCAATTGCCGGGCTATGTCACGATGAACCTGATACTAGGCTACGGCATGAAAGTTGGCCCGGCCAAGATGACCGCCCAACTCAACATCGACAACTTGATCGACAAGACCTACTACTCCGGCAGCAACAGCGCCTACCAGATCCAGTTCGGCGCTCCGCGCACGTTCCTGGGTTCGTTGCGGGTGGAGTATTAAAACCGGCGGCTATTCGCCCGCCGGGTGTTTCCGGCAGCGTAGGACACGGGCCGCAGCCGGCCAAAGTGGGGTAGAGTGCGCATTACGCACCTTAACCTCTAGCATGGCACGAACCTGAAAATCAGGCCTGGCCGTGGTAGGCCACCACCCGCTCGACCTCGTTTTTCGAGCCTAAAATCACCGGCACGCGCTGGTGGATGTCTTTCGGCTGGATGGACAGGATGCGCTGCCGGCCGGTCGAACACGCCCCGCCGGCCTGCTCGACGATGAAGCCCATCGGATTGGCTTCGTACATCAGCCGCAGCCGGCCCTCCATGGACGGGTTTTTAGTGTCGTAGGGGTACATGAAAATGCCGCCACGGGTCAGGATGCGGTAGACCTCCGCCACCATCGAGGCGATCCAGCGCATGTTGAAATCTTTCCCCCTCGGCCCCTCCTTGCCTTGCACGCATTCCTCGACATAACGGCGCACCGGCTCTTCCCAGAAACGCCGGTTGGACATGTTGATGGCGAATTCCTGGGTGTCCTCGGGGATGCGGATCTCGGGGTGGGTGAGGATGAACTCGCCGATGTCGCCGTCCAGCGTGAAGCCGTTCACCCCGTCGCCGCAGGTCAACACCATCACCGTGGTCGGGCCGTAGATGCAAAAACCGGCGCAGACTTGTTCGGTGCCGGGCTGCATGAAGTCAGCGGCGATGGGCTGTTCGACACCTTCGGGGGCGCGCAGGATCGAGAAGATCGTCCCCACCGACAGGTTCAGGTCGATGTTCGACGAGCCGTCCAGCGGGTCATAGCAAATCAAATACTTGCCGCGAGGATGCTGCGGCGAGATGGGGATGACGTCCTCGTTTTCCTCCGAGGCCATCGCCGCCAAGTGGCCCGTCCAGTCCAAGGCTTTGATGAAGATATCGTTGGTGATGACATCCAGCTTCTTCTGCGCCTCGCCCTGGACGTTTTCGGAGCCGGCGATGCCAAGATTGCCGGCCAGCCCGCCCCGGTTCACTTCATGGGCGATGGCCTTGCAGGCGCTGGCGATTTCGTTGAGCAGCAAGGTAAACTCGCCCGAAGCCTCCGGGCTTTTGCGTTGCTGGCGGATGAGGAATTGGATCAGGGAGACGCCTTTCATGGGTTTTCTCGTTGGGAGTGCTGGTGTGGGCCGGAATGGTACGGGACGGCCCGCCATTTCGCCAGGGATTGCCGCCCGCATGTGGGAGCGTGTCCTCGCTGTCCGAGTTCCGAATCGCCAGATTGGGAACGCGGCCTTGGAAGCTCCGCTTCCCGTCTTGCCGGGCTTCGGGAAGCTGGAGCTTCCGGGGCCGGGTTCCCGAGCAGAGCTCTCGTCGGTATACACAACTGTGTGGATGCCGATGTTTTGCAACCCAAGGGGTTGCCAGCGATTAGCCGGGGTTCCGCTTCTCCATGTTCCACACCGACTTGTGTATAACGACGAGAGCAGAGCTTGGGAACCCGCGTAAAGTGATAGGTGGTGAGATGGGCGGACTGCGCCCGTCGCCGCCGCCGAGGCTTGCCAATTCGGCGGATTTGCGGAATAGTCTGGCAATGAGTTCGGGATAAGCGATGTAGATACCGTCTTGCCGCGCCTCATGCAAGCGCGTAATTCGGGTCGAAAGGCTTGCCGGACTGGAGGATGGCGAAGGCGAG
>CAZOTR010000234.1:3633-5982 GCA_964582755.1 uncultured Methylococcaceae bacterium | reverse complement strand
GTTGATCGAGGCTTATCCGCAGGTGGCGGATTTATAGAATCCCCACCCCCTTTTGCAAAGGGGGGGAATGAGAGCTAGGGACGACATCGCTTCCGGCCTGTTGTCTCTTACATAAACACGAGGTAACCCCATGACTCCCGAAGAATTGCAAGCCCTGGAAAAAGAAGTCGCCAAGGCCAAGCGCATCGCCAGCGATTGGGCTTCAAAGATGCACGATTTGGTGGAAGACCGTTTGCCTGCGGCTTACGAAGAGATACCCGAATTGGCCGAGTCCACCCTCGCCGCCTGCAAGGCTTGGGCGGAGGCCAACGCGAAATTGAAACACGCTAAAAGATCGCTGGCGGCGTAAGCCCCGGCGCAGGAGAAACCCATGAGCCAAGTTATCACCGGCGTGACGGCAGGCGGCACCGTCTGGACCCCCGTCTTCGTCCAAGCCATCGCCCAAGAGCGCTGCATCGGCTGTGGCCGCTGTTTTAAAGTCTGTCCCCGCGATGTGTTCGACTTGGTGGACCGCGCCGACGTCCTCAGCGCGGACGAGATCGACGATTACGAGGATTTGGACGAGGACAACGCCCAGGTCATGAGTCTGGCCAACGCCTTGGATTGCATCGGCTGCTCGGCCTGCTCCAGGGTTTGCCCGAAGAATTGCTTCACCCATTCCGCCTTGCCCCAGGCCGCTTAAGGAGAAACGCCGCCATGCCCAAACCTTTGAAACATGTCTTCGTCTGCGTGCAGCGCCGCGCCGAGGGCCATCCACGCGGCTCCTGCACCCAGCATGGCTGCGAGGACTTGATGAACGCCTTCTTGGGCGAAATCCAGAAGCGCAATCTGTTCGACAAGATTGCGGTGACCAACACCGGCTGTCTCGGCCCCTGCGGCTTCGGGGCCAGCGTGTTGGTCTACCCGGACGCGGCGATGTACGGCAAGGTGGGCAAGGACGACGTACCGGCCATCATCGAGGAACATCTGCTCGGTGGCCAGCCGGTCGAGCGGCTGCAAGTCCCCGCTTTCGTGTGGGGTTGAGATGCACCCCCCCGTCCTGATTGATGAAACCGTGTCGTTCGGCCCTGCCGTGCGGCCGTCCACCAACAACCGCTTGCAATACGCCGTCGCCGCCCGCTACCGCGACAACAGCGAGGCCGAGAATATGTTGTGGGAGGCGCGGGCGGAAGACCCGACCTGCCTGCCGGTGTATTTCGCCTTGTATAAGTTTTACGCCAACAGCAAAAAGCTGGACCGCGCCGAGCGGGCGGCCCGGCTGGCCATCGCGGAATCGGCCCGGCAGGCGGGCATCTCGGCTGATTGGGAAAAGCTGGACGGCGAATCGCCGAAGCTCTACGCCAGCGAAGCCGGGTTGTTCTATCTGTTTTCGTTGAAAGCCTTGGGTTTCATCAAGCTGCGCCGGGGCCATTTGCAAGAGGCCGGAACGATCTTGGGCCATTTGGCGCGGCTGGACCCGGACGACCTGTCCGGCGGCTCGGTGGTGCGCGGGCTGGCCGAGTCGGTGGGCATCGAGTTTGCGGTGCCGGGCCATGAACCCGGTTGACGGCAGGCCGCTGGGCGAGGCCATTTGCCGCCGCTTGGCCGCGGAGATTGCCAAACTGGGCTTCCCCGAGGAAAAGCTTCCGCCGTTGCCGGTATTCGACGAGGCCGGTTTTGCCACCGCCAAAGATCCTTATAGCGGTTTGGAAAGCCTGATCGGCATTTGGAGAAATGGTCAAGGTTACCGCATGGGCGAGATAAAGCTACACGGGGACGGCAGTTTTTATGCCGAGTATGATGTCGCCCTGCCCCATCCCACCAATGCCCGTTGGTTTGTCGAAGCGGTGGTCGCCTGGGGGCGCGGGGACACCATCAAGACCGAGGCCAAGCTGTTGCCGGCCTTGGGTTAAACAGCTTTCCACCGATAACATCCCTGCGAGGGATGCCACCGGTGAATTTTATAAAGATTGACATGGCCAAGCCTTACGAAATCTACGACTTGCTCCAAGACTACGCCACCGGGCCGGAAACTGCCCGCGAAGTCATCATCGGCTTGGTGTGGACCTATTGCGAGGCGGAGGCGGCAGGCTTGGCCATGAGCCCCGCCATCCCCACCCGCACCCTGAGCTGGGCGGGGAGCCTGCGCGGCAAAACCGTCGCCGAACTGGCGCGTTGGGTGCGGGAGTTTGAGCCTTATCAGGCCACGGTGGGCATGGCGGCGGTCAATGCCGCCATCAACCATCGCCACGCTTTGTCCGAGGGGGTGAGCCTGGAACCCGGCAACCTCGCCGTGTTCAAACACTTCCTGCCGTTCATCCAAGGCAAGAAAACCGTCGTCATCGGACGCTATCCGGGTTTGGACGAGTT
>CAZOTR010000234.1:0-3533 GCA_964582755.1 uncultured Methylococcaceae bacterium | reverse complement strand
TCATCCAAGGCAAGAAAACCGTCGTCATCGGACGCTATCCGGGTTTGGACGAGTTTGCCAAGCAACATGAATTGGATCTTGCCGTGCTGGAACGCAATCCCGGCCCCGGCGATCTGCCGGACGCGGCCTGCGAATACCTGCTGCCGGAAGCGGAATGGGTGTTTCTCACTGCCAGCACCATCCCCAACAAGACCTTCCCGCGCCTGGCCGAACTGTCCCGCGCCGCCACCACCGTGCTGATGGGGCCGACCACGCCCTGGCTGCCCGACCTCCACCACTTCGGCATTGATTTTCTCGCCGGGGTGGAAATCGCCGACCAGGACGCTTTGCGGGCGACCGTGGCCGAGGGCGGCGGGGTGCGCATCTTCGACACCGGGGTCCGCTACCGCGTCGCGCCCCTGGGGGCCGGCGCCGCGATGGCTTGGTCGAAAGAATTGATCGCCCGCACGGCGAACGAGAAAGAAATCTTGACCCGCGCCATGGACGATTGGTACGCGCGCGGCGAGAGGCGGCGCTTTCCCCATTACGCCGAATTGGAGGCCGCAAGCCTTGCCCTCTCCCGCCTGGACACCTGCTTTAAACGCCTGTGGGATGTCCATGGACACTGAACACCTGTGGGCCGGCAAGGCCCGGCTGGTCCTCTACCACAGCCAAAGCACCAGCGCCCGCACCTTGTTCCTGCGCCACGCCAGCGGCAGCGTCATCGCCCCAACACCCCTGCCGCCATTGTCCACCTTGCTTGAAGAAGAGTTTGACGCAGGCGATGAAGCCGTTTTCCTGCATCCTTCGGCCTTGCTCCACGACTACTGCGCCAAGCTGGGCCTTGCGCCTTCTTTATTGCAGGCGGAGGGCGAATTCCACCAACGGGTGGACGCGCCGGGCGGTGCCATCAGTGTCTATCTGGCCCGCTTCACCTGCATAGACCCGCCGCGCCAAACGTTCGCCGGACAAGGCGGGAAATTCTGCGCGATCACTGAATTGCGCGGCGCGCATCCGGCGGAAATGGGGCTGTTGCAGCGGGCTTACCAAGCCATCATGGGTTAGACGACATGACCGCCCGACACCCAGCGTCTATCCGCATCGACGGGCGCGAAATCCCTTTCCAAGAAGGCCAGACCGTCTTGCAAGCGGCCCTGGCGGCAGGGCTGGACATCCCCCACCTCTGCTACCACCCCGAACTGGAAGCCATCGGCAGTTGCCGTTTGTGTCTGGTGGAGGTGCAAGGCCGCAAGCTTTCCGCCTGCACCTTGCCGGCGGCGGACGGGCAGGCAATCGCCAGCGAAAGCCTGCGCCCGCTACGCGCCCGCTTGGTGGCGATGCTGCTGGAACAAGGCCGGCATGTTTGCCTGAGTTGCGAAAAGACCGGCGATTGCCGCTTGCAAGAAACCGCCGCCGCGCTAGGCGCGCCCGCCCTGGCCACCTCCCCCGCGCACGATTTTCCGGCCCGCGACGACAGCCATCCCGAAGTCGCGCTGGACCGGGGGCGCTGCATCCTCTGCGGCATCTGCGTCCAGGCCAGCCGCACACTCGACGGCAAAAACCTGTTCTCTTTCGGCGGCAGCGGCAGCACTGCAAGCTTGGCCGTCAATTCGCCCTCCGGCCTGCTGCAAGACAGCGCCATCGCCGCCGCGGACCACGCCGTGCGGCTCTGCCCGGTGGGCGCGTTGATCGCCAAACCAGCCCCGGCGGAAACCGGCGCAGGATTTTCATCGTTCGACTTTTTCGACGCCAGGGATTGGAACCCCGCCGTGTAGGGTGCCCGTGCGCATCGCGCACCCTACGCGGCTATCCTTGGCGCAGCGTCCAGAAATACTCCATCACCCGCCCGGCTGGATTGTCCGGCAACAAGCGCCAAGCCGCATAAGCGGCAAAGCCCAAAAACAAAACCCCGCTCAAGCGGTGCAGCCAATGCAAAGGGATGCGCCGCAACAAGGCCCGCCCGGCCCACACGCCCAAGACCGAAGTCGCCGCCAAGGCCAGGGTTCCGCCCAGCCAGACTGGCGCGGGCGGCAGCGACGCGCCCAGGCCGGCCACGGCGAGTTGGGTCTTGTCGCCAAATTCGGCGGTGAAAATCAGCAGAAAAGTCGTCACGAACACGCCATGCCCGCTTTTCTCCTGCGGCTCGCCGTCTTCGCCTTCCTCTCGCGCCAGCAGGGCGCGCAGGCCAAAACCGGCGAACAACACCGCCACCGCCGCCCCCACCGCCCACTCCGGCACCCAACGCGCCACCGCCGCGCCAAACAACACGGCGGCGAGGTTGAGCAAGGCAAACGCGGCACTCGCCCCCAACACCACCGGCCAGGCTTTGTGCCGCGCCGCCAGGGTCATGCACACCAGTTGGCTCTTGTCGCCGATTTCGGCGGCGGCAATCAGGCCGAAGCTGCTGGCCGAGACCGTGGCCCATTGGACCACCGCCTGGGAGGGTTTGGCCTTCTCCAACAAACCGGGCCAATCAATCGACAACAGACAGGACATTACCGCCAGACGCCTATGGCAGCGGCGGGGGCCGACGCGGGGACCGGGGCGGCCACTGGCTGCGACGAGCCGCCCAGCATGTTGTCCAGCATCATCATGATGACGAAGCCAATCATCACCGCGAAGGTGGCGGAACGCGCCTTGCCCTTGGACTGGGTCTCGGGAATGATGTCGTCGGTGATGACGAACAGCATCGCCCCGGCGGCAAAGGCCATGCCGATAGGCAGCAGCGGGAAGAACACGGTGACGGCGGCGACGCCTAAGAAACCGCCGATAGGCTCGACCAAGCCGGTCAAAGTGGCAATCAACAGCGCCTGCTTGCGGCTATAGCCCAGGCCCACCAAGGGCAAGGCCACGGCCAAGCCTTCCGGGATGTTTTGCAGGCCAATCGCAAAGGCGATGGCCAGGCCGTTATGCCAGTCGCCGGAGCCGAAACTCACGCCCACCGCCATGCCTTCGGGGAAGTTGTGCAAAGTGATGGCGGTGATGAACAGCCAGATCTTGCGCAAGGAAGTGACCAGTTCCGAGCTTTGCTCCATGAAATGGTTGTGGGGAAGATAGCGGTCGGCCAGTTCCAAGAACAACGCGCCCACCATCATGCCGACGGCGACCACGAAAATGCCCTTGCCCGGCCAGATCTGGTTGCCGTACTGGATGCCCGGCACCACCAGCGAAAACGCCGTCGCCGCCAACATGACGCCCGCCGCCCCGCCCAGCATGATGTACAAGGTGCGCTGCTTCACTTCCTTGAAAAACAAGGCCGGCAACGCGCCTAGGCCAGTGGCCAAGCCCGCGACGATGCTCGCCAAAGAACCGTAGGCGACGATGGGATTGATGAAGAAATACAGGAACGCCAGAATAATCGTCGTCCAAGTGGCCAGCGAGGCGACCACGACCAGCCGTTGCGCCAATGGCGACTGGTTGGCGAACTGTTTGTAAAAAGGCCAGGCCAAGGCTTTCTTGACCCAAGTCTCCAAGGTATCGAGCGCGTCAACATTCATGATGGGACCCTTTATTGTTGTAAATGACAAAACAGCGCCGCAAACTTCCGGGCAAGG
>CAZOTR010000233.1:0-6167 GCA_964582755.1 uncultured Methylococcaceae bacterium | reverse complement strand
TATGCCGGTTTCCGCGTGGGCAAACGATGAAGCCGTTTGCCCACCCTACCGGGCTGGAAAACTCGCCCGCGCCTTCCTATTCCTGCACGGGTTCGGCTTCTGGCCCTGGATTCTATCTATTTGCCATGTGGTTATCCGCAGGCCAGCCCCGCCGCCACGGCTCGAAAATTCTCCAAAGCAGCCTCCAAATGCTCGATGATTTCCTGGGCCAAGACCTCCGGCTCCGGTAGGTTTTCCAAAGAATCCAGGCTCTTGTCTTTGAGCCAAAACACATCTAAGCTGGCCTTATCACGATCTAATAACTCTTCCACCGAGAAAAAGCGAAAGCGCTCCGTCCTTTCGCGTTTATAACGGTTATCGGGGTTATAACAGCGGATGAAGTCCTGAATATCCTCATACTTCATCTGTCGCGTCTTCAGCGTGAAATGCTGGTTGGTACGCAGGTCATAGAACCAAGTCCCCGAGGTATGCGTCTTGCCGTCGTCAGCGTGGTTGTCGAAAAACACCACGTTGGCCTTTACCCCGTTGGCATAGAAAATTCCCGTCGGCAACCGCAGCACCGTATGCACGTCGCATTTTTCTAACAATTTGCGGCGGATTTTCTCGCCCGCCCCGCCCTCGAACAACACGTTATCCGGCAATACCACAGCAGCTTGTCCGCCCGGCTTCAGCATCGTGCGGATATGTTGCAAGAAATTAAGCTGCTTGTTTGACGTGGTTTCCCAAAAATCCTGGCGCTGATAAACCAGTGACTCGCGGTCGTCCACGCCCTCATCGGTGGTAAAGGTCATACTGCTTTTCTTGCCGAAGGGCGGGTTTGCCAACACATAATCGAAAGTCTGATCCGGCGGGCGGATGAGTGCGTCATCGCGCCGAATGGTCGGTTCGCTGTCCATGCTGCCGACGTTGTGCAGAACCAGATTCATAAGACACAAACGCCTAGTGCTAGGCACAATTTCCCAACCGTGGAACGCCTTGGAATGCAGGAAATCCTGCTGTTTTTTGGTCAGCGGTTTCCTGCCAATTGAAATTTCCCGGTGTTCGGTAAACCAATCGTATGCGGCTAGAAAAAAGCCTCCCGTGCCACAAGCGGGATCAGCTATGGTTTTCATCGGCAAGGGCCGCAGACACTCCACGATGGCCCGAATCAATGGCCGGGGTGTGAAATATTGGCCAGCCCCGCTCTTGGTGTCTTCGGCATTCTTGCGCAGCAGACCTTCGTATAAGTCGCCTTTTACGTCGGTGCCCATCTGTAGCCAATTTTCCGCATCGATCAATTGAATCAGCCGGGAAAGCTTGGCGGGGTCTTGAATCTTGTTTTGCGCCTTGAAGAAGATGGCACCTAACATGCCGGATTGTTGGCCGAGTTCAAGCAGAATACGCAAATATTGCGTTTCCAGGTCAGTTCCATTTCGACTGCGCAGGCTCGCCCAATTCAATTCAGTCGGAATGGCTGATTTTTGGGCTTTATGAGTACCAGTTCCATATTCATCGGCCATTTTCAGGAAGAGCAGAAAGGTAAGCTGTTCAAGGTAATCGCCATAACCTAGGCCGTCGTCGCGGAGGGTATGGCAGAAATTCCAGAATTTTTGTATCAAGGAGGAAGTATTCATTAGGAAATTACAACACAGCAGCTATCCAGGATTTTGTTCGATAGGCGCTAATTGCCGATCTAAAAAAACAGGAGTATTCGGTTTCTGTTTTAAGCCGCTCCTTAAGTCTTTGTTGTACGTCAGGCCGTTTGGCGGGAATTGAATCAGCCAATTCGATCAATAGCATGACCTCATCTAATTGTTTGCGTTTATATTCAACTGGGCCTTCGGCCTCTCCTATTTCACCCGGTTTATTGAAACCAAGAACATCAATTGTGTAGCGAGCTCTTTCAAATAGCCAAGGATCGGAATCTTTTTTTTTCGCTGGATGAATTTCACCGTTAATCAAATGTGCCAATAGTTGGGTGTCAGATTTGACGCATGGATCTAATAGCTTAGGTTCTTCTAAGGCAACATCATCAATAGGAGAGTTTGCTCGATAGCTCTCATCTCTTATAGCAAATTCATTGCTTTTGCCAAACAATACCCCAGTAGAGTTGCTCTTGTTTGGTCGATTACAATGCACACAAGATAATCTAAAATTTATCCAGTCATAGGCAAGCCAATAATAACCTTCATGATTGTTTATCATGACTCTATCTACGGTTACGGCTTTCTTGGGTCGGAAATGATCGACATCGTATGGTGTTCTTCTCAGTTTGGCTTCACAATACCAGCATTTCCCATGGCTTAATTCTCCGAGATATTCAGAAAGAAGCGTCCAACTGTTCTTGTTTGAGTCTGATAAAAATTTCCTTCGCTGCTCAGTGCCAGATAGAGCAATAAGGTTGGAATGCCGGGCGAAGAGAATTTTTAAATGCCGTTTAGGTGGTGGTTGGCAGGTTCTATTGTCTATATATCTCAAGTTCTTTTTCTCAATAGGGATTCTATAAGAGATTCTAGTGCTTGTTGCTTACGTTCTAAAGTGAGTAGCGGTTTTTCCAATGTTTCCTTTTGATCCTCATGACCCGTTTGAATTAAATCATATCGCGCCCGTAGATATTCCTGCTCTAGCACATCACGAGAAGCAAAGTTGAAATCTAGCCCGAAAAGCTCTTCCCTGAGTTTATCGAGATGGGCTTGTTCATCGTCATTTAGCATCGGTTTCGTTGCTAATTGATGCAATTCCGTAAGTCTATTAGCTGTTTTACTATCTAGCGAAGAACCAAGCCCAAACATATCGCTCAGTAAAATATTCGCAAAACCCATCCCCAGAGGATCAATCTCTGGAGAGCGTGCGACTATGTTTCCTTCCGATGCTCTGTGGAGTATCTGAACCTGCTTTTTATCCAATTCGGCAATTGCTAATGGGTTGTGTGTTGTAAGCAAAATATGGCATGAATCTCTGGTCGTGCTATCTATGCCGACAAAGCTTTTCAAGAAGGAAATATAATCAACCGCCCAACGGGGGTTCAAATGCGTATCCGGCTCATCTAATAGAAAAAGGCTTTCTTGCTCGGCTGTAAACCGTAGCAATCCAAGTACGGTCAAAAGTTGTTGCTCACCTTCGGAAAGCTCTCTAAATTCCACAGCACCGGTATTGTTATTCAACTTCACCCGGATGCGAACTTCAGCAATTAGTTCGGAAATGTAGGTACTCTCAAGTTCTTTAAAAAACTCATGTGCAAGAAGGTCGCTAAATAAGGTTTGCAGCGATTTTGTGTCGCGGACAAAAAGATATAGATACTCATTTGTTTCCTTGCGTCGAAAATCGACTGACACTCTATGCTTCAGCCGAATAGGTGCAAGAGATATTTTATATAAGCGATTTAAAAAACGTTGTACAACGCCTATTGCATGCCAAAATCTTTCGTCACCATTTTCGGCTCTACCCTTCTTTTTTTTCGCCCATTTTGCTTTGTCATGCAAAACGAAGAGGACGGAATCGATGCCACCATCTGGATCAATACCAAGGTATTTTTTTAAAAAGTTCCGTACCGTGTCGTCTTGGTCGTCGTGCTTAAGCATGAAAGCCAATAGGACAAATTGACTATGTATAGGCCGGGCATAGAATAACGGTCGTATAGGCTTGTCCTTGCCCTTCAATAAATCATCATAAAAGCGGTTTTGATGCTCGTCGAAATGCCGCTCTAGCCGGTTACTTGGGCCGGAATAATATCCGAATACATGATTGGGCAAATAATTGCCTTTGTCTTTCTTGAAGCGGGAGTATCTGATTTCCTTGCCGCGAGGCAGTGCCGATCCAGTATCGGCTTCAGGAAACAAGGAAAATTGCTTGGGAATAGAAGATTCTTGCTCGGTATCCTGGGTGTTTTTGCAAACCCAAATTTTGTAAACTTCTCCGATTCGATCAGGATCGGCATTGATTACTATGCGATTGCCCCGGCAACGATATTCAAGTCTGTAAGCGAACGGTGGTTTAGGTTTGCCCAAGTCAAGATCGCGGAAAATTAGCACCAGAGCTTCCAAGACGTTCGATTTCCCTGTGCCGTTCCAACCGATGAGAACCGTAACCCAATCACTTTCCGAAAAGTCGATTTCGACCTCTTTGAGGTTTTTGAAGTGCTTGATCCAAAGTTTGTCGAGGCGCATGGCGGTGTCTACGAAGCAACAATACGGGATACATAATCCTCCATATCCTTGCGCTCGACTGAGATGAGCTTCTGCTTGTCAACAAGTTTGCGCAGTTCTATATAGAATTTTTCGATGTCTGCTGTCGTGCTGGTACTGCCTAAGCCGCAACCGTTAAGCAAATCGGCGGCGCTCATAGCCTCGCCGGTATCAGGCAGCACTTCAAGTATGGATTTCATGCGCTTTTCTTCCGCTTGCTTGATTTCGGGTTTTCGTTTCGGTCTGGGTTGGGCTGCTCTTTCTTCGTGAGATCGGCGAAGACGCTCAAGCAATACGCTTGACGTCTCCTCTTCGGCATCTTGCGGAACCAGTTTGCCATCAAACGCACGATTCAATATGGTTTGCCGTTGGGGTTCGCATAGAACCAATTTTTGCTGAATCTTATTTTCTTGGTCTTCAAGCTTTTTATACGCTTCGTCCAAAACCCGCATGATCTCCCTTTGCTCTTCGACAGGAGGCAGCGGCACTGGAAACGACCGCAGGATGGACAGATTGATCGAGGCGAGATTCGTGGTATGTTTGCCGTTTTCGAGAAACCATTGCTGCCCAAAGCTGTTGCCGTGGTGGGAGACGAATTTGGGGAACATGTCATCGCTATGAAGCCGCACCCGAAAGACATGGTTCTGGTGGATGCAAAGCGGCAATTGGCCTTCCCAAACCCAGCCGCGCCCCAGTTTGTCCAGATCGCCGCCTCCGCTAAAGAGTATATCGCCCGGCTGAAGCGCTAGCTCTTCAACGTCCTTTGCAGACGCCAAAAGCGTTTTCATCTCGCCGAGACCAAGGTAGCCGCGGTGAACATTGGCGACACGCAAATACGGTACTTCTTTAAGAGCAATACCTTCTTTATATTTGGAACCTTTGGTAACACCAGACGCGATGTCGCCCAACTGATCGAGTGTGGCCCAACACCATCCTTCTGGCAATGCCGCCAATTTTCCCGTATCCGGTTCAACAGGCTCCGGGTAATCGTCTCGCCATTGTTCGGGCGGCTGTTTGCCTTGGGCTTGATATTTGGCGAGTTGTTTTTCTTCCCAGCGTTGACGGCGCTTTTTAAGGCTGCGCCGTAGCAGTTGCTCGCCGCTTTCGAGCGGCGAGCCATCCGCTTCAGCCTGTGCAAGCCTCTGCTCGCGCCAAGCTCGCGTAAGTCTGCCCTCGACGGCGGATTTCAGCAGGCATTTCCGGTAACGCACGAGTTTTGTCTTGATGGTTTGAAGCCTAGCCACGCCAGCATCCAGTTCGGCGAGCAGTTCTTTGAGTTTCGCCACAATACGGGCTTGTTCATTTACTGGGGGAAGTTTGAGCGGAAACTTTCCGATTTGAGCAAAACTCACACGAGGACGGTCGCCTGAGTTAAGGCTGTTGGCGAATTCGACAAAATCCTGAGAATTCAAACGATACATCAGGAATGATGGGGACATTCCTGCAATGGCAGGCAACACAATAAACTCTGCCGAAGCCAAGCCTTCAAAATCGGGCGCAGTGACTTTATTTAGGTATGGGCGAAGCCGCCCATACAACACATCGCCTGGATAAAACCGCATACAACTGCTGCGCACGGCACTGGCATTTAGCCTCCCAATAATTCTTGTGGTACGCGGTTCGACCTGCTCCATCCCTAGATAAGGCAAATTGGGGCAATCAGCGGGTAACGTTCTTTCTTCCCTAGGCCGGACAAGCTCTGCCAACGTCGCCCGTATCCATCCATTAGGAAGGGTATCCGCTTTGCTCACGCCAGCAACTCCTGATTTTTCTCGTTCATCAACTCGCTCGATTTCGGCCCAAACACCTTCCGCACACGGGCCAAGCCGCTACGGTCGGTAAAAAAAGCATGTAGTCTAGGCCACTTCGCCGCCCCTCACAATTGGCCGCACGGCTTTTCCGGCAGGTGTTCGGCGTAGTTGTACGCGGCCCGCACGGCGTTGCGCTCGGCGTGGGCAAGCTGGCGCTCTATGGCATCACGGTGCCAGCCCTATTCGTTCAGCA
>CAZOTR010000232.1:0-6192 GCA_964582755.1 uncultured Methylococcaceae bacterium | reverse complement strand
TCATGATCCGCCACATCTACCGGCAGACGGCCATCAATTGCAGGCAGACTTACATTGAACTGGTGGATTATCTCAACAGCCTAGACCGGGCCGAATATGCCGATAGGATGGCTTTTTGCGAGACCAAGGACGGCTGGGAAAAGGCCGCTTGAGCCAGTCCGCCACGGTGGAGGGCGAAAACCATCACCAAACCACCCAGGCATTGCCCCTTCGCGCCAGCCCTTTCAAAGCTGCGCGGCGGAAGAGCAAAAAGCAAAGAGCAGAAAACAGGGAGGTGGGTTTAATGGGTTTATTGGTATTTTCCGTAGGAGCGGCCCATGGCCGCGAAAAGCTTCGGGCAATGGGTGGGGCCAGAGATCGCGGGCATGGCCCGCTCCTACATTTCAATCAATTGAACCCGCCTCCGAAAACAGAAAACAGCATTCAGAAACCAGAAGGCAGAAGTCAGAAATCACCAGGGAGAACCCCGCACAACAACCGAAAGCCCAAGTCGCCGCCGCGATAGCTAGGAGGGTACCAGTCGCGAACGGCGCACCGGACGTCGCCGGATTGACTGAACCAGGAGCCGCCGCGTATGAATCTTGATTCTACCTCTTCCAGGTTATCGCGTTGGGCATTTTGCCTGTCCCAATCCGCATAGGTAAAGTCAGGGTCGTTTGCGCGCTTGCCCCAGCGGCTGCTAGTCCATTCCCACACATTGCCGGACATGTCGCAAAGGCCAAACGCCTTTCCTGGCGGAAACAGGCCGACCGCCGAAGTGCGGCCCAGTTGTGTCTCTGCATAATTGCCCAACG
The DNA here is from genome assembly GCA_964582755.1 of uncultured Methylococcaceae bacterium. GTDB lineage: Bacteria > Pseudomonadota > Gammaproteobacteria > Methylococcales > Methylococcaceae > Methylumidiphilus. The sequence goes on along the minus strand of CAZOTR010000232.1, from coordinate 5,398 downwards.
CCGGATCGGGATTTCCCCCCCAAGAATATATCAAACCTGAACGCCCGCGTGCCGCGTATTCCCATTCTGCCTCGCTGGGCAGGCGGATCTCGCCCGGATAGTGGCCGCTGGCATTCAACCAATTGCAAAACGCCAAAGCCTCGTACCAACTGACTCCCGCGACAGGATGGTTGGGATTGTTCCGCTTGCGCTGTTCCCAAAACCACGGCTGGCGGCGAGTCTTTTCTTGCGCGAGCCAGTTTTCATAGGATTTTTTCCAGTCTGGGTTGTCGTCCAGCAATGAGAGATCCGCCTTGCCGCTCCGCAGCCAATCCAGCGCCGCCTTGGGCTTTAGCCAATACCGTTCATCTTCGTAACCTCCGGCCTTGACGAAACAGGCGAATTGCGCATTGGTGACAAGATAGCGGCTGATTTGAAAAGCGCCGACATCGACCGGGTGCGCGGGTTTTTCGGTGGCGTAAGCTTCACCGTCTTCGTCTTCGCTGCCCATCATGAAGCGGCCACCAGGAACCGGCACCCAGTCAAATTCTGGCAGTCTGGCTTGCTGGCCGTCGATGTCGAACAAAAGCGGCTTGCCATCATCGCCTATTAGCACATTGACGCCTGCACGGGGATCGCCAAGTTCGCCTAGCAAGCGCCCGGCTTCCGCCCGTAATTCCACCGGCAAGCCGTGGCCGTCCTCGACCAAGCAGCGCAAATGCGCCGTCAACAACCGCCTTAGCTTGGCGTAATGCGGGCTGGCATAGCTTTGCAAGGGCTTTTGTTGTTCTATCACGGCACGGGCGGATAGAAACAGCCATTGCCACTCGGCTTCTGGATAGTGCGCATAATCCAACACCTCCGGTACGAAGCGCGATAATAGCGAGACGGCTTCCGGTTTGCTGTTGCCCGCCACCTTGGCGCTGACCAGCAACAAAAACACCTCGCCCCACCAGTCTTTGCCCTCCTTACGCAGCAAAGCCTCGATATCATCCTGCCATTCCGGTTTTTCGGTGATTTCCAAGGCGGCGAGATAGTCTTGGAACGAGCGGTGGTAAAACTCGAAATGCTTGCCTAGGCCCGGCTTCAGTATGCCACTGCGATAGCGGATGAAATCCAATAGATTGCTGGCGTTGCAGTCCTCAGGCAAGCAATCGGAGAATAGCCCCTTGATTTTCCAATCGGCGATTTGCAGGGTTTTGTCGCGGTTGGCTTGCAAGGCCAGCCGCTGCAAAGCCGTCTTGCGGGTGGCGTCGCTTTCCTTGAGGATTTTGCGCTCGTATTCTTCCAGCGGATAGTCCGGGTTGTCGCGGTAGATGCGCTGCGTCCAGCGTTCCAGCATCAAGGCGATGGCTTCCTCGTACAGTTTGGCGCGGGAGTGCGGCAACATCTCGTAAGCCAGATGCAGCGAGGCCAACAGCGTCAAAATCAACGGACGGCGGGCCGGATCCAGCAAATAGTCGCGCTCTTGCAATTCGACAAACAACTCATGCGCCTTGCCCCGCGCCTCTTCCTCGGAACGCTGCCGTACTTCCCGCAACAGCAGATACCAATGCTCGATGAAGCGTTCGACTTGGCCGTTGTCCATGGCTTGCAGTTCCAGGCAGGCGAACGCATCCAGCCAAGACCGCTGCTTGCCCTCAAACACATAGGGGCGGCTGGTGATGACCAAACGCGCCTGTGGCCCGAGTTTTTTCACCAAGGCGTCAATGGCCGCCAGCGTGTCGGTCCGCATATTTTCGGCTTCGGGAACTTCGTCCAAACCGTCCAGCAGAATAAGGCCGCGTTCCAACACCTCCGGCTCCAGCACCGCCCAACAGGCTTCGCCCTGCGCCTCTCCCAATAGGGCAACCATGTCATTGCGCATGGCCTGGACGAGATTGAAGCCATCTTGGCGGCAAGACCATGCGGCTGAACGCAAGCGTACCCTGACCACCGGCAAATGGCGCAGCACGGGCGGCAGGCGCCCGTCAATCTGGCCCAGGTGCGTGCCAGCCACTAGCCAAGCCAAGTTGTCCACAAACATGCTCTTGCCCGAGCCGGGGTCGCCCAACACCACCACCCGCCGGTATTTATCCTCGGCTATGGCTTGCAGCGTTGTCTTGCGCTCCTCGCCGCGTAAATGCATCCTGCCGCCACCGTCCGTGTCTTCCTTGGCCGGGCGGTAAGGCAGCACATCCATTTCCATGTACACAACCGGAAGTGTGATGGCGTTTTTCACACTTCTAGCGAATTCGATGAACTTCGCATCCACCAAGGAAAGCTCGATGGACTCGCAAATATCATGGAGTTTTTGGTAATAGGCTTTCAGCAATTCGCGGCTGCTGGGCAGTGGCGGAACCCGGTCGTCTGGCTGGCTTGCCCTGAATTTTTTTATCAGAAAACCTAACCCTGTTGTCACGGCCGTTAAAATTGCAACCGAATTGCCTATGACACTTAGCCGTTTTTCCAAAACATCGAGATCATCACCGTTCAGCCCCATAAAATGGTTGAGGAATGCCGCAACTTGCTTGTGCAATCCAGCGATCAGCAAGAAAAAGAATATGATGACAGCAATAGCAATCAATAAACGCTTTGGCATCGGTGCCCCCTTGGCATCAAAAAAACCCCGCACCGTGCAAGCAGGATGCGGGGAGGCTTCTATATTTGACCGGCGGGAAATCCCGGCGCGATCCGGGCCGGCGCAGGCTGGTAATGGCGGACACCGCCGCCGGGCATCGAAAGGATGGCCCGGTTTGCCGGGTGGCTGCCGGAAACTAGGGATAACCCCGCGCAACACGACACGAAAGCCACTGTTGTTGTTGCGATTGTTGGGAGGGTTCCTGTTGCGAACGGCGCACCGGACGTTGCCGGATTGATTGTTCCAGGAGCCGCCTTGGGTTGCGCCGACCCGCCGCCAATATGGGCGATGGGCGGCAAAAACGCAAACAAGGAACCGAAAATTCGGAGACGGGTTCAATGGATTGAAGGCCATGCCCGCGATCTTGGGCCTCCCCATTGCCGGAAGCTTTTCGCGGCCATGGGCCGCTCTTACGGAAAATATCAATAACCTGGGTTCGGGATAAGGTAGGCCGGATGGGACTAGGCAAAGGGCGATAGGATGCGCTGAGGTACGAAGCGCATCATTCGTGGAACTCAGTTGATACGCCTCCTTCGTCGGCGCATCTTATGGCCCTAGCCGAACGGGACACTGCCATTAAGTTAAGCTGTGTTGCGTTGCGTTGCGTTGCCGCGTAGCGGCTTATCGAAGGTAGCCGGGGGATTCATCCCCCGGCGGAGGCGCAAAATTCTGCGTCGCGTGGCGACGCTTGAACGGCCCTTGCGCGAACGCCCCGCCGGGCGGTTGGCAATCGTCGCTACGCGACGAAACACCCGGCGCATCCTTCCGGGGGTTGAACCCCCCGGCTACCCTCAGTGCCGCTACGCGGCTTCGCTGGCTGGCCCGCTTACTACGGCCTCGCCAGCCTTATGGCCGGCATCGTCGCCTATTGCCTTTCCGACGAAAAGCCCAGCCTCAACCTGATCCACGCCAACGCCTGGCCAAAGCCTGGCCGCTTATCCCGGCCTCAGCTTAGTTGGACTAGAATGGGTGGCGATCATGATGCTTTGTAGCGCGACAGGGGCTAGCGCATCGCTTGGCGTCCTGACGGAACAGGATGCCGCTAAAAAGGCCCATGTCGCCGCCTTAACCTAGGATTAACATTATGTCTAGCCTGGCTTGCACACTGCGCCGCAACTGGCAACGGGTGAACTCCCATCAAGGACATGCCCTGGGCCTGCTGTTTCTGGTTCTGCTGATAGGACTGGCTTCTCTGCTCCCCCGCCACCGCGAGTTGCCCTCCGCAATGGCGGCGGGATCGCCTGAAACCGTCGCCAAGGCCAAGGCGCAGGTTCGGCAACTGCCGCTGTACTTCATTGAAAACCACGGCCAGAGTGATGGCCAAGTGGCCTATTATGTCCAAGGCCGCGAGACGAGTGCGTATTTCACCCGCGACGGCCTTACGCTGGCCTTGCAAGAACCGCTGCCACTGTCTGAACAAGAAGCGAAGCGGGGGCCGGCACGGCATGAGCCTGCCTTGGCGAAAGCGGCGGGCAAGCGTTGGGTGGTAAAGGTCCAGTTTGTCGGCGCCGCATCGGTGCAACCCCACGGCGGAACCAAGACCGCTGCCACCGTCAACTATTTCAAAGGTCCGCAAGCGGACTGGAAAACCGCGCTGCCCACTTTCAGCGATGTGGTCTACCCGCAAGTCTGGCCGGGAATCGACGTGGTCTACAGCGGCGACAGCGGACATATCAAGGCCACCTTCCAGGTGCGGCCGGGTGCCGACCCCCGGCAAATTCAACTGGCCTACCAAGGGGCGGAAAACGTCACCCTGACCAAGGCGGGGCGGCTGGTGGCACAGACGCCGGTCGGCAGTTTCGAGGAAGACATTCCGCTCGTCTACCAGGAGATCGACGGGCGCCGCGCGCAGGTGGAGGCTCGCTATACCCTCGCGAAAGCAGAAATGGGCACATGGCACTATGGCTTTGCCTTGGGAGACTATGACCGAAGCCGCCCGCTCATCATCGACCCCGTCACTTTTGTCTATGCCGGCTATATCGGCGGCGGCAGTGACGACTACGGCTATGGCGTCGCCGTGGACAGTCTGGGCCAAGCCTATGTGGTCGGATGGACCCTCTCGACGGAAACCAGCTTCCCGGTGCGCGCAGGGCCGGACCTAAGCCATAACGGCAGTAACGCCGATGCCTTTGTCGCCAAGGTCAGCGCCGACGGCACGCAACTGGTTTATGCCGGCTATATCGGCGGCAAGGTTTCTGATATCGGCCACGGCATCGCCGTGGACGGCTTGGGGCAGGCGTATGTGGTCGGCTGGACCAACTCGACGCACGCCGGAACCGGATTCCCGGTGAGCGGCGGGCCGGATCTCACCTACAACGGTGGATGGGATGCGTTCGTGGCCAAGATCAGCGCCAACGGCACGCAACTGCTTTATGCCGGCTATATCGGCGGCAGCAGCGACGACTCCGGGTTTGGCATTGCCGTGGACGGCCTGGGCCAGGCGTATGTGGCCGGAAATACGCTCTCGACGGAGGATGAATACATCCGCTTCCCGCTGCGCGGCGGGCCGGATATGACTTATAACGGTGGCTTGTATGATGGCTTTGTCGCCAAGGTCAGCGCCGATGGCTCAAGCTTGGTTTATGCCGGCTATATCGGTGGCAACGACTCTGATAACGCCGCAGGCATCGCCGTCGATAACTTGGGGCAGGCTTATGTGGTCGGTTATACCTATTCGACGGAAGCCAGTTTCCCCGTGCGCGTTGGGCCGGATCTGACCCACAACGGCGGTTACACCGATGCCTTTGTCGCCAAGGTCAGCGTCGATGGAACCCAACTGGCGTATGCCGGCTATATCGG
>CAZOTR010000231.1:0-6197 GCA_964582755.1 uncultured Methylococcaceae bacterium | reverse complement strand
GGCCACCGGAGCGCGGCACCGGAGCCAGGCCAAGGCCTCGATCTGGGCGGCCACCAGGGCGCGGCCACCGACCGCGAAAATGAGGGTTTAGGGGGGGTATTTTTGCCTTTGGTGTGCCGTAAGTGTGCCAAAACCCTAAAGCCGATCCTAAGTGGCATTTAAAAACAATGCGTTGTCATTAAAGGTTAAGGGATTCATAATCTTGTATTGTGGATTGTTGCCGTTTTTTGCTATTGTTCGCCCATGATTGCAGCGTAACGAACGTAACGAACGTAACGAAAGGAACCGCCATGGCGACCATCCGCACCCGCAAGACAGGCGACGGGAAAGCCTCCTACCATGTCCAGATCCGGCTAAAGGGTCATCCCGCCGTAACCGCCAGTTTCCCGCGCCTGACCGACGCCAAAAAATGGGCGCAAGACACCGAGTCGGCCATCCGCGACGGGCGGTACTTCCCCACCGTTGAAGCCAAGCGGCACACCCTCAAGGACGCCATAGAGCGATACCGCAAAGAGGAAATCCCCAAGCTTAAGAGCGGCGCTACGCGGCGTCCTCACCTGGATTGGTGGGAGGCCAAGCTGGGCGCGTACACCCTAGCGGACATCAAGCCCGCCCTGATCGTCTCGACGCGCAACCAACTGTTGAAGGCCGAAACCGTGCGCGGAACCCTCACCAGTAAATCCACCGTGAACCGCTACGACGCCACCCTAAGCCACGTTTTCACCGTCGCCATGAAGGAATGGCAGTGGGTGGACGACAACCCTTTCCGCAAGATCAAGAACCTTAAGGAGCCGGAAGGCCGGGTAAGGTTCCTGTCCGACGAAGAGCGGGAGAAGCTGCTGGCCGAGTGCAAGGCGCATAGCGATGACCTTTACGCCGTGGTGGTGCTGGCCTTAAGCACGGGCGGGAGGCGGGGCGAGGTTATGGGCTTGACCTGGGCGGACGTGGACATGAAAACCGGGCTTGTGACCTTCAAGGACACCAAGAACGGATCGAATCGTTCGGTTCCCCTCACCGGCTTGGCGTTCGATCTGGTGAAGGATGTTGCCGGCAGGCGCCGGTTCAAGAGTGAGTACCTGTTTCCCGGCAGGCACACCGGCAAGCCCGCCGCGATACAGAACATTTTCGAGGCGGCAGTGAAGCGGGCCGGGATTGAAAACTTCCGGTTTCACGATCTGCGGCACAGCGCAGCCAGCTACTTGGTTATGGCGGGGGTGGACATGCGCACCGTGGCGGAAATCCTGGGACACAAAGACATGAAGATGACCCACCGTTACGCCCATTTGAGCCGGGCGCATGTCACCGAGGCCATGGGCAGGCTTAACCGGGCGATGTTCGAGAAGTAGGCAGAAGCGGCTACCAGGGCGCGGCAAACGCCCTGGTAGCCTGACCGACAATCAAAGCGAGATTGATTATGGCAGACAGCATTGTACCGCGCACGAAATATAGAAATCCAATTCTTTGGAAGAGGGCCGTAACTATACTGATGAATTATAGGATGGAAAATCTTACTTGTTTGGAATGGCTTGGAGAACATGCTTATATTGGTGTGGATTGGCCTGAATCTTTGATGCTTGAAGAAATAGCGGAGCTTAGGTATCCAAGAAACAAAGATGCCGCGTCACAATTTTATAAAATAATTCATTCGGAATGTATCAATGGACAAATTAGAGTAATAGACACAAAGAGACTTATCAGCGGGGATTGTCAAGTAAGGGTTTATTTTATTCGTGCCGCTGATTTTCTTGAATGGACAAAGATTTTTTTCTCCGTTGAGGGCTATGAACTTGATCCTGGCGAAATATTACAAGATTGGTTTGATGCTTGGATTGATCCAGGTGAACACAAAGACAGCCTGCAAGCCGAAGAAACGGCAAAAGAAATAGACAAAGAAGACGCCAAGCTAGGAAGAAAGGTTAGAGCGCAACGTTCAGAAATAGGAAAACGCCGTCATGCTGAGAATCAAGCAAGAATAGATTATTGGAGGCCATTCGTAGAGGAAGCTAGAAAGCTTATTCGTGATAAGCCGGGGCTTTCTAATATTGGAGCGGCAAGAATAGTATCTAAAAGGCATCCAAAAGAAGGAATAAAAGAGGGTAGTTTGCGCGGTTTGATCCCGCTAAAAAACCGCCTAGGTATCTGATCTTAGCGAGTTTACAACGCCATGGATAGGGTTCTGTACAGGATTGTTATGGTTGTTTTGCATGGGCGGGTGTTTCCAATGGGTAACGGTTGTCTGGCGTAAATTCAGCATGATGCGGGTTCGAGTCCCGCCCCCGCCCCCTAAACATCGTTAAGGCAAAGCTTGCTGGCAGTTCCCCAAATGGCATATGGCCTTCGACCAGTACACACACTTCCTGAAAAGCTGAAATCTGAAATTCACGGCTGAAATCTGAATTTCAGCCTTTGGCCTATCAATCTCAATCGCTTTCAATGCCTCCCGACGCTTGGCAACACACAATCGCCAAGCAAAGCAAACCACGGGAGCCATTGAAATGACCGACCTAAACCCCCTTCAACCCGACTGCCCCGCGCCTGCCATTCCGCAAGGGCGCGGGCAGTCCGCACAGCAAAGCCGCCTGATCCCCCCTTCCAAGTGGAGCGACTACCACGCATGGCCCCCAATAGGCGGCTTGCGCCATCTGATCTTCAACGCCAAGAAGAACGGCTTCGATGCGGTCATCCGCCGCGTTGGCCGTTGCGTCTTGATCGACGAAGCCGCTTTCTTCGACTGGGTTGAATCCCAAAACCGGGGGGCATGAGATGGCAGCGGCATCAAACGTCATCCGGCTGGATTACCAGGGCGCGGGCATCGGCTTTACGCAAGATGGATGGTTCGACGCGACTAGCGCAGCAGACAGGCATGGCAAGCGTGTCTCTGATTGGCTCGAAAACCAAGAGACAAAGGATTACATCGCCGCGCTTGCCCAATGCCTAAATGTGCCAGAAGAGCGTGATTTAATCCGCGCCAAGCGAGGGCGCAACGGCGGAACATGGCTACACCCCAAGCTTGCCGTTCCCTTCGCCCGCTGGCTGGACATCCGTTTTGCCATCTGGTGCGACCTGCAAATAGATTTCCTTATCCGTGGCAACCATCCAGTGTACGACTGGCGGCGGGAGCGCAACGCGGCGGCTTCATCCTTCAAGGTAATGGGGGAAGTCTTGCGCCTGGTGCGCCTGGACGGCGGCAAGGACACGAAGGCGCACCACTACACCAACGAGGCGCGGCTAGTGAACTGGGCCGCGTCTGGCGAGTTCAAGCGCATGGATCGTGACGCGCTGTCGGCTGGGGAACTGGCCTTGCTGGCAAACCTTGAGGAGCGCAACGCGGTATTGCTGGGGCGGGGCGTGGCCTATGCCGACCGCAAGAAGATGCTCGAACAACACGCCCTGGACTGGCGGGCCGGTCATGCGCTGGTCAGTGGCAAAGGCCACCCGAAAGGAGGCAACGCCAATGCCTAGCAAACCCTTGGTTAAAAGGCTTCCTCCCGATATAAGAAAGGAGCTTGAGAAAAAGATTATCGAAGATGATTACCAGACCTTTGAAGAGCTTTCCAAATGGACGAATGACAAAGGATTCCCTATTTCCAGATCAACGCTTCACAGCTACAAGCAAAGCCTTGTTGACCAGGACGCCGAAACCGAACGGAAAGCCAGGAAAGCCAAGGAACCCGGCAATATGACGCAGGCCGAATTGGAGCGGGAAAACGGGTATCTGTCCGCGCACCTGGCGCAACTGTCGGCGCGGCAGGCGGCGGTACAGAATGAACTGATCCGGCACTTGGGCGGCATTCCCGCGATGCCTCCCGCCGCGCCGACCAAGCCAGCGGCCACGCCATGCCCGCCAGTCGCCAAGGCGAAGAGAATCGACGCGGTGAAGGCCGCGCTGCTGGCGCGGGAGCCTGTTGACCAAGTGGAGGCGAACCGGCGCGGCTGGGGCTTGCGCCTGGGGGCGCTGGTCTTCAAGCTGCGCGGGCAAGGCTGGCCGATCCGCGCCGAACGCGACCACGGCAACGGCATGGCCCGCTACGGCCTGCCTCCGGGATGGGAGCCACCCAGCCCCAGCCAGGGGCCGGAGAGCGCCCAGAATCGCGCCACCGGCGGAAATCCGGGCACCGGCGCGGGGGAGGGCGGCGCATGACCGGCAAGAATGCCGCCGCCCGGGCGGCGCGCCAAAAGAAAAACCCCGCCGGCGTGTCAGCGCGGGCGGGGTTCGGCCAAAGGGCAAAATCATGGTAGAGACATCATACACCAAGGCCCGGACGGCGGGCCACCGGGCCGCGCACGTCCGGGCCGGACGGCTGGCGACCGCCGCCTACAGCAGCTTGACCAGCGCGGCGACCGCGCCCACGGCCACCACCATCAAGCCGCCGAGCTTGATCGTCATGCGCCGCTCCAAGTCGCGCAACTCTAGCCGCGCCAGTTCGATTTCATGCTTTAGCCTGATTTCCAACTCGCCCATGTCGCGTTTCAGCAAGGTTTCCATTTCCTTCATGTCGCGCTTGGTGGCAAGTTCGTTCAGGTTGACCTCCAAGACTTCGGCCAATGCCTCCGCTTCGGCTTCGGCCTGCTTTTCGGGAATGCCCGCGTCTTTGAGCCGCTTGGCGAATTTGAGCGTGTCGAATGCGATGGTTGCCATGGCTCATCCTCCAAAGGCCCACAGCCTACCACGGAACCGGCCCGGCGGGGATGCTCCTTTGCGGGGCGGACTGACGCCGGCCAAGGGGGCCATCAACGGGGCCAACACGCCCCGGCGCAAAAATGTTGACCATCTTGACCGCCTTCAAGCGGGGCGCGGCTTACAGCCCGAAAAAAACGCCGATTTTGGTCAAGATGGTCAAACTTTCGATGTGACCATCTTGACCGAATCCACCCGCCGCCGCCCGCGCAAAAACCACGGCGGCAAGGTTCCGTTACATAACGGATTGACAGCCAGGGCGGCGGCGCGGCACACTAGCCGCGCTGCCCCGGACGCATCCGGGGCCGGACGTCAGAATCCGTTTGACCTGTGGCGCATCAAGCGCCAAAGCCGGGCGCTTTTTCTTTGCCCGGTGTTTCTCTATGGCTGTTGGTGCGGGGCAGGCTTCGGCCTGGCCGGTTCCACAGGGCCGGTTTCTGACCCCCGCATCAGCGGCCACCACTCCCGGCGTCAGAACCGGCGTGGCGGCTCCAATCAATCCCTGTGGAGTCACCCAATGAACACCCCCAAACCCACTACGGGCGAAATCCGCCCGAATTCCGCCCACGCCCTGAATCCCGCCGTGCCGGTCTTGCTGGCAGCGGTAGAGCAAGACTTGATGGCCGTGATTTGCCACACCGCCGACGATCCGATATTGCGGTATCTGGCCGACATCGCCCGCCACGCGGTAAGCCTTGCCCTGGGCGAGATCGAGGCCGACCGCGCAGGCCGCAAACCGGCCGGCCAAGGCCGCGCAGAGGAGGGCCAAGCATGAACCACGCCCACAACTGCCCCCACTGCGAAAGCCTGAAAGACCCGATGGAGCGGCTTCACGATTTGCACCAATGCTTTGCGGCCATCCACGAACTTGTCACTGCCGGCGGGAGAGACAATCTTTCCGTCGCGGGCGCCGGAAACCTGTCAATGCTCTTGGGTGTGCTGACCGATTTGAACCGTTCGGCGGTCATTGCCAATCTTGACGCCTTTGCCAAGCTTGAGGAAGAAAACGCGGCGTTGCGGCGGCTGGCCAAATGGCCGAAGCCAAATGAGGGGGCATCTGCGCATGACAAATCCGGCTGGAAGCGCGGCGCAGAGGAGGGCCGGCCATGAACAGGGCGGAATCCCTTGGAGGCGTGGTTTTCGTCGATTTCAGGCAGGCAAAAAGAAGGGCGGTTTGCGCCAAAATCGGCCAATTAAACCGCCAAATAGAGCTTGTTTTCAACGCATACATTGCGCTTTTGAAAGAGACTAGCGGGGCCGCTTTGCCTAAAGCATCCTTGGCCGAAATCCTCCGGGCCGCAAATATCTTGGACCGGCTTACCCAGATTGACGAACGCCTAGTCGCGGGCGACAGAACCAACGGGGAGGGGCAACCATGGCCGCGCTGACCAACGCCGAAAGGCAAAGACGCTGGCGGGAGCGGCATCGCGCGGGCGATTTGCTGCCCCCGTTCGACAAGTCCGCCGCCCCTGGCCAGCCGAATGTTACGCCCCCCGGCGTAACGCTTGACGCCATCGAA
>CAZOTR010000230.1:0-6202 GCA_964582755.1 uncultured Methylococcaceae bacterium | reverse complement strand
CTGGCACACACAATCCCGGCCCGCCTTCCGCCGAAAATTGGCTAGGCACGGACACATCAGGTTACGACATCGCCGCTAGATTGCTGTATGGATTTAGAATCTCGGTGGCGTTCGCGCTGGGTTTGACCTTAGTGGGAACGGCGATTGGCATTGTCGTCGGCGCGGTGCAAGGCTATTTTTGCGGCAAAGTCGATTTAATCACGCAACGCTTGATCGAAATCTGGGGATCCATGCCGGAGCTGTATTTGCTGATTATCTTCTCGGCGGTGTTCAAGCAAAGTTTCAGCTTGCTGTTTTTGTTGCTGGTGCTGTTTGGCTGGGTGCATTTGTCGGATTATGTGCGGGCCGAGTTCCTGCGCAACCGGCAATTGGAATATGTCAAAGCCGCCCGTGCGATGGGTTTGTCACACTGGCAAATCATTTGGCGGCATATCCTGCCGAACAGCCTGACGCCGGTCATCACCTTTCTGCCGTTCCGCATGTCTGCCGCAATCATGGCCTTGGCCTCGTTGGATTTCCTGGGGCTAGGCGTCGGCGGCCAGTCGCCCAGTCTGGGCCGATTGCTATTGCAAGGCAAAGAAAACCTCGATGCCTGGTGGATTTCGGTGTCTTCGTTCGGTGTATTGGTATTGACGATCCTGCTGTTGACCTTTATGGGCGAGGCTTTGCGCAATGCGATAGATACCCGTGGCAGCGGGCAATGGGCGGAATGATGGCGAAGATTCTCGAATACCCCAACGGCAACCCGGCCCCGCCGGGGCCGTTGCTCGATTTGCGCGAGGTTTCGATCCGCTTCGGCCAGCATCTGGCCGTGGACAAGCTGAGCCTGCGGTTGAATGTCGGCGAGCGGCTGGCCTTGGTCGGCGAGTCCGGCTCCGGCAAGACCGTCACGGCCTTGTCGGTGCTGAGGCTGTTGGCGAATGCCAAGATCGACGGGGAAATCCGCTTCCAAGGCGAAGACCTGCTGCAAAAGCCGGTGCAGCAGCTTAGGCAGATACGCGGCAGCGAAATCGCGATGATCTTCCAAGAGCCGATGACGGCGCTGAACCCGTTGTACAGCATCGGCAGCCAGGTCATCGAAACCTTGCAACTGCATGAAGGCTTAAGCCGCAAGGAGGCGCGTGAAAAAACCTTGCATTGGTTCGAGCGCACCGGCATCCGCGAACCGCAGCGCCGGATCGACAGCCTGCCGCACCAGTTGTCCGGCGGCCAACGGCAACGGGCGATGATTGCGATGGCCCTGGCTTGCAAGCCTAAGTTGCTGATTGCCGACGAGCCGACGACGGCCTTGGACACGACGATCCGCGCCCGGATCTTGAAGCTGCTGCTGGACTTGCAGCAGGAAGAAGGCATGGCCGTGTTGCTGATTACGCACGATTTGAACCTCGTCCGCCGTTTCGCGCAGCGCGTCGCGGTCATGGAGCGCGGCAAATTGGTCGAGAGTGGCGAGACCGAGGCGTTATATCAAACCCCCCAACATCCTTACACGATCAAACTGCTCAACAGCCGGCCACAGCGCGACATCGACCCGGTGCCGCGACATGCGCCGGTCTTGCTGCAAACCGAGCAGTTGCGGGTGGAATATCCCAAACCGCTGCCGGGCTGGCGCGGGCTGCTGCGGGCCGGCCGCTTCGTCGCCGTGGCCGGGGCCACGCTGGATCTGCGCGAAGGCGAGACTGTCGGCATTGTCGGCGAATCGGGTTCGGGCAAGTCCACGTTGGCCCAAGCCATTCTAAGCCTGGTGCCGGTGCGTTCGGGCGAAATTAGCTTCGACGGCCAAGCCTTGGACCAGCGCAGTCCGCAGCAAAAGCGGGCGCTTCGGGCTAGGCTGCAAGTGGTGTTTCAAGACCCCTTCGGCGCGCTGTCGCCGCGCCGCACCGTCGAGCAAATCGTCGGCGAAGGGCTGGAACTGCATTTTCCTGAACTCGACAAGCGGCAGCGCCGCGCCAAGACCATCCAAGTGCTGGCCGATGTCGGCCTGCCGCCGTCGGCGCTAGGATCTTATCCGCATGAGTTTTCCGGTGGCCAACGGCAACGCATCGCGATAGCCAGAACCTTGGTGCTGGCCCCGCAGGTGTTGGTTTTGGACGAGCCGACCTCGGCCTTGGATGTGTCCATTCAAAACCAAGTCTTGCAATTGCTCGTCCGGCTGCAAAAGAAATACGGCCTCAGTTATGTGTTAATCACACATGATTTGGCAGTCGTCCATGCGATGGCGCACCGGCTTTATGTGATGCACGAAGGGGAAATCATCGAATCCGGCGAAACCCAAACCGTGATCGCGAATCCGCGGCACCCTTATACCCAGCGCCTCGTCAGCGCGTCATTTTGAGCAGGTGCCTGGATGCTTTTTTCAAACCCACTATTAGTCTACATCGGCATACTGGCCTTGGCACTAAGCCTGCCGCAACCGGCCCAAGCCGCCCATGCCATCGCCCAATTCGGCGAGCCGAAATATGCCGAGGGGTTTGCGCATTTTGATTATGCGAATCCCGCCGCGCCTAAAACCGGCACCTTGAACCTGTCCATCGTCAGCCAAAACAGCAGTTTCGACAAATACAACCCGTTTACGTTAAAAGGCAAAACCGCCCCCGGCGTATTGGAGCTGGTGTTTGAAACGCTGACGATCAACAGCCTAGACGAGCCGAATACCCAATATGGCTTGCTCGCCGATGATATTCAAGTTGCGCCGGATTTTTCAGCGGTGACATTCCATCTCAACCCAAAGGCACGTTTCTCCAATGGAGAGCCGGTCACTGCAAACGATGTCAAATACTCATTCGACACCTTGACCGGCAAGAAAGCCAGCCCGCGATTCAAAGCCTATTTCGCCGAAATCAAGCAGGTGACGCCCATCGACGGGCTGACCGTGCGCTTTGAGTTTGCCCGCAAAGGCCGCGACTTGTCTTTTGTCGCCGGTAGCCTGCCGGTGTTTTCGCCGAAATGGGCCGGTTCAGGCGCGTTTGAAAACCTCAGGCTGGAACCGCCGATTGCCAGCGGCGCGTATTCGGTCGAGACCTCGCCGAGCGGGCAGAATGTGGTTTATAGACGCAACCCAAACTATTGGGGGGCTGACATTCCGGTCAGGCGCGGTGCCTTGAATTTTGCGACCATTGTCTACAAGCTGTATAAAGACGCGGATACGCAAGTCGCGGCGATGCGGGCCGGGGATTTTGACTTTTTCAGCGAAACGAGGATGCGCTATTGGTGCTGCCAATTCATCGGCAAACGCTTTGACGAGGGCGAGTTAATCAAGGAATTGTTCCCGCATCAAAATCCTTCGGCAATGAACGGCTACGCCTTCAACCTGCGCCGCGACAAATTCAAAGACCCAAGAGTCCGCCAAGCCTTGAACTATGCCTATGACTGGCAGTGGCTGAACTACAAAATCTTCGACGACCAGTTCGACCGCCAGGATAGTTATTTCGCGCATTCACCGTTGAAGGCTTCGGGTTTGCCGACCGAGGCGGAAATCAAGCTGCTGGAGCCTTACCGCGCCGAACTCGACCCGGCGGTGTTCGGCCCGATGGTCGAACAACCGACCACAAAACCGCCGTCAAGCATCCGGGCAAATTTGCATAAGGCGTTTGATTTGCTGGCCGAAGCCGGTTGGCATATGGTCGATGGCGTGTTGCGCAACAACAAAGGCGAGGCGTTTGAAATGGAAGTGCCAGGTAGTGCTGGCAATGTGTTGCTGGATGCCTATTTTGTCAACTTGAGAAAACTGGGCATCGTTTTGAAACCCAGGCCCGCCGACCCGGCGGCCGACCGTGCGCGGATGCGGAATTTCGATTATGACTTCGCGTCGATTGCGTTCCGCGAGGCGAGAAACCCGGCGGCGGAACTCTGGCGCAATCTCAACAGCGCCGACGCCGATGTGCCGGGCTCGGAGAATCTCCTAGGCTTAAAGTCGCCCGTCGTCGATGCGCTGATTAAAAAATTCTATGACGCCAACACGCAGGCCGAAGCCGAAACCATCGCCCATGCCTTGGACCGGGTGTTGATGCATGGCCATTACATCCTGCCTTGGCGCTATTTGAGCCATTTTTATTTCATTTACCATAAGCGCCTGAACCATCCCAAAACCTTGCCCTTGTATTACGGGGCGTATGAATGGGTGGTGGGGTATTGGTGGGAAGGGGATAACACTTGAACATTCGACCAATCCATTAACCGGTGAGGAACCTAGCATGTCAGACCATACTTACAAAATCATCAACATCGTCGGCACGTCGCCGCAAGGCACTGAAGAGGCGATACACAACGCGATCAGCAAGCTGGCCGAAAGCGGCAAAAAGCTGGATTGGTTCGAGGTGTTCGAGACACGCGGCCATATTGCCGATGGCAAGGTGGCCCATTTCCAAGTCGTGCTGAAAGTGGGGTATCGCTTGGACTGAGGCTTAGCCAAGCCGATACTATCGCAGGTCATTGCCGCAATGCTTCTTGGGCAACAATTTCAGCGCAAATTGTTGGCTTGGCCGCAGTGCTGATGGGGCGGTCGATCTTATCAAACGCCCGCTTTCGGGTTTTGAGCAGGGGTTTCAAGCTCGCGCCACATTCTTAGCATATCTTTAAGTTTCTTGGCTCAA
Organism: uncultured Methylococcaceae bacterium; assembly: GCA_964582755.1. Taxonomy (GTDB): domain Bacteria; phylum Pseudomonadota; class Gammaproteobacteria; order Methylococcales; family Methylococcaceae; genus Methylumidiphilus. The sequence continues at coordinate 1,613 of CAZOTR010000230.1, read as the reverse complement.
GCCTTGCAAACAAGCCAATAAGATTCACCAACCCGAAAACCATGCCCATGCCCCGCGTCTTACGTCGCCTGATTATTGTCTTCGTCCTGCTGTCGTCGGCAGGTGCGGGCTTTGCGTTTTGGCCCGGCAAGCCGTCCGACGGGAGGCCGAACCTGGCGGGCAAGGACGCTGCGGGACAGGGGCAGAAAGCAGGGCCGCCGGATGCGCCCCGCAACGCGGGCGGGCGGCGTGGCGGCTTCGCCGGCAATGGCCCGGTCACGGCAGCGGTCGCCAGCGTCACGACCGGGGCGGTGCGCATCGTGCAGACCGGCTTAGGCAGCGTCGTTTCGCGTAACAGCGTGATGGTGCGCAGCCGGGTCAGCGGGCAGTTGACCCAGGTTTTTTTCAAAGAGGGGCAGTTGGTGCATGTCGGCGATGTGCTGGCGGAAATCGACCCCAGGCCGTTTGAGGTGCTGCTGACGCAGGCGCAAGGCCAGTTGGCGCGTGACCAGGCTTTGCTGGCGAACGCCCGGCGTGACTGGGTTCGGTTCAAGACCTTGGCGGCGCAGGACTCGGTGGCCGGGCAGCAAGTCGATGCGCAAGAATCGCTGGTCAGGCAATACGAAGGCGTCGTGCTGGCCGACCAAGGCCAGGTGGACAATGCCAAACTGCAACTGGGCTTCACCAAAATCACCGCGCCGCTGTCGGGCCGCATCGGCCTGCGCTTGATCGACCCCGGCAACAACATCAGTCCGACCGACGCGCAGGGTTTGGCCGTCATCAACGAGGTGCAGCCGGTCACGGTGGTGTTTGCGCTGCCGGAAGACCATGCCCCGGCGATTACCCGGCGCTTGCGCGAGGCGGAGGCCCGCAAGCAAAGCCTGGTTGTCGAGACCTGGGACCGCAGCAACAAAACCTTGCTGGCGCAAGGCAGCTTGCTGACGATGGACAACCAGATCGACCCGGCCAGCGGCACGATCAAACTGAAAGCCTTGTTTGCGAATGCCGACAATGCGCTGATCCAAAACCAATTCGTCAACGCCCGCCTGCTGCTGGACACCCGCGAAAACCTTAATTTGATTCCTGCCGCCGCCGTCCAGCATGGCAGCGCGGGCAGCTTCGTCTATGTCGTCAAAGATGACCAGACCGTGACGGTCAGGCCGGTCAGCCTAGGCCCGGCCGATGGCGACAAGATTGCCATCGAAGCGGGCCTGCAAGCCGGTGAGCGGGTTGTCGTCAACGGCGTGGACCGGCTGAGGGAAGGGGCCAAGGTCGAATTGGCGGCGGCGGACGCTTCCGCCGCCGCGCCCTGGCAAAAAGAGGACAAAAGCCCTGTCGAACCACTCGCGGGCCAAGCCCAGCAAACCGCGCGGCACCCTCCGCATCAGCCATGAATCCGTCGCGCCCGTTCATCCTGCGCCCGGTAGCGACCTCGCTGCTGATGGCGGCGATTCTGCTGGCCGGCCTGTTGGCTTACCGGCTGCTGCCGACTGCCGCGCTGCCGCAGGTCGATTACCCGACGATCCAAGTCCGCGCCGTCTATCCGGGGGCCAGCCCGGAGGTCATCGCCTCCAGCCTTACCGCGCCGCTGGAGCGCCAGTTCGGCATGATGGCGGGCTTGACGCAGATGTCAT
>CAZOTR010000229.1:0-6271 GCA_964582755.1 uncultured Methylococcaceae bacterium | reverse complement strand
ATGGAATCCGCCACCACGGCGGCGTTCCAACAGGAGAGCGCCCAAGGCGCGCGGAAACTGGCGCGTGATGCCGCGAGCCAGGCCGGGCTGCTGGCCGACATGCACAGGAAAGTGGCCTGGCTGGGGGCGCTTTTCCTGTCTTATTGCGCCACCGCCCTGGCGTATTATGCCGGCGCGGGCTTCGCCGAGGACTATGCCCAGTGGAGCGTGATGGCTGCCCCCTTCCTGTTTGGCTTCATCGCCCTGGCCATCATCAAGCCGTGGAAATCCCACCCCGCCAAACCAGAAGCCGGCAACGGCGCGGGCAAGACCCGCTCCCCTTGGGGGCTTTTGTGCCTGCTGTCGGCGCTAGTCTTGGCCTGGATGGCCGTGGGCTGGCACTGTTATCCGGCGGGAAGCGCCGACGCGGACCACACCGTCATCTGCCAGAACGAGGGAGATTGCCGCCCCGGCAGCGGCAAAGGGACGATTTGAAGCGCTAAGGCTGCTCCGCCAGCCCGGCGCGGAAGCGCTCCCAGGTGGCGACCATCTTGCTTTTCAGCATCTCCTGCCCCACCAAATGCTTGACCTCGCTGCCCAAGCCGGCCACTTGGTCGGTGAACGACCTCACCTTCTGCAAGACCACCGTGCCTTTGTGATACGGCAGGCACAGGGTTATCCACTGGCTGGAGTTGTAGGAATGCTCCACATAAAATTCGCGGGTCGCCATCAGCAGACCTGTGTTCCAACGGGCCGTGATGACATGCCGCAATATCGCCGTGGGCTGGCCTTCCACGGTTTTTAGCACCCACAGGAATTGCTCCTCCGTCCCCGCCGGCCAAGCCGCCGGGTAGTTTAGCCAAGCCTGCGCCTGCGCCGGAAAATACCGCGCCAGAACCTGGCTTTCCTGCGCCGCCTGGCGCAATTCTATGGCGGGGCTGGAATCCAGCGTGTCGTCCCGCGCATAACTGGCGATAGCCGCCAAGCCCCCGCGCCGGTACGCCTCGAAGCGCTGGAAAAGAATTTCCCGGTAATGCTGCGCGGCCAGATCGGCGGCCTTCTTGCCGTGCGCCGGCTTAAGCGCCCGGAAGCTGGCGATTTCCTGGGCGGAGAGATTGAACTCGTCGCCCGGCTTGGCCTCCAGCAAGGCCAGCGCGTCTTCCTCGGACACGGCCAGACGCCCCAGCTCGCCCACCCCGGCAGAACCGGACAAGACCCCGTAGCCGGTGACATCGGCATCGACCGTGATGTCCCCCCCCTGCAAGCGGGCGGACACCTTTGCCAAAGGTGCCGGCAGATACAGCGCGATGCCGGCGGACAGCTCGTCGGCGCTGCCTTCCTGCAAGGCATAAGCGATGGCCTTGCCTTGCGCCATCTCGCCGACCTGCTGCCCGGCCACGCCCAGCAAAACGAAAACCTCCTCGGCGGTGGGCGGGCCGGCCCAGGCCATGCCGCCGAACAAAACCCAGGCCAAGCCGACTATCCAAGCCGCCATGCGCGGCGGCGGCGGCGGCAAATGTTTAAACCTGCCCATCGAGGCGCTGCCGACGCACGTCAACCCGCCGGCGCGGCATCGGCCGGCAGGTAAAAAAAGCCTATCGCCAGCATCAGGTATACGGCCAGCAGCATCAGCCCCTCGATCCAGGTGGAACGCCCATCGGAGGTCAGGTTGCGGATGGCAATGATGGTCAGCACCATGGCCATCACCTCGACCGGCGTGAACAGCAGATTCATCTCCACACCCAGCAACGGCGCGCTGAACACCAGTAGCGGCACGGCCAGGAGAATCATCTGGATGCTCGACCCGACCGACGCCTCGATGGCCAGATCCATGTTGTTGCCGCGCGCGAAGCGGACGGCGCTGATGATTTCGCCGACGCCGCCGGCCCCCGCCAGCAGGATGATGCCGCTAAATATCGGCGTCAGCCCAAGCTGCTCACTGGTCGGCTCCAGCGCGTCGGTGACCACCTCGCTCATCACCGCCAAAACCAGCGTGGCGACGACCAAGATCCCCAGCGCCTTGCCCTGCGACCAGTGTCCGCCCTCCGCTTCGGGAACCGTCTGGCTGGCGCCGCCGACCGCATCCGGCGTCTTGCGGAACAGGGTGATCCCCAGGTTGGCGAAATAAATCAGCAACAGGACGGTGCAAATTTCCCAGCTCAATTCGTTCTCGGCCTTCGGCGAAGACAAATGGAACACCGCCGGAATCACCAAGCCGAAGCCGGCCAGGGTCAGCAGCCCGCCGTTGATCTGGATCGCCTCCTCGTTGAAGCGCTGGGTGCCGTGCTTGAGTCCGCCCAAAAACATCGCCAAGCCCAGGCCGAACAGCAATTCGACGAGGATGGAGCCGGTGATGGACGCCTTCACCACATCGCCCAACCCGTGTTTCAAGGCGAACATGGCGATGATGATTTCCGGAGCGTTGTTCAGCGAAGCGTTGAGCAGCCCGCCGACGGTCGGCCCCAAGGTCTCGGCCAAGGCTTCGGTGGCCTCCGCCATCACCTCGGCCAAGGGATAAATCGCCACCAAGGAGGCGGCGAAAATCAAGATCGAGTTCGCATCGAACCAGCGCAAAGCCAAGGCGACGGGAATCGCCAGCAACAGCCAGTTCTTGAGCGGGATGCCCGAACCCTCGGCGTCGCCATTCGCGGCTTTGTGTGCGTCATTAACCATGATTCCTCCCTTAAATTTAGGATGCTGGATGCTTGTGCGACCGCCGAACCGGAACCGGACTCGCAGGCGCCAAGCCAAGATAACATTTTCGGCCAACCCGATACAGTCAGGGCAATCACACTATGTCCCATCGCTTGTTGATTCATCAAGCGGTCCAGGTTTGGAAGTTGACAAGCCCATGCCCGGCAGTGCAATCTTCAACCCGGATGGCTGGCTATTTCCTTGTAATATCAGTGTGTTTGCGCATCTCCCACCCGCTTGCGGGCGGCAGCGTCTTTAACCCTAGAGGCAATAGAGGAAGATCATGAGTAACGAAGCCCCCCCGGAAACAGCGAAAGCGGAGGCAAGCTCCCGCAAGACATGGGACACGGTGTTCCAGGAAGAGATCGAAGCCGTCCGCAAGCGACGAGAACAGCCCGGATCGGAAAACGCCCCCAATGCTCCCTTGGTCGGGCTGGCGTTTTCCGGGGGCGGCATCCGCAGCGCCACGTTCGGGCTGGGCGTTTTGGAAGGGCTGAAACAGTTCGGGCTGCTGCGCAAAATCGACTATCTATCGACCGTGTCCGGCGGCGGCTACATCGGGGCATGGTTGAGCGCCAACTGCAAACGCACCGCCAAACGCCGCGAAGCAGCGCCGGCAGAACCCGACTGGCTGTCTCCGCAAGCCGATTGGAAGACCTCCATCGACCATTTGCGCCGCTACTCCAACTACCTGTCGCCCTCGGTGGGCCTGTTCAGCGCGGACACTTGGTCGATGGTGGCCATCTGGTTCCGCAACACCCTGCTCGTCCAACTCACCGTCATTCTCGCCATCGCGGCGCTGCTGCTGGTGCCGCGCCCGCTGTTCGCCGTTTTTGAACACTGGCCGCAAGCCGGCCTGTACCGCTGGACGACGATCATCCTGTTCATCCTGGGCGTGGTCGGCATAGCCGGCAACCAGTTGCGGCTAAACTGGCCGGGGGCTTGGCCGCTGTCCAGCCAGAACTGGCCCAAAGGGCTGGCCTGCGCGGCGGCTTTCCTGGCAATCGCCGGGATTATCGGCAAAACCACCCATTTCCGGCCCTTCGACCCCGGCCAAGTGGATTTCAACGGCGCCATTCCCATCGCCATCCTGCTGGTGGCGGCCGGCTTCTGCCTGCAACCCGTCGCGGTGAAGCTCGTCAACCTGCTGTCGCCGGCGGAGAAGCCGCCGGAGCAGATCAACTACACCCAAGCCTGGGTGCAGGCCGTCGTGGTGGTGCCGATGCTGGCCGTGGGCTTTCTGGCCGCGGCCATCCTGTGGGGGCAAAGCCAGGGCGCGGGCGAGCTGGCCAGGCTGGACAGTTTTGCGGGCTTTTTCACGGCGGCATGGCAGCACTGGCCCTTCCCGCTCTCGGTGATATTCATGTCGCTTTGGCTGCTCTCGTTTTGCTCCATCCGCCAGTGGGACTGGAAGGGCGTGCTGGTTGGCCTGCTGGTGGCGCCGGTGCCGGCCATGCTGGTTCTCCACGCCCTGCTTTCCGCCATCATGCTGCTGTTCCACCAGTGGGCAGGCCAAGGCGAGCAAGGCCAATGGCTGGCCTATGTCTGGGGTCCGCCGCTGGTGCTGTACGCGCTGATGCTCACCATCGTGATCCTGATCGGCATGTTGGGGCGGCAATCCGGCGAAGGCGGGCGCGAATGGTGGAGCCGCTTCGGCGCGTGGCTGGGCATCTACGGTTTCGGCTGGATGCTAATCAACGTCTCCACCGTCTACGGCCCCTTGCTGGGCGCGTTCTTGCTGCAATCAGACACCTGGAAAGGCATCACCGCCAGCGGCTGGGCAGGCACGGTCCTGGCCGGCCTGTTCGCCGGCAAATCCGGTTCGACCGGCGGCGCGGAAGGCCAGGGAATCGGCGCAAAAGTGCGGGAAGCGGTCGCCACGGCCGCGCCGTTTGTCTTTGTCTTCGGCGTGCTGGTCGGCGTCGCCACCGTCTTGCACCTGCTCCTGGTGAACCTGTCCGGGAGCCTGCAAGGGGATTATTGGCACCTGCTGTACGCGACGGCGGCGGACATGCGGCCCGCCCTGCCCGCCCTCGCGGCCTGCGCGGGATGCGTCGCGCTGTTCGCGGCGCGGGTGGACATCAACGAATTCAGCCTCAACGCCTTTTATCGCAGCCGCCTCGTGCGCTGCTACCTAGGCGCGACCCGCTTCCAAGAAGGCGAGCGCAAGCCGCAGAATTTCACCGGCTTCGACGACGAAGACGACATCAAGCTGGCAACCCTGGCCGACCGCCAAAAGCCGCTGGCCGGCCCTTTGCACATCGTCAACTGCGCGTTGAACCTGGGCGGCTCCAGCGACTTGGCGCTGCACACCCGCCACAGCGCGATCTTCACGCTGACCCCGCTGCACTGCGGCAGTGGCTACGCGAGCCGGGATTTGGCGGGCGACAGGGAAATGGGCTACCGGCCCACGGGCGAATTCGGCGGGTCGGACGGCCAGCCCACGCTGGGCCAGGCGATTTCGGTTTCCGGCGCCGCCGCCAGCCCCAACATGGGCTACCACACCTCGCCCGTGGTGGCCTTCCTGCTGACGCTGTTCAACGTGCGGCTGGGCTGGTGGTTCCCCAATCCACGCCACAGCGCCGACCACCCCTCGCCCTGGTTCAGCCTGTACTATTTGGTGAAGGAGCTGTTCGGCGACGCCAACGACAAATCCGAGTATCTGGCAATTTCCGACGGCGGACATTTTGAAAACCTCGCGGCTTACGAACTGCTCAAGCGGAAGTGCGCGGTCATCATCATCAGCGACGGCGAATGCGACCCCAAACTGCAATTTGAAGGCTTGGGCACCCTGATCCGCATGAGCGAGGTCGATCTCAAGGCCAAGATCGACATCGACGTCCGCTCAATCCGCCCCGAAAGCGGCGCGGCCTGGAGCCGCAACCGCTGCGCCGTCGGCCGCGTGCATTACGCCGACGGCACCTGCGGCCTGTTGATTTATTTGAAAGCGTCCATGACCGGCCACGAAGAAACGGCGGTGCTGCAATACAAAGCCACCCACCCGGACTTTCCCCACGAAACCACCAGCGACCAGTTCTACGGGGAAGACCAATTTGAAAGCTACCGCAGCCTAGGCCGCGATGTCGCCATGCGGACCTTCGCCCCGGTGAGGCCGCAGGACGGCCAATGGGATTTCCTGGATTTGGCCGAAAAACTTGAAAAGATCTGTTCGCCGTCGCTGCCCAACGTCGGGCAATTCACCCAACACGCCGCCCAATTGGCGGACCTCTGGTCGCGGCTGGGCAACGACCCGGGGCTTGATTCCCTGGACCAGGAACTGGTCGCCGCCTGGCCGCAACACCCGCCCGCCAACCGCTCTGCGTTCTACCTATGCAGCCAGATGATCCAACTCATGGAAAACGTCTATCTGGACGTCAACCTGGAAGAGACCTGGGACCATCCCGACAACAAGGGCTGGCGCACCCTGTTCGCCAACTGGGCCAACGCCAAGACGCTGCAAGACACTTGGGCGCTGACCCACAAAACCTACGGCCTGCGCTTCCAATACTTCTGCCAGCGCCGCCTCGGCCTGCCCCTTTCTTCAGATCCGCAAGAGCGACAAGCGGAGAGCCTGGGGGTGGGTTCAATGGATTGAATG
>CAZOTR010000228.1:0-6290 GCA_964582755.1 uncultured Methylococcaceae bacterium | reverse complement strand
CCACCGCCAGCATCGCCAGCAGATGGTCCGCGCCCAAGAAAGGATGGGCCAGCCCTGCGGCAAAACCCGCCCCATGCGCACCGAAAGTATGGGCAAAAACGGCGGGCGTGAACAGCAAAGCCACGGCGGCGAAGGAAGAAACAGCAAGGAACTTAGACCTGTCTTTCATGATGTTTACCTGATTGAAAGTTGCTAGGGATTGGCACAGTTTAACCCATCCATCGGCCCTTGTTCGCCGAATCGGGGCGGATCCTGTGCCGGATGCAGAAATAGAGCGTTGCCGGGGCTGTCCCCAGCTTGTCCGCTCTGGCTGGGTGCGGGGGGGAAGAATCAGCAATTCTCATTTTGAGCCGACGTTGCCGGATAGCCCGTCATTCCGGCAGGGATCGCCGGAATCCAGTCACAGGGATGTGAATCTGCACGTTGGCACAGAGCCTTTTAAGCAAGCACTTGCGCAATCGGGTAGTTACCATCCATGGCACTGGATTCCGGCATCCATGCCGGAATGACAGGGCTTCGAGCCATAATGAGAATTGCCGGGGAAGAATGGTTATTTCCGGCAGGATGGGCAAACGGCTTTATCGTTTGCCCACCCTACCTCTCAAGGATCTCCCGCAATCGGCTGGCCGAATCCGCCAAATCTTCCGGCGCGGCCATGACGACTTGGGGCAAGGTGGTAATTTCCAAAGTATTCAAAATAAGCTGTCCGGGCGAATTGAAATATTGCACCCACCACACATTATGCAGGCCGGTGCGGCGGATGCGGCAATCCCCGTAGCCCCTGGATAGAATCGAGATTCCGGCCAATCCTAAAGCCTCGATCAAAAACGCCATGTCTTCCGGCGTCAGCGGCAGCAAAGTCAGATTGATGACCTCCTCGAAACCTGGAGCAAAATCCTTGGACTTGGCAAATATTTCATACAGCAAAGCCGGGGCATTCATCAAATTGCCAGGAAATACTTGCGGCAAACTCGGCTGGGCATCCTGCCTTGCCGACCATTCCGCGAGTATTTTCGGAAACGCCCCGGTTTCCAAATAATCCTGCGCCAAATTGCCATTTTGATACTGCCTAATTCTCCAAACGCCCGTGAACACCGCCTCGTTGACAATCAAGCGCTCCCCCGGCTTGTCCGCAAGAATGCTGAGTTCCCCTTCCCCCAAGATTTGCCCGATAAAATCACGGGTATCCAGATCATGCCGGGACAAGTCGATGACCGTCGCTTCCCCGTTTCCAAGGCTGGCGGCTAATTGCGACAAGACCGCCCTGCCCTCGGGATTTTGCCGCCAATCCCCCAGAATGGGCGAGGCAAACGTCCGCATGTTTTCTGGCATGGCGACATAGCGGCATTCGGGGTCGTCAAACGGACTGACCGGCTCGGCAGTTTCAACGGCGATAGGGGCGTGGGTGTCCAACATGGTGAATGGCCCGTTTGGGTAGGAACAAATTATAAGAATCGCCCGTCGCCAAAACGGCAGGCCACCTCGGCGGAAGGGCGCAAGCGCTCGTATTCATCCATCCCCACAGCCCCATACTCCGCGCTAGGGTTTTCCGTGTTCACTCTTGCTTCGATTCCCAACTCCGCCAAATAAGCCAATACACGGTCCACCGCCGGGCGTATTTGCCGCTTCACCACCGGGCTTAAACTGCCGCCATAATCCTCCAGAATTGCCGGTTGGACGCCGACTAAGACCAGCCGCTCCGGGCATTTTCCCAGCAACTGGCACAAAGCCAACACTTCTTGGAAACTGATCTGGTGCAGGCTCATTTTTTTCGCGCCCAAATAGGCAGGCACTTCATTTTCACGCAGTTCCACCAAAGTACCCGGCTCCAGTTGTAAATCCACCGCGTCCAGGATAATCAACACATCCGCCTCCTGCACATAAGGCAGCAAGGCCAATCCCTGGGTGCCGCCATCCAACAGGCTTACCGATGGCGGGAAATCATAAGCCTGCCGCAAAGCCTGGACCACGCGGACGCCAAATCCCTCATCCGCCCACAGGATATTGCCGATGCCAAGGACCAGGATATTGTAGGCATCCATGCTTTACGGCCTGTCGTCCTTCCAAACCCGCCAACCATCGATCATGGTGCTGGTCATGGACTGGCGGGAGACATACTGTTCGCGGATAACGATATAAACGTGGACGAGGGTGAATATCAGTAAATACCACATCCCCAAATGATGCCAACTGTGCGTGGCTTGGCTGCCGCCAAACAGCGGAATCACCCAACCGAAGCCACGGTCGGCCCAACTGTCGGCGCCTAGACCCTCGCCATACAAGGCAAAACCGGTGACTATCATGAACAAAGACCCTAGCACGAAGAACACGAATATTGCCAGACCGGCCAGAGGATTATGGCCTACATTCTTGCGCGGTTCGGGAACCAAAAACAGATACCACAGGATTTCGTGCCACACGCCTTGCCACCAAGCCCGGCGGTGGATTTCCGGCATGAACAGTTGGCGGGCATATTGGTTGCCCACCAATGCCCAGTAAGCCCGGCCAGCCATGCCTACTGCCAACACATAGCCCGCCGAAAAATGGATAAAGCGGATATAGCCAAACAGGAAATGCCCGCTAGCCTCGCCTCCAGAAACCACTGACGGGGAGCCGATCAAATAACCGGTGACCGCCAACACCACCAGCGCCAAGGCATTGATCCAATGCCATAGGCGCACGGGTTTTTCGTAGACATAAACCGGGTTTTGCGTCAAAGCTGGGGAAGACATGGTTTTCTCCTGCGCTAAAGAACTTTGACTCTAGTCAATTCCTTACCATCCTTGTCCATGACATGGGTGGAACAGGCCAGGCAAGGGTCGAAACTATGCAAAGTGCGCAGGATTTCCAAGGGCTGTTCGGCGTTGGCAACCTGGGTATTCATCAAAGCCGCCTCAAACGCGCCAATATTGCCTTGCGGATCACGCGGCGAACCGTTCCAAGTCGTCGGCACGATGCACTGGTAATTGTCGATCTTGCCTTCCTTGATAACCACCCAATGGCCTAACGCGCCGCGCGGGGCTTCGGTCGTGCCTGCGCCCTTGGCTTCTTTAGGCCAAGTCGCAGGCTCCCAATGCGTGGCATTGGCCGTGCTTAAATCTCCGGCTTTGATATTGCGCACCAGCTTGTCTTGGAAATGCCTCATCAAATGGGCGCAATACTGCGCCTCCAAACCCCGCGCCGCCGTGCGGCCCAACGTCGAGAACAAGGCCGTGACCGGTAGCCCTAAATCGGTGAGCAGTTTGTCCACTGGCTCTTTAATCGCCGGAACTCCCTTGGCGTAGCCGACAATGTAACGGGCCAGCGGCCCTACTTCCATGGCATGACCGCGCCAGCGCGGCGCTTTGATCCAGGAGTATTTCGCGCTTTCGTCCAAGTTCTCGATATTCGTCCGTGTGCCTTTGGTTTTGCTGCCCAATTCAAAACGCGGTTCGGTGACGCCTTGGAATGGATGCAAGCCGATATTTTCATTGGCGTAACGATACCAGGAGTGATCCACGAATTCTTGAATTTGATTCACGTCCTTCAAATCAATTTCATGGACTTCGTTCAAGTTGCCGTTGATGATGGCCCCATGCGGCAATAGCAGATTATTCAGAGAACGGTCATTGGCATGTTCGGGTATGTCGCCATAAGACATGACGTTTTTCCCAGACAATCCGCCGCCATACAACCAATCCTTGTAAAACGTGGCGATGGCTTTCAAGTCAGGCAAATAAACCTGCTCGATGAACTCGATGGTGCGGTCGATGATGGAGGAAACCATATTCAAACGTTCAATGTTCACCGCGCCCACCGCGCCGACGCCATCGACGTTTATCGCACAAGGAACACCGCCGACCAACCAGTTGGGATGGGGGTTTTTTCCGCCGTAAATGGTGTGGATTTTCACAATATCTTTCTGGAAATCCAAAGCCTCCAAATAATGCGCCACCGCCATCAAATTGGCTTCCGGCGGCAGTTTATACGCAGGGTTCCCCCAATATCCATTGGCGAACGGCCCCAACTGGCCACTTTCGACGAATTTCTTCAAACGGCTGGCAATATCCATAAAATAGCCTGGCGAGGATTTTCCCCAAGGCGAAATACTCTGCGCCAGTTCCGAAGTCGCTTTCGGGTCGGCTTTCAACGCGCTGACCACATCCACCCAATCCAGCGCATGCAAATGGTAAAAATGCACTAAATGGTCATGCGCTTGCAAAGTCAGTTGCATGATATTGCGGATAGTGTTGGCGTTCTCCGGGATTTGGATATTCAGCGCATCCTCCACAGCCCGCACCGAAGTCAAAGCATGAGTGCCGGTGCAGACGCCGCAAATCCTCTCGGTGAACGCCCAAGCGTCGCGGGGGTCGCGGCCTTTTAATATCACTTCCAGCCCGCGCCACATCGTGCCGCTGGATACCGCGTTGCGGATGATATTATTCTCGTCGAGGTTGACCTCGCAACGCATATGGCCTTCGATGCGCGTGACCGGATCGACGACGATACGCTTGCCGCTGTTGTCCAGGGCAAAACCATTCGGTGTTTCTCGGGCAGTCATACGTTTTCCTTCGATTCTTTTTCTGTGTGCTTATGTTTCTGGATGGAAACTGCCGCGTGGCCTGCGATGCCCAAACCCACCGCCCCCGCCGCCGCCAAACCCAACGTGTCGGCATTGGCTTCGACGCCAAAGACATTGAGTTGGGTGACGCGGTCGTAGAACGAACCCTTGTCCCAGAAATCCTCCTCGGAACAGCCTATGCAACCGTGGCCGGACTGTATCGGAAAAGAAACCCCTTCGTTCCATTTCACCGTCGAGCAAGCGTTGTAAGTGGTTGGCCCTTTGCAGCCCATTTTGTACAGGCAATAACCTTTGCGGGCGGCTTCGTCGTCCCATTGCTCGACAAACTGCCCGGCGTCGAAATGCGGGCGGCGGTAACATTTGTCGTGGATGCGCTGGCCGTAAAACATTTTCGGACGGCCTTGGCGGTCGAGTTCCGGCAGCTTCTCAAAAGTCAGCATATAGGTGATGACCGCCGTCATGACTTCGGCGATAGGCGGGCAACCGGGGACTTTGATGACCGGCTTGTCGAGTATGACTTTATGCACCGGCGTGGCTTGGGTCGGATTCGGTTTTGCCGCTTGCACACATCCCCAAGAGGCGCAAGAACCCCAGGCGATGACTGCCGCGCAATCCTTGGCCGCGTAGCGCAGGCGCTCGACAAAGGGCTTGCCGCCGACAATGCAATACATGCCGTCTTCGTTCAGCGGCGGATTGCCCTCCACCGCCAGGATATAACGGCCTTTGTATTTGCGGATGGTTTCTTCCATGATTTCTTCGGCCTGGAAACCCGCCGAGGCCATTAAAGTATCGTCATAATCCAGCGAGAGCATGGACAGCACGACATCCTTGGCCAAAGGATGCGCGGAGCGGATGAAGGATTCGGAGCAGCAAGTGCATTCCAAGCCGTGCAGCCATAATACCGGGGTGCGCGGTTTGGTTTCCATGGCGTGGACGATATTGCCGACGAATTGCGGCCCCAAAGCCAGGGACGAAGCGGTCAGACTGCAATATTTCAGGAAACTGCGCCGACTGATTCCTTGCCGGCGCATCACATCGTAAAAACTGTCGGGACGTTCGGACATGTCTCCTCCCCGTGAATCTGCGTTCATTATTGTTGTCGCGGGCAGGATCTGCCAAACGCCCCGCGTGGCGCTAAATCCTTAGCTTATGTAAGGCATTTGTCAATGACAAATATCGCGCCATCTGGCTTTTGCCTTTATTTACAAAGGCTTGGCTGGATGGCCTAGGGTCGGAAAAGCGACAATCGACGGATAAGCGGCGGCGGATTGTCGGGTTTGCCGCAATGCGAACCCGGCTTACGGGGGGTTGCTTTTCTGGGGGGATGCTGCAATGCTTGTTTCCGATCTGGTCGTGGGCTTAGTTCAGCTTGGTGGCGACCGGAGAAGAAGGTGTGTTTGTCATGCCTATGCGTCCCGTTTTCTTTGCCCTAGTTTTTGATAAACAATGGGTTGGGTCGAAGCTGGCATGATTATACACATGCACACAGATGTGTTATGCACCTGCTCAGGTGTCTAACACAAAGTTAGGCTATCTATGCAATCCAATATGTATATTGTCGAAAACTACAATCCTCAAAACAACCCGACACAAGAATATCGTGTGCTAGTTGTAAAGCTAACGTCACCAGACCAAGTTCTTACATCAGGAATTGATTCAATACATCAAATCATTACCTGATTACCCATTAGCCTCAGCAACTTTGGCGCTTCCCCACTATCATTGGAAC
>CAZOTR010000227.1:0-6297 GCA_964582755.1 uncultured Methylococcaceae bacterium | reverse complement strand
CCGAAGGCGCGAAAGCCGCCGGCGCGGCCAAGGAAGGCCTCAAGAGCGCACCCGCCGCCCTCAAAGGGCAGGCCCAGGACGCGCTCAAATCCGCCATCCCCGCCGAAGTGACCGAAGGCGCGAAAGCCGCCGGCGCGGCCAAGGAAGGTCTCAAGAGCGCCCCCGCCGCCCTCAAAGGGCAGGCCCAGGACGCAGCCAAGCAGCAACTCAAGGAAGCCGTTCCAACCGAAGTCACCGAGGGCGCCAAAGCTGTCCAGGAAGGCGCGGCCAAGGCCAAAGCCGCGAAAGACGCCGTCGGCAAACCCGCCGACCTGGCCGGCCAAGCCGCGAAATCCGCCAAAGGCAAGGCCAAAAAACAGGCCGTCGATAGCGCCTTGGAAATGATGCACTGATCCGGCTAGCCGGCCACGCAAGGGCATGGAAGCAGGCTTCCATGCCCTATTTGGTGGCCCCTCGCATTTCCCGCCAAAGCATAGACACAGGGCTTATTCTGGCCTGCCTAGCGGTGTTCGCGCTGGTTCCCAATGCCGCGCTGGCTAATGGGGGAAGTAGCCGACGACCGGGAGGTGGGTTTAATTGGTTTATCGCACTAGGAGCGCGGGCGTCTCGCCCGCAGGCGGGCCAGAGGCCCACGCTCCCAGGATGCCGCCGCCAATCAAATAAACCCACCTCCGATGACCGGGAGGTGGGTTCAATTGATTGAAATGTAGGAGCGGGCCATGCCCGCGATCTTGGGCCTCAGCCATTGCCCGAAGCTTTTCGCGGCCACGGGCCGCTCCTACGGAAACTATCAATAAATCAATTAAACCCACCTCCGATAACATCGCTTGGAGCGATGCCACCTTAGTATCGCAGGGCGGGCAAACGTCGTTTTGTTTGCCCTCCGATTGCGCTGTTTAATGGCAACCCGATTTAGACAGCCAATCAGCCAACGGTCCTTCATTCCGCAAGATTCCGTCGGACCCCAGGTAATACACATGGTGGTCGGCCGAAGCAACGCCTAGGTAGGCTTGGCTCGCCGGATAATGGCGATAGGTATAGCCGTCCGCACTCTTCGTGTAAGCCCCGGCTGGCGAAAGTTCCGTGGCATATTTCCCTTCCGCCCAAGTGAATAGGCATTCTGTGTCGGGGTGGTTCTTGAAAGCATTGGCGACGACACGCCCCCCGGAGATAACCAAGTCGGGATATTCCAATAGTTTGAATTTCTCGAATGGATTCCCCCGCACCGCGATAATGTCGGCCGGCGCGCCGGGGGCCAAAGTGCCGAGGCCGGGTATGCCCAAGCGTTCCCCCGCCTTGGAAGTCGCCGCCTTTAGCACGTTTACGACATCGGTGAAATCAATCGACGCGCCGCTGGTCAAGTGCAACATCATATGCAGCTCCTCGCCATTGATTCCCCATGGCACGTTGTCATGCCCGATTTCGGAACCGTAGATAAATTGCGATTTGCTGCCGGGATTCTGCGCCATGATCTCGGCGAGTTTATGGGTATTGGAATGGATGCCCATGCCGCTGCCGTTCACGCAGGAGCCTAGCGTGTCAATGGTCGTCACAAACGTGACGCCTTGTTGCACCGCCTGCTGTAACAGCGCGTCGTCGATTGGCGCGCAAGGCATATGGGCGAATTCGTCAATGCCACCGGCCAGCGCCCGCTTAAAACCCTCGTTTTCACCGACATGGGCGATGACGCGCTTGCCCAGCGCATGGGCCTTGGCCGCAATCGCGTTCACGATGTCTTGCGGCAGCAAATTCCACGGCGCGGCGGGCACGGGCTGGTCACCATGCGGCTGCATCCACGGCGCGCCAGGCTCGCCGCCCGGTTCCAAGGCAATCTTGATGGCCGTGGCCCCGCCTTTGACCAGATCATCGACGGCCTTCTCGGCCTCGGCGGTTGATGCAACCGGAATGCCGATCTTGTCGTAGCCGCCCGCGCCGCCGCCGAACACATTCAGCGGGTAGCCGCCGGGCGCCTGGATGATCGGCCCCACGCTCAACAAGCGCAACGTACCCTGCCCGCCTTCGACCGCCATCAGCGGCCCGCCAGTGTCCTGGACCGTGGTGACGCCATGCTCCAGCACCTTGTCTTTCAGGACGTTTTGGAACGTCACATGCGCATGGGTTTCAATGAAGCCGGGCAAAATGGTCGCCTCGCCCAAATCGTAGCGCTGGGCGCATAGCCCAGCCAATTCGCCGGGCGGGCCGACACGGCTGATTTTGCCGCCCTCGACCAGCACCGCCATGTTGTCTTGGGGAAAATTGACGCCATCAAACAGCCGGGCGGCGGTCAACACTAGGCAGCTTGGCGGCTCTGCCGACGCGGCACCCGCCGAACCCGCAGGTTCAGCGCCGCCGTGGGCAAAGGCGGCAAAGCTGAGTCCCTGGCTTAGGAGCGTCGAAACCATCAGGCATTTGGCGCCTAGCCAGCAATTGCTCATTTTCATTTATTGTTTTCCTGTTCTTCTCTGTTGCTTAGGGCGGACCACGCCCCCCTGCGGGAGCGCAATCGGCGGAGTCACTGCGCGACCTGGCCGCGCAACGGTCAAGGTCAGTTTCCATAGCCATGGCATGGGAACCTGAAACACGAACCCGACTTATAAGCAGAACTCACGCCATGCAATGCGCAACGCCAAATTCAGGCGCTTTCCAAATAGTTAGGCTGAGAGGAGAAGATGGGGATGCCTGGAGTGTGTCAAATCGCAGAGTTTGCCGGGTTATTTGGCTCAGGCGGGGTTGACCACGGCGGGACCGGCTCGGTTTTACAAAGCCGAGCCGGCCTATCCTGATTTTGAGCGTAGCCGATGGGCTTGCCCGGCACCACACGAAGGCAACAGCGGCAAGCGGGACTTAGCCAGGCTAGTTGCGAAGCTTTGCCGCCAGTTTGCCCGGCCAACAACGGCAGCTTCTAACCGGCTTGGCAATCTCAGACCTTCAGCCGATACCCCACCCCGGATTCAGTCAGGAAATGACGCGGTTTGGCGGGATCTTCCTCCAATTTTTGCCGAATCTGGCTCATGTAAATCCGCAGGTAATGGGAGCTTTCGGCATGTCCTGGCCCCCACACCTCCTTGAGTATATGCTGGTGGGTCAATACCTTGTCGGTGTGTTTTATCAAGACCGCCAGCAGCCGGTATTGTATGGGGGTTAAATGGACCTCCTCCCCGTTCAGCCGCACCCAGCGGTGGGCCAGATCGACCTGGATATTCCCAACGTTGAAGACTTCCGCTTGGATCGCCTCGGGATTCCCTGCCGAACGGCGCAGGGCGGCGCGGATGCGGGCGAGCAATTCGCCTAGGCCGAAGGGCTTGACGAGGTAATCGTCCGCCCCCGCGTCCAGCGCCTCGATCTTGCCTTGCTCGGTATTGCGGGCGGAGAGGATAATAATAGGCATGGCCGACCATTCCCTAATGAGCTTGACGACCTCCACGCCATCCATGTCCGGCAAGCCCAAATCCAAGATAATCAAATCGGGTTTCCTGCCCCCCGCTTCGACCAGCCCCCGCCGGCCGCAATCGGCCTCATGCACGGTGAAGCCTTGGGCGGTAAGGCTGGTGCGCAGAAACTTTCTAATGGGCGGGTCATCCTCGATGACGACGACCACGGGTTTTGGATTTGCCATACACGTTGTTCTAAATACAGATAACACCCCTCCCAGGGGTGTTATCTGTGTTTTGTTTAGGCCTCCCGCTCCATGGCGGGCGGCTGCCGGTCCATGGGGATCATGAAGGAGAACACGGCCCCGCCGCTGGCGCGGTTATGGGCGTGGATGGTGCCGCCGTGGGCTTCGACGATGGCGCGGCAAATGGCCAGCCCCAAGCCCACGCCGCTTTGCGCCGCCTCGTTGCGGACCCGGTAGAACTTCTCGAACAATTTGTCCTCCATGCCCTTCGGAATGCCCGGCCCCCGGTCGGCCACAAAAATCTCGACCGCAAAGGATGTCACCTCAACCGTCAACCCCAAGGGGCTGCCTGCGGGCGTGTAGCGCACGGCATTCTCCAGCAGGTTGACCAACACCTGCTCGATCAACACCGCGTCGGCGTAAACCATGGGAATGCCGGACGGGATGGAAACCTTCACCTCGCGGCCTTCCAGGCGTTTTTGCAGGGCGTTCAAGGCGGTGCCGATGATTTCCTCCACCGGGTGCCACTGCCGGTCCAGTTCCACCACGCCCGCGTCCAGCCTGGCCATGTCGAGAATGTTGTTGACCAAGTTGGACATGCGCAAGGCTTCGTCATAAATGGCGCCGTTGAGTTCGGACCTGTCTTGCGAACTGAGCGCCCCGTCATTTTCCACCAAGGCGCTGGACGAGCCGACTATCGTCGCCAAGGGGGTGCGCAGGTCGTGGGAAATCGAACTGAGCAGGCTGTTGCGCAGCCGCTCCGTCTCCATTTGCAACTGGGCTTTGCGGGCCTGCTCGGCGAGGTGGACGCGGGCGATGGCCTGGGCGATCTGCCGGGTGAAGGTTTCCAGCAGCTTGCGTTGCTCGGGCAGAAACACGCGGCGCAAATTCACCGGCAGCAAGGCCAACACGCCGATCACCTTGTCATGGCTGGACAAGGGGAAATAAATGGCCTCGGCGCCGGGCAAGGTGTTGGTGCCTTGCCCGGCCATTTCATTGTGGTCCATGACCCACTGCGCGACGCTCAGGTCGGCGCCATACAAGGACTCGCGCAGGCCCTTGTCCTTGGGGTAGGCAATCCGCCCGTTCGGGTCGGGGAGCAAGATCACGTTGCGGCTGCCAAATTCGGTGTGCAGGTGGCGCACCGCCGCCCGCACAATCTCGTCCTCGGACTGGCTGGTGGCAAGTTCCTTGCTCATCGCGTACAACACCATGGCCCGGCGCTCCCGGTGGGCGGCGACCTTGGCCTGGGAGGCGACATTCGCCATGAGGTTGCTGATCAACATGGCGACGGTCAGCATGGCGGCCAAGGTCACCAGATATTGGGTGTCCGACACCGAAAAAGTGTAAAGCGGATTGATGAAGAAAAAGTCCAAACTGACCACGGCCAGCAAGGACGCCAGGATGGAAGGGCCGCGCCCGAAGCGCGTGGCGGTGAACACCACGCCCAGCAGGAACACCATCACCAAGTTGGCCAGCTCAAAATGCCGGAACATCAGCCGGGCCAGGACTGCGCAGGCCACCATCACAAGCACGGCCCAAAGATAGCGGCGGAAATAGCCCTTTTTGCGCGTGCCGAGAATCTCCCGCAGCGCCGGCGCCCCGCCACGGTAGCGCGCCAGTTCCGGCTCGCCGCGCCCGGCGTCCGGCTGGGGACTGCCCAACAAATAAAGATTGATGTTGTGCGCCTCGCTAATCAGCGTGTCCACCACCGAACCCAGCAGCCAGCGCCGCCAGCTCCGGCGGCTGGGCTTGCCCATGACGATCTTGGTGACGTTGCGCTCGTTGCAGAATTTGATGATCGCCTCGCTCAAAGACGGCGCGCCCAAGGTCACCGTCTCGGCCCCGAGCTGCTCGGCCAGGCGCAGGATGCGCAGGACGGAATCGCGCTGCTCCGCAGGCAGCCTCTGCAACTGGGGCGTTTCCACATAGGCGACGATCCACTCGCCGCGCAGGCCGACGGCGAAACGCTTGCCGGCGCGGACCAGACGCTCGGCCAGCGCGTTGGGGCCTACGCAGACCAGGATGCGCTCGCTGACCGGCCAGATTTCCCGGATCGCGTGGCCTTCGCGGTAATCCAGCATCTGCGCATCGACCTGGCTGGCGGTCTGCCGCAAAGCCAGTTCGCGCAAGGCGATGAGGTTGCCTTTGCGGAAGAAATGCTGGACGGCCCGCTCGGCTTGCTGCGGCAGGTAGACCTTGCCTTCCTTGAGCCGGACCAGCAACTCGTCCGGCGGCAGATCCACCAGTTCGACCTCGTCGGCCCCCTCAAACACCGTGTCCGGCACCGTCTCCCAGATGCGGATGCCGGCGATTTGGCCGATGTCGTCATTGAGGCTTTCCAGATGCTGGACATTCAGCGCGGTGTAGACATCAATGCCCGCGTCGCGCAGTTCCTCGATGTCCTGCCAACGCTTGGGATGGCGCGAACCGGGGGCGTTGGTGTGGGCCAGCTCATCGACGAGGATGATGCCCGGTTTGCGCTTGAGCGCGGCATCCAAGTCGAACTCGCGCAGCACCGTGCCACGGTATTCGATTTGCCTCGGCGGCAAGACCTCCAACCCTTCCAACAAGGCGGCGGTCTCCTTGCGGCCGTGGGTTTCGACCAGGCCCACCAGCACATCCATATTCTCGGCCCGCCGCTCCCGCGCCGCCAACAACATGGCGTAGGTCTTGCCCAC
>CAZOTR010000226.1:0-6325 GCA_964582755.1 uncultured Methylococcaceae bacterium | reverse complement strand
CCTTGGAATGCCCGTAGCGCCCCGGCCACAGCGCGTCCACCGGCTGGCCGAGCTTATCGGCGATGTGCTTGGCGATGCGGGCGCTGGTCTTCGAGCCGTGGACGACGCGGTTCACGACCGAGTCGGTAATGCCCAACTCCTCGGCGATCTCGACCTGGGAGCTGTCCGCGTCTTTGATCGCGGCCTGGATTTGGTTAGGGGTCATGGAAGCCTCCGGTAATAGTTCACAGATTTTTTTTGCCCGCCGTGGGAAGATTTCTTCCCGGCGTGTGCGAATTATGGAAACAAACGATTACATCATCAACAAATTTTTACATTTTAGCCGGATGAAAAATGCAAACAGTTGATTCCATTGGGTCAAGGCTTAGGGAAGTTCGGGAAGAGCTAAAGAAAAACCAGACAGAATTTGCCGGTCTTGCGGGAGCAACCAGACAAACACAGTCGAACTACGAGAAGGGAGAGAGGGCTCCAGATGCGATCTATTTGGCAGCCATTGCTGACGCAGGAGCAGACGTTCAGTACATTCTTACGGGGGTCAGGTCGGCGATTTCCAACGTCCCAGTTTCGACACGAAACGAACAGTCTAGCGGGGCTAAAACAAAGGAAAATTCTTTAGCTGTTTCAGTTGCTTACGGAAACTGGGACGCTGAAGAAGAAATTTTGCTAGAACGTCCCAGTTCAGAGCCAAACTGGGACGCTAAAGAACCCGCCCAGCCGACGCTGGGGGAGCTGTTCGACCGCGAAAGGATGCGCACGGCCATCGTCTGCGTCGAGGCCGGCCTGAGAAAGCGCTTCGCCCCGGCCAAGAAGGCGGAGATCCTCCTGACCTGCTACGACCTGTTGGGGCAATGGGAGCGGGAGGACAAGGCGGCAGACTTCGCCAAGCGCCTGCAAGCCTTCCTCGCCGCCGCCTTTGATTGACGCAAGGCATTGATTGCGTTGCGGAATAGGATTATTTTAGAACCTCCAGAACAGGAGGTTACATGCACGAAGACCACGCCAGCAAGCTAGTGGACATGCTCCAGGGCAACGCCGAAGACGCGCCCGCCGTCATCATTCAGGACAACCACGGCACCGTCATCATCAACCACCACCCGCCCGCCGCACAGCCCGAGGCGATCACGGAACCGCAGTCCCGCTTTCTGAAAAGCCTTGTTTATCAAATAGGTGAGGAAGAGAGGAAGGCCAACCCGGCCTACTGCGACGCCAAGACATGGGTGAAAATCAACGGCTTGCTCGGCGTAGACCACCACCGCGACATCCGCCGCCGTGACTTCGACCGAGCCAAGTCCTACCTGGAAGGCTGGCTCCGCAGGCTCAAACGATGAACGCCCTCCCGCGTTTCCAAAACCTCCGCCCGTCGTCCTTTCGGCGCTCCTTCAAATTCGCGCTTAATGTCGTCCGCGATTTTTCCGTTTCGCGCTCACTTTTTCCCGCTTTTCCTTACATTTCAGCGCACAAGCTAAACCAATCCTTCGCGCTTAATCATGTCCGCATTCCTACCCAATTCCATCCACCTAACCGCTCCAAGGCCACAGGCACCACGGCGTCCACATCCTCCGCCTCGACCCAAGAAGCTGGCGGCATCCGCCCGGCCTTGTTCATGCGCTCCACCAGCAAGGCGCAAAGCAATTGCACTAAATACGGCTGGCAATGGCTCCACCACAACACCCGCTCCACCGTCACCGGACGGTAAATGTCCGGGAAATCCTTGACCGGCGCGACGACCAACTCGCGGGCGTCCGCCTCCTCCAGAAAACTAATCGGCAAGGCCAAGGTGTTGACCAAGCTGCTGGCCCAGCGCGGCGGCAATTCGTCGATTTGTCGGCTGCCCGACAGCAGCACATCCACCCGGCGGCGGTGCTGGACGATGTTGCGCAGCGCCATCAACAAACGCTCGTCGAAGCGGCCCGCCGCCAGTCCGGCCTCCAAGGCTTCGTACTCGTCCAGGCACAGCAACAGCCGGCGATTCCCCAAGGCTTTTTCCACCGCGTCCAGCCAACGCCCGAACGCCGGGTAAGGGTCGGCGTCCAGCATCTTCCGGGTCAAATCCGGCAGCACCACCTCGCGCCGCCGCGCTTCGTCGCCCACCGCCTCGGCCACGCCGTGCAGCAACCCCGCCGCATCCGCCGCCCCGCCCAGTTTCTCGCTTTGCAGGTCGAGGAAGGCCGGCACGGCCTGGGTACCCAGCCGCCGCTCCAATTGCAACAGCGCCGAGGTCTTGCCGCTGCGCTTCTGGCCGATTAGCAAATACGTCGAACGCTGGCCCTCCGCCCCGCCCAACGCCTCCTCCAAACGCCGGAACAAAGCCCGCCGCCCCTTGAACGGCGTCTCCCCGTCCACAGGCCGCACCGGCCGGCCGTCGCCATGGTAAATCTGCGGAATCGGCTCCTCTTGGCGCTAGCGGCGGCGGGCCTGCGCCAAACCGGCCTCGACCAAGCCCGTCCAATGCTGGATCGCCGGGCCGAAGCCGCCGGTTTGCTGCTTGCCCAGGGTTTCCAGTTGCGCCCGCGCCGCTTCCAGCCGCCGCAGTTGGTTGGTCGCCGAATCGCTTTCCTCCGCCGCGCCGGCTTCCCGGCTGATGTCGCGCAGTCGCAGCAACAAGCCGCGCAGGCTTTCCGGCAATGGCGTGTCTTCATTCAGCCAATCCAGGCTGGCGGCGAATTGGGCCAAGCCCGGCAAGGAAGCGATGCCTAGTGCTTGCTCTTGCGCCAACATCGCCCAGGCGCGGTAAGCGGCACGGTATTGGAATTTATGCGCGGCGGTTTCTTTTAAGGCTTGCTGGCCGGCGGTGGAATCGAGGCGGTAAAGCGTGGCAAGCAAACTCGGCAAGCCGGGCAGGGGCAGGAGGATGATGTCGTCCCAATGCACGGGATGGATGTGCCAGAGCCTGCGGCTGGTTCGGGGCCAAAATCGGTGGAGCGGCCAAGCGAGCAGGCTGGAAGGGAGTTGCAAGACTAGATTGGGGAGATGACTGATAGCCAGTATGCCCGCCAAACTATAAGCCATACTGCGGTTCACATCATCTTCTACAAGAAATGAAAATCCAGCCGTCAAACCAAATATCACAAAGAGCGTTACACCACTCGCTACGCCATTTACTATGCCAACTGTTATACCAAACGCCACGGAGCTTCCCATTCCAAAGGCCATAGCAGCCCCCACACCAAGCGTCACGCCTTGCACCACACCAATCGTCAAACTCAGTGCTATATCAGCCACCATGTCGGACAGCACAAACAATGATGCTCCATACACAATACCCTTTAACGCTTCCGCCCAATCCACCGAATAACCCAAGGCTTCAAGCGCATATAAACACAACGGCACCCAATATAGAGCAATCGCTGATTGCAGAACCAACATATACAAACTGTGGCGGAATCTGGTCAGGCACAAATGCCATCGCGACCGCCACAGGCCGTAATTTGGCGGCAAATCAGGGGTCAGAGCAGCGATTTCCTGGCGGAATTGAAAAGGTTGCAAATACAGCCGGAACGGCAGCCACAAACCGGACAAGATAAACCGCAACACGCTCATGGCCGCGCTCCGATTTCACTCCCAGGCGGGAGTTTGGGAGCGAGATGTAGGGTGGGCAGGCGTCTTTTTGCCTGCCCACCGATTCGGCAGGATTTTGGTGGGCAAACGATGAAGCCGTTTGCCCACCCTACCCGGCTTGGGAACCCGCCACCTGGAAGCTCCAGCTCCCGCTGGTTCCCAAGCTCCGCTTGGGAACCCCGCCGCGGGAAGCTCTGCTTCCCGGCTCGATGCCACGAGAAGCAGAGCTTCCCAGGCCGCGTTCCCAAGCTGGAGCTTGGGAACGAGTGAGCGCCGTAGGAGCGGGCCATGCCCGCGATTCGCCGCGCTTCCAACGCAGAGAGGTCGCGGGCATGGCCCGCTCCTACGCGGCTTAACCTAGCCATGTTTTGAACATCCTGGAGCTTTCCGATGAGCGCGTCGAGGACATCCCGCCAGCCCAGCAGCGCCGCAAGCAACCCCAAGGCGACCAGGAGGCCCAAGAGCCAGTCCGTCACAGTGCTAAGACCGTCGCCAATCCGTTTCACCCAACGACCGCCTTGCGTCGGCAAATCCACGCAAACCCAGCGCGGCCCTTTTGCCAGCCAGCGCCCGGCCCGCTTCATCCTGAACCCAACCGGCGGCTTCGCCGACCGCGCCAAACACGCCTGCCCCGCCAACTCCCGAAAACGCCGCCGCGCCCACACCGCATCGTGCTTCCCGGCCTTCGCCTCCACCCAAGCCTGCCCGGCGCATTGCAGTCGGCACGGATGCCCGCCGGCCCAATCCCTTGCCCTTTGCCGTTCCAGCAAGCCGATGCCGCAATCCTTGCCTTGCAGCAACAGCGAATCGGCGGCGGCGGGGTCCAGCTCCCGCAGCGTGAACGGCTTTAAATAACAGGGAAAGGTGGAGGTCATCGCCGCCGGATGGCGCTCAAAATGCTCGGCCAAAGTCAGCCGCGAAGCCACGACCAAGGCCAGCAAGTCGGCGGTGATTAACGAGCGCAGGCCGTCGAAGAAAACCGGAAACGGGAAGCCCGCCGCGAACTGCGGTTCCAGCAGGCGCTCCAATTCATCCACCAACAACACTGGGCGGACTTTCGCATCGCGCAAGCGGCGCAGCAAGCGCTCGAATTCGGCGAAATCGGCCTGTGGCTGCGCTTGCAGCCGTTGCAGGCTGGCGGCGGATCTCGGCACGGCGGCTTGGGCGCGGGGGTCGGCCAAGATGCCGCGCACAGCCCGCCCGTAAAAATCGGCGGCGGCGGTGACATTGGCCTGCAAATCCACCTCGACCAGCAGACGCTCGGTTCCGGGTTGCGGGTGGCCTAGCAGATGGTGCAACAGCGAGGTCTTGCCCATGTGCCGTTCGCCGACCAAATTGACCGACTCGTAGCGTTGCAGGCTGGCATGGACAAAATCGAAGGCGTCTTCGCGCCCGAAAATGGGTTCGTCGGAACGCAAAGGCGGGCCGACGACGAAGGGGGATGGGGGCAGGCCCATTACCCCGCCCACAACGGCGGCTCGTCCATCAAGGCGAGTTGTTCGCGCAGTTCGAGGATACGCTCCTGCCAATAGCGCGGCGTGTTGAACAAGGGGAAGGCGGCGGGAAAGGCGGGGTCGTCGAAGCGGCGGGCCAGCCACGCGGAATAATGGATCAGGCGCAGGGTGCGCAGGGCTTCGATGAGATGCAGCTCGCGGGGGTCGAATTCATAAAAATCCTCGTAACCGGCCAGCAAATCGGCCAGTTGCCGCGTCCGCTCTTCGCGCCCGCCGGAAAGCAGCATCCACAAATCCTGAATCGCCGGGCCGCTGCGGCTGTCGTCGAAATCGACAAAATGCGGGCCGTCGTCGGTCCACAGGACATTGCCGGGATAGCAATCGCCGTGCAGGCGCAAAATCTGCGGGTTCCCGGCCCGCGCATAGCACTGCCGCACCCGCTCCAAGGCATGGACGGCCACGCTGCGGTAGGCTTCGCGGAGATCCGCCGGGACCAACCCGGCGGACAAGACATAGTCCAGCGGTTCTTCGCCGAAACTGGCGATGTCCAAGATAGGGCGCTCGCGGTAGGCTTGCAACGCGCCTACCGCATGGATGCGCCCAAGCAAGCGCCCCATGCGCTCGAAAGCCTCGCTGTCATTCAACTCGGGCGCGCGTCCGCCTTGGCGCGGGAAGACCGCGAAGCGGAAGCCCGCAAAGGCATGGAGCGTTTTTCCTTCCAAGGCCAAAGCCGGCACCACCGGCAACTCGTGTTCGGCCAGTTGCCGCACAAAGCCGTGTTCCTCCAAGATGGCCGCGTCGCTCCAACGTCCGGGCCGGTAGAATTTCGCCACCAGCGGCGGACCCTCCTCGACGCCGACTTGGTAAACGCGGTTCTCGTAACTGTTCAGCGCCAGCAAGCGCCCGTCGCAGCAAAACCCCACGCTGTCCAGGGCGTTCATGACGCAATCGGGGGTGAGTCCGGCAAAGGGTTTGGTGTCGGGTGTTTTCATGGAAAACATTCTACCGAAAAAGCCGGGTCGAAGCGCCGCGATGATTTTTATGCGGTGGGAGCGATTTCCCAAGCACCACACGATGCCGAGTATCCGTCAACATCCCGTCGCGGCTCGGAAACCCAGCCGCAAATCCAACCCCGCTTGTCAGCTTCCCAACAAGCCCAAAATCCTTGGATGTTGGATTCCTGATAGGCTTCCACCCTCTTATTCCCTTTACTTTCAACAATGTGAAGAATGGCACAAGGGATGCTTGGGAAGGCTATGCAACCCCTCCAACCCCTGCCTGGGAGCCGACCATGCAACTACCCGTTTTGCAAA
>CAZOTR010000225.1:4523-6339 GCA_964582755.1 uncultured Methylococcaceae bacterium | reverse complement strand
GCTACGAGGGGTTGTTGCTGGCGTAGTCGGTGATTTTCTGGTTCAGCTTGTTCAGCAGGCTGTCGAAGCCTTCCCGTTCGATCACGCTGGTGTATTGGGCCTTTTTCAGCGCGAGGTCGCTGATGCCGTCCACGACGATGTTGATGATGACCCACTGGCCGCTGGCTTGGCCGAGGACGTATTCAAATTTGACCGGCTTTTCCTTGGGGGCGACCAACTCGTAGCGCAGGGTGACGCGGTTGGATTTCATGCCCTGCTCGGATTCATATTTGAACTCCTCGCCGGCGTAGCCGTTGAACTGCGCCGCGTAGGTGGCGACGCTGAGTTCGGTCAGCTTGTCCACGAAGGTCTTTTTCTGCTCTTCGCTGAGGCCTTTCCAATGGCTGCCTAGGGCGATCTGGGCGATGGCATTGAATTCGTGGGTTTCCCGGATGACCGGGTCAAGCTTCGCCGAGCGTCCTTTGTAGCCTAGCGGCTTGGCGTTCCTCATGGCGTCGATGAGCGCCGCGTTTAATTTGTCCACCGTTTGCCGCGCGCCGGATTGTTCTTCCGCGACCGAGAATTGCGCCAGGCAAAGCAACAAAATCGCGATGATGGCTTGGAAATACATTGCTGACCCCATGATTCAGATTGTGGGCGGCAATATATCATAAATAGCTGGCTTCCCGCATGTTTTTGTCCGCTTTGCGCAACAAAAATCCGGCATGAAAGCAACACGGCATTGGCCGGGATGGCAACACCGGGAGCGATATTATCCTTTAGCTTGCAAGGCTGCTGGCTGGCGGAAGACAGGCCCGGATGGCCCGCACCGCGCTGGCGTCCAAGCTGGCGGTGCGTTCGTGCTGCCGGCACAAGGCACCACGAAAGCCGAGGTAGTCCGGGCGCAGCGTCAACAGCGGGGGGATGTCGGCCAGGCGCAGCGAGCCGGCCAGTCCGCACAGCAAGCCGTGGGCCTTGGCTTCGGCGACGAAGCCACGCAAGTTTTCCAAGGCGCAGACCTGGGTTAGCGAACCGCCGCTTTTGTCCTGCGTGTCGAGCATGACGCCGTGGAAACCGGCGGCGGACAGGGTTTTGATATAAGCCAAGTCTGGCTGCCGGTCGCCAAACAGCACCGCCACCAGCCGGACGCCCCGCGCCGCGACCGGCGCGAGGGCGGCGATAGTCCCGTCCCAGTCGCCGCCGGGGAAGAAGCCGATCTTGACGTAATACACGCCGGTGGCCGCCATGGCTTCCACCGCTGGCCGCACCGTTCGCGGGTCCATCGGCAAGTCGCCGACGGTGGCGCTGGCCGGACGCCGGCCGTTAAGCGCGGCGGCGATTTCCCGCACCGTGTCCAACGGCAAGGCACCCAATGCGCCTAAAGACGGCGCTTTCAGGTCGATGATGTCGGCCCCTGCCTCCAGCACGCAGAGGGCTTCGTCCAGGTTTTCGACGCTGGCAAGCATTCCGGTCATGTCGCTTCACCCTTGCCGGCAAGGCGGAAGGCGGCGATTTTTTCCATCAGCCAGCCCCAGGCTTCCCGCTCGCGTTCGCCGGCGCATTTTTCCAGGCCGATGCGCAGATAATCCAATTCCGCTTCCACTTTGCTCCAAGGCAGCAGGTGCAAACGGCTGGCCAGGATCGCCGCCTCCAGCACCGCAAACTGGGCGCGGTTGAAGCCTTTGAACGGCGCGTGGTTGGCCGCGTGGACCACGCGGCAATGCAGCTTGGGCCGCAGTTCGTCATCTTCCACCCGTGTCAGTTCCAATTCCTGATGGGCCAGCGACCCGGCCAGCCGTTTGATCGGGAGTTTTTCGGCCTGGGCCAAAGGCCAGTC
>CAZOTR010000225.1:0-4423 GCA_964582755.1 uncultured Methylococcaceae bacterium | reverse complement strand
GGATCGACAGTGGCGGAAGTGGCCGCTTCGTAGGCGCAGCCCCAGTCCAGGGCTTCGTCTTGGCTGTAACGCTTGCCCAGTTGCCAGGCGATTTGCGCCCGGCCCAGTTCCACGCCCAGATAGAACGCATGGCCGCCGTCCTGCTCCACGCCCAGCTTGGGGTATAGCTCGAACGGGTCGGCGGCGCTGTGGAAGCCGTCGCGGTTGAAGATATGCAAGCCTTCTTCGCTGATTTGGATGCGGTAGCTGGGGTCGTGTATCGCCTTCCACAGCTCTTCCAGTTCAGCCCGCGTATAAGGAAACGGCTTGCGTCCATGCAAGGCCAGCAAGCCGTCGTCGATGTGCTTGGGCAGGCTGTCCATCGCTTTTGCCGCATACATGATCCGCCGCGCCAGATCCGCCTCGCGCACCGCCTTGCGGGCGTGTTTGCTGACCTGGGTGGCGAGGATGGCGCGGATTTCCAACTCCGAACACAGGCCCAGCAGCATCGCGTTGATGCCCACGGTGTCGGCGTGGGTCAGTTCGGTCAGGTTGCCCACGCCCATCATGATCTCCACGCCGGGATAGCGGCGGCGGGTTTCGTGGTAGCGTGCCAGCGAGTCGGCAAAGCCGAAATGGATGGGGTCGAGGATGGGATCGACGATGAATTCGCGGCCTTTCGCCCGCATCCCGGCGATGGCCCGGTCCAGCGAGTCCAAATCGCCATGTTTGGCGGGAATCAAGACCGGCGTGGAGGCCACCGCGTCGGCGATCCACAGCGTGTCTTCGTGCAGGCTCAACAGGAAATCCGCCCCGGCCTTGCCGCCGCGCAGCAGATCCCCGTTTTCCAGGGAATCCACGCTGACCTTGAAGCCTTCCGCCTTCAGCGCGGCGATGGCCTGCTCCATGTGGTCAAACGGCGTGGCCGGCAAACAGCCCAGGTCGATCACGTCCGCGCCGTCGCGCCGGTAGTCGCGGGCTTGGCGCAGGATCGCGTCCACCGCCATGCGCGGAGCCTCGGTGATTTCGGCGAAGATGCGCAAGTCATAGCGGTCCAGCGCCGGCTTTTTGGACTTTTTGCCGAAGAACTCCGGCAGGTCGCGCAATTCTTCCGGGCCGCGCTCGATGCGTATGCCCAGATCCGCCGACAACTGCTCCAAATCACCCCGGCAGCGCCCCGGCACCAGCACCCGGTCCGCGCCGAAAAAATCTTTCAGCCGCCGCCTGATCATGTCCGCCGTCATCAGCGCCGCCACCGACAGGCCCAGTTGGTGGACGGTGTAGCCGAATTCCGGGGCCATGTCGGCGAGGATCTGCCGCAGTTGCTTCTCTGCCAGCTTGCCGGTCAAAAACAGGATGTGTTCGGGCATGGGCGTGGTTTGCGTGGGGAGGGTTGCGGGACGGGCGGATTATAGCAGGGTGCTTGCGCGGCGAGGCGCGGACGGGGAACTTAAGCCCAAACCTCTTCGTAAATCTGCTCGATGGGGATTTGCAAATCCACTGAATTCAGGGGAATGACCGCCCCGTCGGTGTAAATCGCCGCCGTCCAGCCATCTTCTCCGCGCCGCCATACCCGCACATCCATCACTTCCTGCGACACCAGCACATATTCCTGCAAACTCGGCAAGGCTTGGTAATCGCGGCGCTTGTCGCCAGTGTCAAACTTGGCGGTGGATTCGGACAGCACCTCGATAATCAGGCAAGGCTGTTCGCGGTGATAAACACTGACGGCTTTCTCGCAGGACACCATCACATCCGGGTAATAATAAGCGTCGGCCTGGTCCAGCTTGGCCTTCACATCGGCCATGAACACCCGGCAGGGTGAGCCTTTCAGATGGTTGCGCAAAATCGAGGCGATATTCAGGCAAATAAAGTTGTGGATGTCGCTGGTGCCGGTCATCGCATAGATCTGCCCGGCGATGTATTCATGCTTGACCGGGCTGGCTTCTTCCATTTCCAGGTATTCCGCGTGGGACAGCGGGCGCGGGTCGATTTTGGGATTGAACATCGACGTTTTCCTCGTGGGTTTGGCGGGCATTATGCCGGTTTGTAAATCCGGCTTTAGCCGGTCCTTGCGCAGCCATTTGCATGCGTAGTAATCGTCCAGGCAGCAGCGGTTGCCGATGCGCGTCAAGGGGTCGATGGCGGTGAGTTGGCGAATTTCGTCCACCATCTCGTTCCATTCCTGGTCGATCTGGTCGCCGTGGGCGGAGGAATCCAGGGGGGAGGAGGGGCGCGTCTCCGCTAGGGCGCAGGCGGCGGTCTGCCAGGAGGCGCGTAAACGCAAAGTGTGCGGCGCTTGGGTTGGAAGGCGGCGCGGACGCTGGCCCGCCATTCGCCTAATGCGCGTGAAACGCCGGGGACGGCACCGCCTTGGCGGGCGGAAGCGGCGCCGGTGGCCCGCCAGCCCCGGCAGGCAAGCTCACGCGCAGCGGAACTGCCCCGGCCAGTCGCGGTAGTTGAACACCTGCCCGCTCTCGCGCACTTTGGCGATGGTCGATAGGTCAAGGTCGGCGTACACCCATTGCGTCTGGTTCAACTCGCCGATGGCGAGGACGCCGTTGTCGGGATAGCCGTAGTCCACCGGCGTATACACCGCTGCCGCGCCGATGTTGACATCCACCGCCTCCGACCAGGGCGCGAGGCCGACGGTGGGGGATTGGACGACATAGCATTGGTTTTCCAAGGCCCGCGCCTGGCAGCCGATGCGCACCCGCCAATAGCCGGCCAGGGTGTCGGTGCAGCTAGGCACCAGGATCAAATCCGCCCCGGCCTCGACCTGTTTGCGGGCGATGATCGGGAACTCGCTGTCGTAGCAGATGTTGACGCCGATCTTGCCAAACTCGGTGTCCAGCAGCTTGATCTCGTCCCCGGCGGCGATGAACCATTGCTCGTTCTCGAAGCGGGTCATTTGCAGCTTGTCTTGGTAATCGCTGCTGCCGTCGGGCCTGAACAGCCAGGAACGGTTGCGGCAGCTGCCGTCTTCCTGCCGCACCGGATAAGACCCGGCCAGGATGTGAACTCCGTGAGTTTCGGCCAAGCTTTGGTACAGTGTGAGGAAGTCCGGGTAAATCGTTTGCAAGGCTTCGAGTTGCCCGGACAGCGACTTATAGACTTCTTCCGGGAACAGCGAGGCCAGCTCCATGCTGAAATATTCAGGGAACACCAGCATCTTCGCCCCGGCCTGCGCCGCCTCGGCCACCCAGCGGCCCGCCTTGGCCTCGTATTCCGCCCAATCCTTTAAAAAACTAATGTCGTATTGCGCCGTCGCCAGACGGAAGGCCTTGGATTCGCTCATCTTAAGTTTCCTTCAGGGATTTGAGCCAAAACACCATCTCATGGTCAGTCTCTTCCGTCTGGTCCACGTCCTTCCAATGGTAGGAAGTCCGCAGTTCCGGGTGTTTGACATAGCCGAACTTGTTCCAGATCGCATCCAGCGGCACAAAGTCCGCCGGGCGCAAAGGATGGTTGTCCGGGCGCTGCACTCCGCAGAAACAACACCAGTCAAAGCGGTTCAACTGGCGGGCATGGTTTTCGCGTCCGGTGAAGAAGTGCTTGTAGACGCCCCGGCCCCGGTATTCCTTAAGCAGCACCGACTCGGCGCAGTAAAACACCTTGGCCGGGTCGTAGCCTTGCTCGATGAACGGCTGTTGAAACTCGGGCGTCTCGTCCGCCATCGGCAGGCCGGTGGACGCGCCGATGACCTTGTCCCCGTCCAAGGCCAGCACGGCGATGCTGTCCGGCGTCTTCAGGTAGGTCTGCAAATAGTTTTCTTCGTACTCGGTAGTGCCGTCGTACAAATACGGAAAATCGCGGAACACCGCGATGCGCAGCCTTGCCAAGTCGGCAATCCACGGCTCTATGCCAACGCCGGACAAATGCTTGATGCTGATCTCGCCCATGGCTTAGACGCTGACCTGGCGGATCCAGTCTTCCAGGTTGTAGTAATTGGTGATGCGGGCGACCTTGCCGTCGCGGATGTCGAAGAACGCGCCGGCCGGCAGGCGGTATTTCTGGCCCTTGGCTTCCGGCAAGCCCTCGTCGGTCTTCAGGTATTCGCCCAGCACCACGAACTCGGCGGCGGCGCGGTCGCCAGCCTCGTTGCTCATGATGACCATGTCCACCAACTGCTCCTTGTAGTTGGTGTTCATGCGGTCCATGAACGCCTGGAACGGCCCCTTGCCGATCTCGCGGGAACCCTGGTTGGTGTCGTGGATGACATCGTCGGTCAACAGGCTGAGAAACGTGTCCATGTCGCCGGCGTTGAAAGCGGCATAGTAGGATTCAATCAGGGCGTTGGCAGTCTGGCTCATAGGGGATTCCTCACGGTTTCAAGGGTTGTGGCGTCCGGGTCTGGACCGGCCTGGAATTTAAAAGGCGCGTAGTGTACCGGATTGGGGGGATGGATTGAAGATTGCCCTGCGCTACCACGGCGAAATGGAGC
>CAZOTR010000224.1:3000-6356 GCA_964582755.1 uncultured Methylococcaceae bacterium | reverse complement strand
CCATCCACCACCCGGCCGGGGAGACACATCCCCCAAGGGTTGCGTTTCTTCGGTTTTTTTTCGCATTCCAACCGGAGAAAACGCCATGAGCATCTACAAAGACAACGCAACCAAAAATTATTTTGACCTCCACACCACCGGCCTCGGCTACGCCAACCGGATGCGCGAGGTCAAGGTCCGCGGCCAGAACTTCTGGGCCGTGGACATATCGGCCCTGCGCGGCAGCACCGACGACGTTGAATACACGAAGTTCGACTGCAGGATTTCCGGGCGCGAAGCCCTGGAAGTCCTGACCCGGTTCAAGGCCGACATCGACGCCAAGAAAAAGGTGCTGGTCGGCTTTAAGGTCGGCGACATCTACCCCGAAACCTTCACCTTTGAAAAGGGCGAGAAGGCAGGCCAGACGGGCGTCGTCCTCAAAGGCCGGCTGCTCCAGGTCGCCTGGGTCAAGGTGGACGGCAAGACGGTGTTCACAGCCAAAGAGCAGGCCACCGGGGAATTGCCCCAGGCCGCTTAACCCCCCAAGCAAAACCCGCCGCCTGGAAACCGCAAGGTTTCCAGGCAGGCGCCAACCACCAGCATTTCCACCCGACGGGGAGCGGCTCCCTTCCGGGGCGCATCCCGTCCTGACACGCCGACAGGAGCGCCGCCATGAAAACGATCCAAGCCAGGGTGCAACCCCAGGTTTTCAACCATGCCTACCCCAACATCCCCGAAAACGCCGGCGAGGCGCTGACGCTCGACGTGACCGAAAAGGTCTTGTCCATGGGCGCGAGGGAGATAGCCAAAATCCAAGACGACGACTGGACCAGCGAACTCCTTATCATCGGGAGGATTGGCCACCCAGGCCCCCGCTCGATCCGGGTCGAAGACTCCATCAAGGCTTTCTTCGGCGTCGAATCCCTTGGGGAAATCACGGAAGCCATGCTTGGGCCGCATCGCCAACGCAAGCGGCAATCCGCCGCGCAAACACCCGCAGACCTATAGTACAATCGTTGCCGTTCGTCCGTGGCGGCTTCGGTCAAAGCCGCGCCCTTTGCCTATAGGCGTCCACCCCAGCGTGCCTGCGCTTCCTGGGGTCGCGACACTGCCCTTCCCGGCCGCGACGGCGGTTGGGAAAGTCGCGTGCAGGTTCCAAGGTCCACTTAATAGCCCGTGGACCCACCAATCGCGGCGTATGCGAAAAACCGCCGCCATGCTACAAACGCCAGGGGAGCCTCGGCTTCCCTGGTTTATGCCTTCCAGCTTTGCCAAACCCGGACGGGGCATCCCCGGCCCCGGGCCATGGCCTCCGTCTTTTCCCTACGACAGAGGCCCATCCCATGATCACAGTGCCCGGCACGCTTTTCATCCGCACCCTCCACGGCCGCAACGGAACCTTCTCCGTGGGCCGCCTGGTCACCGACATCGGCACCTTCGCCGTCAAAGACGCCTTGCTGGACCCATACGGGGCCGGCCAGTACACGGGCGAGTTCGACATCGCCCGCATCCACCCGGCCGCCTACGCCTGCCAGGGCCAGACGGTCGTCGAGGTGCGCGCGAGGCTGGCCGGCATGGCGCTGGCCGCCGCCAACAGCCTGCCTGGCAACCGGCCACAGGGCATCAAGGTCGATTCAATCGAATCCGAACTGCCCCAGCCCTCCGAGGAAACCCCGGCACCGGAAGAACCGGCGGCTCCCGCACCGGCCCCCGCGCCCGAGGCGCAAGGGCATGGCGCGCCGCCCGGCGAACCTGCGGGCGATCACGAAGACTCCCGGCTGTTCGGCCCGCTGTGGCCGCCCGCCGGGACGGTCAAGCTCGACACGACCGTCGAGCGGACGCTGCTGCGGCGGCAACGCGACCGGCTGAAGGCGCTCGGCTACCGCTTCGACGCCAAAAGCCAAACTTGGTCGGCACCGGAAACCTGACTGGTGCCCGGCTGACCCGGCAACCTGCCGCCGCCACATCCAACCCCCTTGGGGAACCGCCCCAGGGACGGTTCTCCTTGGCTGTTTTCACCCTAGGAGAATCCCCATGCCCAAATCCGCGCTTGAGCACAGACTTGAACCCAGCCCAGCAAACCTGGGCGCGCGCCTGTTCCTCGAGGTCGAGCAGTCCTTCGAGACCGTCGGCGGCATCGCCGAGGGTTTCGGGTTGCCGACCCTGATTGATCTTTGGTGGCTGGCCAACGTCATCGTGGCCAACCCCGGCGAGCAAGCCATCCAAAGCCCGGGCAGCAGGCTGCGCGAACTCGTCGCCTGCCTGCCTTCGGCCCCCGCATTCTTGCGCCACATCGCGCCGGACGGCGGCGACAGCGCCTTGTTTGACTTGCCTGACGGAGAGACACCATGAACGACAAACGCAAACTTGAGTCCGGCGCCGTCCGCGAGGCGGCCAGGGGCCGCTGGGTGCCGTTGCTGGAGGGGCTGTGCCCCGAGCTGGAGGCGGCCCTCTCCAAACCCGGTCGCCACGTCGGTTGCCCGGTGCATGGGGGCCATGACGGCTTCCGCCTGTTCCGTGACGTTGGACTCACCGGCGGCGGCGTCTGCAACACCTGCGGCGCGTCGCACGACGGCTTCAGCTTGTTGCAGTGGCTGAAAGGCTGGAGCTTTCCCGAGGCGCTGGAGGCGGTCGACAACGCGCTGGGCGGCACCCTGCCGACCCGGCCGGGTTGCCGGACGGCCCCGGCCGTTTATGCAAAAGGCCCGTCCGACGGGCAGATCCGCGAACGGCTGCGCAAGACCTGGAAAGAGTCCGTCGATTGGCGGGCGCCCGCGGCGAAGCCGTTGCGGGACTACCTGGCCAACCGGGGACTGGACGCCGGCCTGCTCGCGGGCGTCGGCGGCGCGATCCGCTTCCATCGCGGATTGCGCTACTACAACGAGGAGAAAATCCTCGCCGGCACCTTCCCGGCTCTGCTAGCCCTGATCTGCGACGCCGGGGGCAAGCCAGTGACGATCCACCGCATCTACCTCAGCAGCCTGGGCCGCAAAGCCCCGGTCGAAGCGCCCAAAAAGATGATGGGGATACCCCCGGGCCGCCAAGTCATGGGCGGCGCCATCCGCTTGGGCACCTGCGGGGAATCGGGAACCATCGACCTGGCCGAAGGCATCGAAACGGCCCTGGCCGTGCGCCAGGCCACCGGGCTGCCGGCGTGGAGCGCGGTGAGCGCCACGCTGCTGGCGGGCTTCAGCCCCCCGGCCGGCACCCGCCTCGTGCGGGTCTGGTGCGACCTGGACCGCAAGGGCGTCGGCGAGGCGGCTGCCGCCCAACTGCGGGAGCGCCTTGCCGCCGACGGCATCGCCGTCGAGGCGTTGTTGCCGCCGGGGCATTTGCTCGGCGAAAAGAAGGCCGACTGGCTGGATGTCCTGAACGCC
>CAZOTR010000224.1:0-2900 GCA_964582755.1 uncultured Methylococcaceae bacterium | reverse complement strand
CGGGAAAAGGCCTTCGACGCCTGCCGCGCCCTGCTCGCCGCCTACGGCGGCTTGCGACCGGGCGGCGGGCCGGATGGCTGGGAAGTCCTCGGCGAGGCAGTGGAAACCGCCGGAGAGGCGCTGGCCCTGCTGGGCTGGCGGATACCGGCGGAGCCGCCGCCGGGCAGCGTCCCGCCGGAACTTTCACTGGCCACCATGGCGTAAAGGAGGGGCGACCATGTCCGATTACTATGAGTTCACGGCCAGCGTACCCTTGAAAGCACCCAAGACAGACGCACAAGAACAGGCCATCGGGGCATTGGAAAGCCTGCTGGACCAATGCGAGGACATTTCGATGGAGGAACTGGAAGACCCGGAGGGCGGCGGCACCTGGCTTGAAGTGCGCTGCCCCAGCCAATCCATGAACTACCCCTTCATCCGGTGCTTGGACCAGGCCTTCGCCAAGCTCGGACCATTCGCGACAAAAGCGTTTGCGCTGAAGTACAGGTATGAAAACGAAGACTTCGGTATCGACTTCCACGGGCCGACGGAGGCATCCATCCAAGAGGCCCGCCGCCAATGGCACCAGGCCAAGGCCGCCGAATCCCTGAAGGCGGCCGGGCTGGACCTGGCCGCCTTGCTCGAAGCGCAGTCCTTCGTCCTGCAGGTGGCGGGGCTGGGGCTTTGGGGCGAGACCGTCCCGGAAAACGGCGGCAGGCCTTTCGAGCCCTGCGACGGCGTGGACGACAGCCATGCCTGCCTGATGGATCTGGCAAGGCGGGCCCGGAGAATCGCCGACGCAGGGACCGGGCAGCCCGCCCGTTGATTCCACAACCCCCGGCGCCGCGAGGCCCGGGGGTGCGCAAACCTTGGATGCCATTTTTCGGCCTCCTTCCATCCACCCAGCCGGGGAACATCCCCGGCCAGGGCGGTGTTTTCCCGGATTTCCCATTTTCGGAGAGACACCATGCAAACCAAAATCGACCCGGACAAAAACGGCCGCGCCTACCAAGACGAATTGGCGTCGGTCGCACAACACAAGCAACTGGCCCGGCGGCTGGCGGATGTGGCCGAAGCAGCCCGCCAAATACCTGCTGGTTACATCAAGAAGATCGTTTGGGACAAGGAGGACGGCTACCCCGAACACGCCTGGGGCTACATCCAATACAGCCCGAGGCCGTACCGGCAAGGCTATGGCTGCGACGGGACCACGGACGGCAACGTCCATCTGATCGCCGCGACCCTTTGCGGAAGGCTGGGGATCGACTATGCGGCGGCCTACGCCGAAGCCTACCGCTCCGACACTCCGCTGGAGGAGGCCAAGGCGTGGGTGGCCGACATGCTGGCGGACGAACGCCTGGCCCAAGAAACCGTCATCCCGCGAGGCGCCGGCAGAACGGCGTTGTCGCTGGCGTTGTCGGATCTCTACCAGGTCAACAACCGGTCGCTGGTCGAGGTCATCGAAGAGAAGCTCCGCGCAGCCGGAAGGCTTGTGGTTTTCCGCGGTTAAGCCAGGCCGGGGATTTGACATGAAACCGCCGCCCCTTCCGCCAGGAAAGGTCGGCAAAAACACTGGAGGCAACAACAGCCTCCTCCACAACCCACCCGACCGGGGAAACATCCCCGGCCAGGGCGGTGTTTCCCCGGTTTTACAACCTAACGGAGAAACACCCATGAACCCAAACGAAAGGCCGCTTTACCGTGTGGACGGCGTGTACGGCTTGTTTGCCGACGCCGCCGTCTGGGACCAGGCGAGCGGGGAACTGTTTTTCATCAGCCTGTGGGGCCGCGACACCGCCCTCCAGGAGTTTCTGGCCCGCCTCAGCCTGCCGCCCGGGCAAGGCGGGTTTTCGGCCTTCAACCTGACCGGCACCGGCCAGGAGGGCAAGGTTCTGGTCAGGGTTTCGAATCCGGGCCAGATGGCAAAGCTGGGCGGCAGGATGCCCTCGTCCGGCTTGTTTGGCGAGGTGGCGCAGACCTGGATTTACACACCCCTGGCCTTGAGCCTCGATTATGCCGGACGGCGCGCCCTGCGGATACTGAGGGCGGACACCGACGGTCCGGACCAAGCCGATGAAGCCTTCGAGGCCGAGGCAGCTTGGTCCCTGCTCAAGGAGGTTTCGCACCTGCCGCTGCTGGATGGATGGCGCCAAGCCGTCGTCCAGGCCGCCTTCGGGCGGGGCTGGATCAAGCGACATCAAGGCATCGCAGCCAACGCCCTGGAGATCGACCTGGGCGACCCGGATTACGAGACGGTCATCAGTGGACTGATCAAGGGAGGAATTCTGCGGCTTCCCGGCGACACCCTGCCGCCATCATCGAATGACCGCGGCCAAGGCGAACCCGAAAGTCCGCCCCCGTCCGGCAGGAAGCGGCTGACTTCGGAGCAATTGGACAGCCATCTGTTCCAGTTCTCGGGCACCGAAAACTGGTATCGGCATTGGCTGGCCAAGGCCATGCTGTACACGGACGGCGTCAAGTCGTTCGCCGAACACGGCGGGCAGGAGGGCGCCTATTGGTTCTTGGATGTCGTGGCCACGGAGTTTTTCCCGCTGCTGCGCAAAGAGGCGTTCCTGCACATCGTGCTGTCGGTCAAAGACCGCAAGGCCACGATCCGGGTGGAC
Organism: uncultured Methylococcaceae bacterium; assembly: GCA_964582755.1. Lineage (GTDB taxonomy): Bacteria > Pseudomonadota > Gammaproteobacteria > Methylococcales > Methylococcaceae > Methylumidiphilus. The sequence continues at coordinate 297 of CAZOTR010000224.1, read as the reverse complement.
GACGGCAACGACCACGCCCTTCGGGAGAAGCCCATCGAGTTCACCGACATGCAGGAAGGCGACTGGCGGTTCTACCTCACCGACAACGTGCTGCTGTTGCCGGGAGAGTATTGACCATGGCCAACCGCGACGGAGAACGCATGACCCATAAAATCATGCAAGACGGCATCAAGCCAATCCGGGGCGACGCGCTTTCGGTGGGCGTGATATTCGGCAACCTGACGGGACGGAACGCAGACGATTGGAATGCGCCCCACCGCCAGAAAGGCGACTATGAAGCTTACATGGCGCACATGG
>CAZOTR010000223.1:0-6407 GCA_964582755.1 uncultured Methylococcaceae bacterium | reverse complement strand
TCCTTGGCCTCCAGGCTGTGGCTCAAGAACATTTTGGGATTGAAGCCGCTGCGCCGCTTGCTGAACCAGGGTTGCCTATCCAGCTTGCGGCATTCGACCTGCGTGAACCACAAGCCGCGCACTAGGAAATAAGCGCGCAGATGGCCCAGATGGCGCTCAAATAACCCCGCATCGCTGAAGTGGAGGATTTGCGCCCCCGGCAGCCCCCGGTAACGCATGGGCTTGTAGATCACATGGCACCACGCGCCCGCCTCGCCAACCGCCAAATGCTTTAGCCACGGAAATTCCGCATGGTCGCGGTAAACGGCCAAGGCTTCTCCCGCCAATGCCGATTGGATGTCCGTGGCTTGGTCCAAAACCTTGCCGCCGGACGGCAAAGGCATATTCGGCATGATCCACTGGCCTTCGTCCAGCGGCTTGAATTTCAGGAACTGTAGCGAAGCGGCCACTACTTTGGTGGGCGAGAAATCCGTGAAGTGAAAGCCGGGTTGCTGGATGATGGCCATGGCCAGACGCATGCTTTGCTGGCGGTAAGGCTCCAGCACACACCAACTGGTGATGTTGCAAAAGCGCTCCAACGCCCCGTTGATGTGCCGGTCGGCGTAATAAGCGCCAATTCCTCCGACGATGCGCCCCTCGTCGCGCAGCACGAAGCCGTAGTTCGGCAAGTCGGCGGTCCATTGCTTGCGCAAGCCCGCCTCCCAAACCTGGGCGGAAAACGCCGCGTTCAAATGGACGGCCAGAAAAGCCGCGAATTCAGGCAGGACTGCCTCGGTGATCGGTTCGATGGTAGGGCGGGCCATTCTCTGTCTCCCAAGCAAAAAATCAGCGGCTCACCAGGAAGCCAGCCAGGCTATCGCCCACGACACCACTTTGCCGCGCTGTTCCGCCGACGAGAACGTGTGGTCGCCTTCGGGCATGTCGTGGCGGCGGTAAGCGCCGGAGGACAGCAAGGCGCTCCACGCGGGTTGGGCGCGGACCGCTTCGTCGAATTCCCGCGCAATCAAATCCAGGTTGCTCATGACGAGCATGACCGGCCCGTGGAAACGGCTAAACCCGGCAAACATGCGCTCGGGCAGGGGCAGCTCCCGCGACAGCGGACCCGCCAACGCGCTGCCCGCCGGTTCCGCCGCCGGGGTTGCCGCGCCAGCGCGGCTGGCAACAATCAGCCTCGCCAACGAACGCAAGGACTCCCAAGGATTGAACTTAAAGCTGAACAATTTTTGCCAAAACTCGGGCTGGCGCAGGCGCATGAGGTAATAATGCCGGAGCAGGGTCCGCGCCTGCCCGCCTTCCGAGCGCACCCAAGGGTTTTGCAAGACCAAGCCGCGCACACGTGGGTCGCGGTAGGCATAGAACAAAATTGCCGACGCCGCGTTGCACTCGCCCCACAGGACGATTTCCTCCAGTCCAGGCTCCTCGGCGGCAAAGCGGTCGATAGCCGCCCGAATATCTTCGTCCACCTCGAAATAATCGTGAAACTCGCCGTGGCTGTCGCCCCAGCCCCGGTAATCGAAACGGAGGACGGGATAGCCCTCGGCGGCCAGGCGTCTTGCCCACAGCACCAATTGGCGATGCCCGCCCACGCGGTATTGCGGCCCGCCGGCCACCGCCATCACGATGCCCCGCTTTTTGGCGGGCTGCGCGGCGCGGTGCAGGATGCCGACCAGAGGCACCCCGCCGCATTCAAACTTAATGGCTTGTTCGCTCATGCCTGCCCCCATTGCGTCCCCAGCCATTCGGTGGTCAGTTCAACCGCATGGCCGGCGATGTCCCGCTCGTAGACTTGCCAGAAGGCGGGGCCGTCGTACAAGGCCACGGTCGGATGGACGCCCGCCTCGGCCCATGCGCTATGCAATTTCTGGCTGGCCGGCGGCAAGGAGGCATCCACGCCGCGTTGCTCCAACCAGAAAACCGGCGTGCCGGCGGGCGGCGCGAGGGTTTTGAGGTTTGCCGCCTCGATGGCGGTGGCCAACTGCGGAGGGATCTCGTAGCCCGCAATCTCGATGTTTTTGCCTTCGGCAAGCTGTTGGCGCAGGCTGGCGCTGGTTTCTTTGGGGAGGTCGGCGCGCTGCATCTGGGCCGCGAGACGGATGCGGAGGAATTGGTTGAAATTCTGGGCGCCGTCAATCACCGGTTGCCACAGCATAAGAGACAAGCCGGCATCGGCCCGCTGGCGCAGCAGTTGCGCCGCCAGGATGCCGCCGAGGCGGATGCCCAACACCGCCCGCCGCGAACCGGGTTGTCCGTCCAGCCATCGCAAGCCCGTCTCCAGGTTTTCCAGCCAGACATCCCAGCGGGCGTCGCGGTATTCCCCGCCGCTGTCCCCGGTGCCAAACAGATCGACCACCAGCGTTCCCACGCCGATGGCCGCAAAAGCCCGCGCCTGCAACGTGACTAGGCTGCGGCAGCGGTTCATTTCCTCGTTGAACGGCAGGGCGACCAAGACTTGGCCCCTGGCCTCCACCGTCTTGGGGGGCCGGTGATGCACACAAAACAAGGGACCGCCCGCCGAGTCGATGAAGAACGGTTCGACGCCGTCCATGGCCTCCGCAGACGACGGCAAGCCGGCAGCTTCCGCAGGCATCATGACAAACCCTTGCGGGCCAGCACGAAATCCGCCATCAGTTTGATGCTGCCCAGGTTGTCGATGGTGATCTCGTCTTGCGACAAGGGTATTTCAAAATGATGTTCATACCAGCCCAGCAATTCAAACAGGCCAGCCGAATCGACCAGCCCGGAGGCGGGTATTAGCTCGTCATGGGCAAGGTCGCGGGCGTCTTCCCCCGACAGGTCGACGATTTCCACGATCTTGTCCTTAATCGCCTGCTCGATGGCATTGCGCTCCAAATTCATTGCGGATTGACTCCTAGTAGAGATTAGATTTCAGGTGGCGTGGACAGCTTGCGCAGCGCCGAGATGACATGAAAGCCATTCAACACGCGGTGGTCATACGTCGCGCCCAGCACGGCCTTGCCATCGGTGCCCACGGTGTGGGCAACCATCAGCGCAGTCTGCGGGGCCAACACCGGAATATGCCGGCCCACCTTCCAACGCGCCATGCTGGAAAAGGCAATGGTGGCCCCCTGCGTCTCGTCGGCGCCAAGCTTGTGCGCCGCCGCCCGCCGCTGCAAATCACCCAATGTGTTGACGAAATCCAGCGGGGCGAGCTTCTCGGCCTCGCGTTGCACACATAGGTAAAGCGTCTCCCCGGCCTGGACGGTGAAGCCCACATTTACGCTGGAATATTCGAGGCGGCGGCCCCCGATGAGGGTGCTATTGAGCTTGGGCTGTTCGACCGCCAGCCGCGCCAGCCGCCACGCCATCAGCGACAACAGCGGACTCAACAGCAGTTTGTGCTGTTCGGCGAAGGCGGCGGCGTAGCGCTCCCAGGCGGCGGCATCGTAAGCCAACTCCAGATAGGCCGGCACGGCGTGGTCGCGCTGCCAGGAGACGGTCGCCAACATGCCCCGCTCTTCGACGCGTAGCTCGCGCCATTCGCCGGCCGTCTCCGGCAAAGGCCATTCTGCCTGCGGCCTGCCCCCACTCGCTGGCGCCGCCGCCGCAGGCCGACCCTTCTGCGCCAAATAACGCCGCACATCCTCCGCCGTCAGCCGGTCGCCGATGGCGGGAATGGCGCTGGCGTCCAGGCCGTGCTGGCGCAGCAACAGCCGCACCTTGCCGGTGGGCTGGCCTTTAAGCTTTGCGCCGGCGGCAGGTGTCTGCTGGGGCGCAGTGTCTGTCGGCAAGGCTTCGTCCCGGCTCGCCCCCAGCCACAGCAAGACACTGCCCACCGTGACTTGGCTACCGATTTCGCCCGGAATGCCCAACACGAAACCATCGGCGGGCGCTTCGACATCCATGGCGGCCTTGGCGGTTTCGACTTGGGCGACCACTTGGCCTTGGGTGACCCAATCGCCTATCGCGACCTCGACGCCGACCAAGGTGACTTCGTCGTCGTTGTTGTTGATGCGCGGCACATGCACAGAAACAGCCATTATTTGGAAAACCTCTCAGAGCAAATCTAAAACATGGGCGACAATCGTCGCCTCGTCGGGCAATTGCGCCCGTTCCAAGCTGCGGGCGGCGGCGATAGGCACCGGGGCCATGCCGACCCTGATGACCTCGCCGCGATAACCCGCCTCCGCCAGGCAGGCGAGCAGCTCGGCCCCCACGCCAAACTCATGGTGGGATTCTTCCACCACCGCGATGCGTGGCCGCTCCAGCAGCGCGGCCAGCAAGGTGTTGCGCGGCAGCGGCGACAGCAGCGCCGGGGCGATGATCTCCACCGACAGCTCCTCCTCTTTCTCCAGAATGCCGGCGGCGCGCTCGGCCACCGGCAGCATCCCGCCAAACGCGACCAGGGTGACATCGGCCTCCCCGTCCCCGCGCCGCAGGGTGGGGAACAGCGCCGCCGCAATATCCTCGGGGTCCGGCGGCAATACCTCGTAATCGGCGGGATCTTGGGGTTCGCCATAAAGCAGCTTGTGTTCGAGGAACACCACCGGGTTCGGCCAGCGGCTGACGGCATCGGCCAACAACTGGCCGACATTGTGCCGGTGGCTGCCGTACAACACCGTCAGGCCAGGCACCGACACCAGCAAATTCTCCAAGCTTTGGCTGTGGGTCGGGCCATAGCCGCGTCTACCGCCGCAGGGCGTCCGCAGCAACAAAGGCACGGCCACCTCGGGGAACATGCCCGGAAACTTGACCGCATGGTTGTAAAGCTGGTCCATGCACAGGGTCAGGAAGTCCGCAAACATGATCTCGACCACCGGGCGCAACCCCGCCAAGGCCAAGCCAATGCCGACCCCGGTGATGCCCGCCTCGCTGATTGGCGTGGACACCACGCGCCCAGGGAAAGCGGGCGACAAACCCGCCGTGACTTTGAAAGCCCCCCCGTAAGGCTCGTGCAGATCCTCGCCCAGCAGGATCACGTCCTCGCGGTTTGCCAGCAAATCACGCAAAGCGCCATTGATCGCGGCGCGGACCGTCGCCGCCTGCGCCGGCTGGGCCGGAACCTCCGCCGCGCAGACGCCGCGAAACGCATGGGCAGGCACGGACTCGAAGCGGGACTCGGGCGCAGCCAGGGCGGCGGCCTCCACTTGGCGCAGGTATTCGGCATTGCGTTGCTCGATGGCGAGGCGCGCCGCCTCCGGCAAGCGCCGCCCCATAGCCGCAAGCGGATCGCGCGCGGCAATTTCCCGCTTTTCCTGCTCGTCGCGCAAATCATCCCCCTTGCTGTGCGGGCCTAGGCGGCGCGTTTCGATCACCAGCAAACCCGGACGCCGCCGGCTGCGCACACTCTCCACCACTTGCGCGGCGGACGCCATGAAACCGTCCGCCGCATCATCCAAATGCCAAGTGTCCAGGCCAAACGCTTCGCCGCGCTTGACGATGCTGCCGCCCAACACCTGCTCGGTGCGGGTGGTTTGGGCGATGCGGTTGTTTTCCACCACAAACAGCACGGGCGCGTTCCAAATCGACGCCATGTTCAGGCTTTCGTACAGCAACCCCTCACCCAAAGTGCCATCGCCGACCATGACGGCCACCACGCCCTTGCTGCCGCGCCGCTGGCGGGCCAAGGCCAGGCCGACGCCAATCCCGGTCATGCCGGCCTGCACCCCGTTGCTATGAAAATGGCGGTAGGCGATATGTTGGCTGCCGCCGTAACCCGCGCAAACCCCGGCCTGCCGCCCCATGATTTCAGCGACGAGGCCAACGAAATTACCCGAGTAAGCCAGAAAATGGCCGTGGTTGCGATGGTTGGACAGCACCGCGTCATCAGGGTCATCCAGCGCCCTGACCACCGCCATCTGGCATAATTCTTGGCCGATGCAGGTATGCGTCGTGCCGGACAACAGCCCGCGGCCAAACAAATCCAGTATCAACGACTCCGCGCCGCGAATCAGATGGGCATAGGCGTAGACGCTCGCATCATCCAAGCCGATCAGCGGTTTGGCGTGGGCATCCCATTGAAAACCCGGAATATTATCAGCCATAGTTAAACAGGATTCAGGTTGAGGGCTGGCATACTGGCTTCCAAAGCATGGATTTCAAATGTCGAAATCCATCTCCTCCGCGCCATGCAAGCGCTTAAGCACATCGTCCATCAGCAGATTCTCCGCCGCAACCACCCAAGCGCCCTCCTCCGGCAGCGCATTCTCCAAGGCGCAAATGCAGATCAAGCCTGCCTCGTTGAGATGGCGGGCGACCAAGGCGGCCTGTTCGCCCAGCGAATCATCCTCCAACACCACGCTGGCATGGCCCAAGTCAAACAGGCTGCGGTCCAGCCGATGGGCCGCGTCCAAGCGTTTCTCGCCGGTCAGCCACAGCGTCACCGGCTTCTGGCCGAAACGGGCGGCCCGCTCTTGCGGACTCACCTTGCGCCCGTCCACCGCCTTTTC
>CAZOTR010000222.1:0-6497 GCA_964582755.1 uncultured Methylococcaceae bacterium | reverse complement strand
GGCTGTAGCGGTGCAGCAGCACGGCGTAGGCGGCCAGCAAGGTCGTGAACAAGGTGACGCCTTGCCGCTGGCTAAGGTCGTTCAGCCGTTTGCTGACCGTCTCCGCGACGGCGAACGCGCAGACGCCGCCGCGCTGGCTTTGCACGGCGGGCCGGGGCCGGTCGGTCGGCAGTTCCAGCAGCGCCGGCGCGCCGTGCAGTTGCTGCGTCCAGTAGGCCAGTTGCTTGTCCAAGCGCCCGCCTTGCAGCCATTGCCGCTGCCAATGGGCAAAATCCGCGTATTGGATAGCCAATTCTGGCAGGGGAGAAGGCAGGTTTTGCGAGAAGGCGCGGTAGATCCGCGTGAATTCTTTGAACAGCAGGCCGGCCGACCAGCCGTCGGAGACGGCGTGGTGCAGCGTAATCAACAACACATGCTCGGGCGCGCCGTCCACGACGCCTAGGGCCAGCAGCCCCACCCGCAGCAACGGGCCTTGGGCCAGGTCGAAAGGCTGCGTCCCCTCCTCCCGCGCCCGGCGGATGGCCGCAGCCTCGCGCTCGCCCGCAGGCAACCGGCTTAAATCTTCGATGGCTATGTCCAGCGGCAACTCGGGCGCGACCACCTGGACCGGCTGCCCGCCGGCCTGCTTAAACGAGGTGCGCAAGATGTCATGGCGGCGGACGATCTCCTGGATGCTGCGCCGCAAGGCCGGCACGTCCAAATCGCCGCGCAGGCGCAAAGCCGTGGGGATGTTGTAGGCGATGCCGACCGTTTCCATCTGGTCTAAAAACCACAGGCGCTGCTGGGCAAACGACAAGGGAACCGGGCCTTCGGGCCGTTTCGGAATGGTTTCCAGCGCCGGGCGTCCGGCCTGCCCACCGCGCAGGCGCTGTTCCAACAACGCCCGCTTGGCGTCCGACAATTTCGATTTTTGGCTGGCTAAAGGGTTTTGCATGGTTTGCGGGGACTCCGGTTAGGCCAAGGTGGGTAAGGGGGGCCGGCGGCGGCTGGCGCGGCGCTTTTGCAGCCAGCGGATTAGGCCGGTGACATACAGCAGCGGGCAGGCGAGGCCGGTCAGGAAAACCAGGATGCGGCCTGTCCAGCCAAAGGCTTGGCCGGAATGCAAAGGCCATTGCCATTGCAGGAACACATCGCCGGCCGTGCCGCTGGCCGCGTCGGTCACGTTCAGGATTGCGCCGGAATATTGCTCGACCAGCACGCAGCGGGTGCCGACGAAGCGGCTTAGGGAGGCAATGTCAATCTTGCAAACGTGGTAAACGCCGGTTTCGTCTAGGGTCGGCGACATGGATCCCAAACGGCCCTCGGGATAGGCGGCATCGACAATCGCCGCCGCCCTGGCCCAGCCTATCGGCGCGCGGCCCTGGGCAGGCTGGGAATGGAATTGTTCAGGCACGCTGAGCTTCGAGAAGCAGCCGACCAGCGCGTTGAAATAATCCGGCAGGTTCATCGAGACGCCGGACAGCAGCACGGCCAGCATCACGGCGGCGGTATAAAAGCCTGAGGTCTTGTGCAAATCGAAGTTCAGGCGCTCGGCGCTAGCGCGGGGTTTGATTGTCAGCGCCTGCCGCCAACGTCCGGTCAACGGCCACCAGACGATCAGCCCGGTCAGCACCGAGAACAGCAACACCGTCCCGATGACGCCGACCGCCGGCACCCCCCAGTCCTTTATCAGCAAGGCGTAATGCAGCTTGAACAGGAACGCCATCAGCGGCATGCCGGAAAACCAATTGGCCGGATACCAGAGCCGCGCCCCCCGCACCTCGGCGGTGTAAGGGTCGATGAACACATTCCAAGTTTCGGTCTGCCCCGGCTCGGCGGCGGACGGCAGCGCGTAAGACAGGCCCAGCGCCTCGTCCGGCTGGCGGGGGAACTCGATCCAGCCGATTTTCGCCTCCTTCGGCAACCAAGCCTGCGCCGCCTCGCCCAGCCGCTCCAGCGGCAAAGGCTGCGCGCCGGGCGGCACATAATAAAGCGAAGGGTTGAGCCAGCCGTCGATGGCCTGCCAGAACACCAGCACGCTGCCGGTCAGGCCGATCACCGCCAGCGCCGCCCCGGCGATAAGCCCCAGCCACAGATGGACCTCCAGCCAGAGCTTGCGCCGGGCTTGCAGCCGCGCCAGACGGCGCGGCGCGGCCGGTTCGCCGGCCAGCCCGTCCATTGGCGGGCCGCCTTGGAAGCCCTGCCCGGACGCTATGTCTTGCCCTGCCTCAAACGACATTGGACCCCCACGCCTCCGCGCCAACTCAATACTCCAGCCGCAGCGAGCCCATGAAGTTCACTGGCGCGGCGGGGATGATGTTAAAGCGTTGCGCCCCGTCCACCTGGTCCGCGCCGTAGTAGTACTGGTGGTTGAGGATGTTGTAGGCGTTGAGCTGCGCGGTCATCGTCGTCCCCTTGCCGACCTTGTGCTTGTAAGACGCCATCATGTTCCAGGTCACATAGCCCGGCAGTTGGAAGTCGTTGGCCAGGTCGCCCTGGGTCGAGCTGGCGACGCGCAGGCCGCTGCCGAAGCTCAAGCCCCTGAACGTCGCGTCGGTGAACTCGTACTTGGCCCACAGGTTGGCCGAATGCACCGGGGCCAGCGGCAGGCGGTTGCCGACGAAGCCGTTGGGGAGGTAGACCGAATTGCTCCAGGAGGAATCCCACACCGTCTGCGGGCCGTCCTGGGTGACGCGGGTGTCGGTCCAGGCATAGTTGGCGATCAGGCTCCAGTTCTCGTCGATGCGCCCGGCGATGTCCAGCTCGATGCCCTGGCTTCTGGCCGCGCCGATGGTGGTCATGATGCCTTGCAAGGCCAGTTGCGGGTCGGCGCTGCCGGCGGCGATGTTGGTCTTGTTGATGTGGAAATAGGCCACCGTAGTGGTCAGCCTGCCGTCCAGGAACTCGCCCTTGACGCCGGCCTCGTAGCCTTCGCCTTCCTGCGGGTCCAGCGGCTTGCCGTTGGCGTTGCGGCCGTTGTTCGCGCCCAGCGACTCGGAGTAATTGCCGTAGACCGACAGCCAAGGCAAGGGCTGGTAGAGGATGCCGAAGCGCGGGTTGAACTTGTCGGCGCGGATGCTGCTGTCGTTCGCCTGGGTTTGCGCCTCGCCCGAGGAGGCCGCGCCATATTTCGTGCCGATCTGCGCCCAGTCGTAGCGCCCGCCGAGCAGCAATTGCAGCTTGTCCCAGATCTTGATCTGGTCTTGCAGATACAGCCCGTACCATTCTTGGTAGTTGTAGCCGTAGCTGTTCCAGGGAATCGCATGCAGCGCGTTGGCGTCGTAAGGGTAGTACACCGGATTCCACAGGTTAATCATCGCGGTGCCGTCGGCGAGCGGCCCGGCCGTGGGGTTGCCTTGCTTGCCCGGCACGTTAAGCATGTAAAAATCGAAGCCGGTCATGAACGTGTGCTTGGCGCCCCATGTGTCGAACTGGCCTATCACGTTGATGTTCTGCGAGTAAATATTGCGGTCCGCGTGGGAGTTCCACAAACCCTGGTTCATCTGGCCGTCCGGGTACAAAGACCACGGAAAAACGTTGAACTGGTCGTAGGTGGTCAGCGAGGCCATGAAACGCTGGTTGATCTTCCAGTCTTCGTTGAATGCGTGCGACCAGTGGAAATCGAACACCTCGCGCTCCTGCGTGTCGTTGGAGACCGGGTTGCCCAGGTAGCGGCTATACGGCACATTGGCCGGTTTGGTGCCGACGGCGGGGATGCCGTCGTCCCAGCGGCCGTCGTCGTTCTGGTATTCAAACGACAAGCCGATTTCGGTGGCCTCAGTCGGCTTCCAGGTGATGGACGGATTGATGAAGAAACGCTGGTTGTTGACGTAGTCGCGGTAGGACTGCTTGTTTTGGTAGGCGCCCGTGACGCGGTAAGCCCACTCGCCGTTGATCGGGCCGGTGGCGTCCACCGTCGTGCGGTAGGTGTCGAAGGAGCCGAATTGCTGCTGCACCGAATAATACGGCGCCCACAGCGGCGCCTTGGTGACGCGGTTGATGAGGCCACCCGGCTCGGTGCGCCCGTACAGCATCGCCGCCGGCCCCTTTAGCACCTCGACCCGCTCCAAGTTGGCGGTTTCGGTGGACACGCTAGTCTCCCGCACGCCGTTGCGGGCGATGGAGTTGTTGCCGTCGAAGCCGCGCACGATGTAGTTCTCATACAACTCGCCTTCCACCGGGCTCCATTGCACGCCGCTGACGTTTTGCAAGCTTTCCCGCAGCGTGATCGACTGCTGGTCGTCCATCACCGCGCGCGGCACGACCTCGATGGACATCGGCGTTTCCAAGATCGGCGTGTCGGTCTTCATCGCCATGCTGGAATTGGGTGCCGCATATTCCTTGCTGTACGGGTTGGCGCCGCGATAGCCGGTCTTGCCGACCACATCGACGGTGGGCAAGGGCGCGGCTTGCTCCGCCGTGTGGACGGCGGGCGGCGGAGCCGCCGCCGGGGCATCCTGGGTGGCCGGCTGGACATGCGCAGGGGCTTTCTTGGCATGCGCCTTCTTCGCCGACGGCTTCGCCGCGCCGCTTGCCGTTTGCGCCGACGCGCCCTGGGCCAGCAACAGGGCCGGCAGCAGCGACGCCGCCAGCCCTGCCCTCTTAAACATCGTCCTCTTTCTCTGCATGGTTTTAAGTTTCCTCGTTGTTTTTATCGTGCCATCAGGCTTCCGCCAACAGGGCCTCGGCTTCCTGTTCCGTCAGGCCCTCCAATTCTTCGATCAGCAATTCCTCAATCGCCAGGCCCAAGGTTTCCAGGCTGGCCGACTCGAACACGACATTCAGCGGCACTTCCACGCCGAACGCGGCGCGCACCCTGGACAGCACCTGCACCGCCAGCAGCGAATGGCCGCCCAGGTCGAAGAAATTGTCCAAGACCCCCACCCGGTTCACTCCCAACACCTCGCGCCAGATGTCCGCCAGGATTTCCTCGGTGCGGTTCCTAGGCGCGACATGGCGGCCTTCCCGCTGGGCGGCGATGTCCGGTTCGGGCAGGCGCTTGCGGTCAACCTTGCCGTTGGCATTCAGCGGCAGCTCCTCCAGCGCGACAAAGGCCGAGGGCACCATATGGGACGGCAGCCGGCCGGCCAGATATGCCCGCAAATCATCCCCATCGGCCAAGGCCGGCCCGTCTCCGCCTGCGGCCGTCACATAGGCCACCAGCCGGTTGCCGCTGCTTTCGTCTTTGTGCGCGGTGACGACCGCTTGGCCGACACGCGGATGGCTGCGCAACTGCGCCTCGACCTCGCCGAGTTCGATGCGGAAGCCGCGAATTTTCACCTGGTGGTCGATGCGGCCTAGGAACTCGATGTTGCCGTCGGGGCGGTAGCGGCCCAGGTCGCCGGTGCGGTAGAGACGCTCGCCGGAGCGGCTGAACGGGTCGGGGACAAACGCCGCCGCCGTGAGGTCGGGGCGGTTGAGATAGCCGCGCCCGACCTGGATGCCGGCCACGCAGATTTCCCCGGCCACGCCCACGGGGACGGGATTCAGCCAGCGGTCCAGCAGGTACAAACGGGTGTTGTCCACCGGCTGGCCGACCGGCACCACGGTGTCCGCCTCGGCGGGCGGCTCGGGTACTCGATAATAGGAAACATCGTCCGAACACTCCGCCGGGCCATAGGCGTTCAATACCTGGGTGTGCGGGAAACGCGCCATCCAGCGCCGGCACAGCGCCGGCGGAAACGCCTCGCCGCAGGCAATCAGCCAGCGCAGGTTGGGCAAGTCGGCCTCCCCGGCCTCCAACAGCAAAGCCTGGATCATCGACGGCACGGCCTCCAGCACGGTGACGCCGCGCTCCCGCAGTTGTTTAAGCAGCCGGGCCGGGTCGCGCACGACTTCATCCGCAAAGATTTCGACCCGCCCGCCGCAGACCAGGGCGGTCAGATGCTGCCAGACGGAAATGTCGAAACATTGGGCGGCGGTCTGGGCGATGACATCGTCCGCCGTCAACCCCAGGGTCGGCACCTTGGTGATGAGGTTGTTGAACATGCCGCGGAAATCGACCATGGCCCCTTTCGGCGCACCGGTCGACCCGGAGGTGAAAATGACCACCGCGAGGTTTTCCGGGCGATGGCGCGGCGGCAGGTTGCCCGCCGCCGCCCCCACATCGGCCAGGCCATGCAGGCCGGGGGCTTGCGGGCCGAGTGTCTGGCAGATCGCCTCGGCCCTTTGCCGGTAGTTTTCCCCCGCCAGCAGCAAGCCCACGCGGCTCCCGCGCAGCACCTGCGCCAGACGGGCGTCGGGGTGGGCGGGGTCCACCGGCAGGTAAGCCGCGCCGCATTTGAACACGCCCAGCATCATGACCAGGAAGTCGATGCCCCGGTCGTTCAACAGCGCGACGATGGCGTCCGGCCCCACGCCCCGCGCCCTTAAGGAATGCGCCAGGCGGTTGGCGCGCTCGTCCAATTCCCGGTAATCCAGGCGTTCGCCCTGGCAGGCCACCGCCACGGCGTCGGGCGTCTGCGCGGCCTGCGCCTCGAAACGGGCGAGGAAATCGCAGGGCGGCGGATAGTCGTAGC
>CAZOTR010000221.1:3796-6504 GCA_964582755.1 uncultured Methylococcaceae bacterium | reverse complement strand
GTCAAACGCCAAAAACCGAACACAGCAAGTAAGCGCTGAGTAGCAGGGACATCAGCATCAAGGCTACATTGGTGAATACGGAAAGGCCAGGCCAATAGCCTTGCGGAATCTCGATGGGCTTGAGGGTGCGCAGGACACGGCGGTATTCGATGGCGGACAACAGGGCGAGGATGCCGCCCAAGAGGATGAAGCCCAAGCCCATCCACACCGACAGCGGGTCCGCCGGCAGGTTTTGGCCGTTGGCACCCAGAATCCGCAGAAATAGCCCGAAGCGTTCGATCATGAAGCCGAAGGCCATCAGCGCCAGGCAGGTGCGGTTCCAGGCAAGCAGCGTCCGTTCGGCGGCGAAAAATACGCGGGGGTCGTTTAAATCGGACATGGCAGTCTCTTTGGGATGGTAGGGCGGCCTTTAGGCCGCTTTGGCGGGCTGAAGCCCGCCCCTACAGCCTACTCCCAGCCGCCGCCCAGCGCCTTGAACAAGGCGACATGGCCGGTGGCCCAGGCCAATTCGCTTTGGGCCAGTTGATCCTGGGTATCATACCAACTGCGCCGGGTATCCAACACGGTTTGCAGATCGGCTTCCCCCTCCGTGTACAGGGCCAACGCGGCTGCGGCGCTGCCTTGGCCGCTGGCCGCGGCTGCGGCCAGCGATTGCTTGCGCCGCTGTTCGCCATTCAGCGCGGCCAGGCCGTCCTCGACTTCGCGGAAGGCGGTCAACACGGTCTTCTCGTAATGTTTCAAAGCTTCCTGGGCGCGGGCTTCCTGGGTGTCGATGTTGGCCAGCAAGCGTCCAGCCTGGAATATTGGCAAGGACAGGCGCGGGCCGAAGCCGTAGAAACCGCTGGACAGATTGGCGAAATTGCCCAGATCCTGGCTCTGCAAGCCCACCGCGCCGGTCAGGGTGATTTTCGGAAACAACTCCGCCACCGCCGCGCCGACGGAGGCCGTGGCGGAAGCCAGCCCTCGCTCGGCCTGCCGGATGTCCGGGCGGCGACGCAGCACGTCCGCCGGCAAGCCGGCAGGCAGAATGGGCGGCGCGGGAATGGCGGTGTCTGGCTCGGCCAATTCGCGTTCCAACGCGCCGGGCGGCAGGCCCAGCAACACGGCCAAGCCATGCCGGGTGTTCTTGATCTGCGCTTCCAGCGTCGGCACCGCCGCCGCCGCCGTCTCCCGCTCAGTTTTGGCGCGTTTGGCATCCAGCACGGACGCCCAGCCCTCATGGAAGGAATTGTCGGTGAGTTCGCAGAGCTTGCCTTGGTTTTCCAGCCGCTGGCGGGCAATCCCCAGGCGTTTTTGCAAGGCGGTCAATTCCAGGTAAGCGCGGGCGACTTCCGCGCTGAGGCTGACGCGGACGCCACGCCGGCCTTCCTCCGCCGCCTGCGCGTTGGCCTGCGCGGCCTCTTCCTTGCGCCGCAAGCCGCCGAACAAATCGAGTTCCCAGGCGCTGTCGAAGCCGGCTTGGAACAGGTTGAACGGTTCGCCCAGCGGCCCCAGGGACGACAACAAGCCGCTGGACGGCCCGCTGACGCCTGAGTTTTGCGCCGAGCCAAGGATGCCTTTCAAGGCATTGGGGCTGATGCGCTCGCGCTGGTAGGCGCTGTTGGCGTTGAGGCTAGGCCAGCGTTCCGCGTTTGCCGCCCAGCTTTGGGCGCGGGCGGCGGCGAGGCGGGCGTCCGCCGCCTGCACGTCCAGGTTGCCGCGCAAGGCCCGCTCCACCAAGGCGCTTAAGCGGGCATCCTGGAAGCCCCGCCACCAATGCGCCAGTTCTTCGGCGTCGCGGCCGGGGGGATTGGGCAAGGGTTCGGTCCAGTGGCTGGGTATCGCCACGGCCGGCGGACGGTAGTCCGGTCCCACCGTGCAGGCGGATAGGGCCACCGCCAGCAAGGCCAACAGAAGAGCATAAATGTCTTTGCCGCCTATCAATTTTGCCGTAGGAGCGGGCCATGCCCGCGAAGAACCGGGGGCCGGTCGCGCCCATGGGGCGCTCCTACGAGTGTTTTGCAACGCCATTGCTTGCCCCCTATTCCGGCTCGATCCTGAACCAAGCCGCATACAGCGCCGGCAGGAACAGCAGGGTCAACACCGTGGCGACCAGCAGCCCGCCCATGATCGCCACCGCCATCGGTCCCCAGAACACGCTGCCCGACAGCGGGATCATCGCCAGAATGGCGGCGGCGGCGGTGAGCAGGATGGGCCGCAACCGCCGCACCGTCGCCTCGACCACGGCATTCCACGGCGCAAAGCCGGCTGCGATGTCATGCTCGATCTGGTCCACCAAAATCACCGCGTTGCGCATAATCATCCCGGCCAGGGCGATGACGCCCAAGGTGGCGACGAAACCGAACGGCACCTGCAAAATCAATAAGAAGGCGCAGACGCCGATCATTCCCAAGGGCGCGGTCAACAACACCATCAGGCTGCGCTGCATACTTTGCAATTGGACCATCAGCAAAGTCACCACGGTGGCCAGCATCACCGGCATGACGGCGTTGATCGAGGCTTGCGCCTTCTGGCTGCTTTCCACCGCGCCGCCCAGTTCGATCCGGTAGCCGTCCGGCAGCTTGGCTTGGATCGGCGCCAGCAGCGGCTCGATTTGCGCCGTCACGTCGGGCGCTTGGGCGTTGTCGGCGATGTCGCTGCGCACCGTGAAGGTCGGAAAGCGGTTGCGCCGCCAGATGATCCCGTCCTCGAAACCGTGGCGGGTCTGC
>CAZOTR010000221.1:0-3696 GCA_964582755.1 uncultured Methylococcaceae bacterium | reverse complement strand
TGGCGACTTCCTCGGCGATGCGCCGGGTTTGCCGGATGTCGCGCCCGCTGACCCGGAATTGCACTGGGAAGCCCACCGGCGGGCCGTTTTCCAGCCGGTTCAAGCGCACACGCATGAGTGTGAAATCCCTGTCGAAGGCTGGCCGCAAACGCGCCAGCAGCCGTTCGCGGGCTTCCAAGCTTTTGGTCAACACAACAATTTGCGCGAAATTGTCATGGTCTAGCTGCTGGTCCAGCGGCAGGTAAAACCTCGGCGAGCCGGCCCCCACATAACTGACGAAATTGACGATGTCCGGGTCGTTTTTCAGCAGCGCCTCGGCCTTCTCGGTTTCCCGGCCCGTCGCCAGGATCGAAGAACCTTGCGGCAACCAGAGGTCAACCAGCAATTCCGGGCGGTCCGAGTAAGGGAAAAACTGCTGCTCGACGAAGCGGAACAAGACCATGGACGCGATGAACACCAGCAAGGTCGCGCCGATCACCCAGCCTCTGCGCCGCAGACAAAAGCCGACCAGCGCCCGGAAGCGCGGATAAATGCCGCGCCGGTAAACCTCCGTCTCGTCATGGATGCCTTGCGCCGTGATTTCCGGCAGGAGCTTGAAGCCCAAATAAGGCGTGAACACTACGGCGACCAGCCACGAGGCCAGTAGCGCGATGCCCACCACGGCGAAGATGCTAAAGCAATATTCGCCCGCCGAAGACTTGGCGAAACCCACCGGCATGAAGGCGGCGGCGGTCACCAAGGTGCCGGTCAGCATTGGGAAGGCCGTGGAAGTGTAGGCGAAGGTGGCGGCGGCAAAGCGGTCCATGCCCTGTTCCATTTTGACCACCATCATCTCCACCGAGATGATGGCGTCGTCCACCAGCAGCCCCAGGGCGATAATCAACGCGCCCAGGGAAATGCGCTGCAAGTCGATGCCGGCGACCAGCATCGCCAGGAAGGTGATCGCCAGCACCAAGGGAATCGACAGCGCCACCACCAAGCCAGTGCGCAGCCCCAAAGACAGGAAGCTCACCGCCAGCACGATGCCCATCGCCTCGGCCAGGGTCTTCATGAATTCGTTGACCGAGTGGCTGACCACCTTGGGCTGGTCGGACACCGCATGGATGTCGATGCCCTTCGGCAGGTTGGCCTCCAGCCGGGCGATTTCCGCCCGCAACTGCCGCCCGAGTTCCAAAATATCGCCGCCTTTGACCATGGAAACCATCAGGCCGATGGCGTCCTGCCCTTGGAAGCGGAACCGCTGCGTCGGCGGGTCGGCGTAGCCCCGGTAAATCCGGGCGATGTCGCCCAAACGGAACTGCCGCCCGTCGGCCTCGATGCCGATCCCGCGCACCGCCTCCACCGACTTCAAATCGCCGCTGACCCGCATGAAGATTTTGTCGCTGGCAGTGTCGATGCTGCCCGCCGAGTCCATGCTGTTTTGCTGTTGCAGCGTCCGCACGATCAGCATCGGGTCTATGCCCAGCGTGGCCAGCTTGCGGTGGGAGATCTCGATGTAGATTTTCTCCTCTTGCACGCCGATCAAATCGACCTTGGCGACGCCGGGGATGCGCAGCAATTCTTGGCGCACATCGTCCACCGTGTCTTTCAACTCGGCATGGGTGAAGCCGTCGGCGGTGAACGCCAGCACCGTGCCGTAGGTGTCGCCGAATTCGTCGTTGAAGAACGGCCCTTTCACGCCCTCGGGCAGGTCGCCGTGGATGTCGCCCAATTTCTTGCGCACCTGATACCAGGCGTCCGGCACGTCTTTGTTTGGGGCGTAGTCCTTGAGGGTGACGAAAATTAGGCTTTTGCCCGGCTTGGAATAACTCTGCACATAATCCAGCCAAGGCGTCTCCTGGAGTTTCTTCTCCAGGCGGTCGGTGACTTGCAATTCCATTTCGCGGGCCGTCGCCCCTGGCCATTCGGCGCTGACAATCATTGTCTTGATGGTGAACTCGGGATCTTCCGCCCGGCCCAGCTTCAAGTAGGCGAGAAAGCCCGCGACGGTGAGCGCGACGATTAAATAGCCGACCAAAGCCTGATGGCGCAGCGCCCAGGCGGACAGGTTCAAGCCGTTCATGGCCGGGCCTCGTCCAGCAGCCGCACCTTTTCGTCCGGCAACAATTTATGCACCCCCGCCGTGACCACTTGCTCGCCGGCTTTCACGCCGTCGAAAATCTTGGCGCTTTCATCCTCGAACCCGCATAGCGAGACCGCCCTGGGATTGACCGTCTGGCTCGCCGGATCGACCACCCAGACCGCCGGCTGCCCGCCGTGCTGGGTCACGGCGGCCAGCGGTAGCCAAGCGACAGGCCGGGGTTCCTCGCGCTGGACATGGACCGTCGCGGTCATGCCCAGGCGCACCGCCTCGTCCGCGCCGAGGATGGACACTTTGACGGTGAAGGTGCGGATCAGCGCATCCACGCCGGGGGAAATCTCCCGCACCTTGGCCGGGTACGACACTCCCGGCTTGGCCCACAGGCTGACTTGGATGGCGTTGGCCGCGCGCAGGTTTTCCAGGCGGTTCTCCGGCACATTGATTGCCACTTCTTTTTCATCGGTGCGCGCCAAGCGGAAAATGGTCTGGCCGGCGGCGACGACCTGCCCCGCCTCCGCCTCGACGGCGGTAATCACCCCGGCTTGCTCCGCCCGCAATTCCGTGTAGGCGGATTTGCGGGCGCTGCTGTCCAGGCCGGCTTGGGCCTGGGCAAGCTTCGCCTCGGCGGTGCGCACGGCGTCCTCGCGGCGCTCGTGGTGGGCGGGGCTGGTCAGTTCTTTCGCCAACAGGTTGGCCGAGTGCTGCAAGTCCTTGCGCAGCCGGCTGAGTTCCACCTGCGCCGCCCGCACCTGCGCGGCGGCATCGGCTTGGCTGAGTTGATAATCGGGAGGGTCCAGGGTCGCCAGCAACTGGCCGGCCTGCACCGCCGCGCCGACATCGACTAAACGTTTGGCAAGCTTGCCGGCGACTTGGAAGGACAGCGCCGGCTCATGGCGGGCCTTGACCTCGCCGGAATAGTTTGCCGTGGTCAGCACCGTCGCATAGCTCACCGTCGCCACCCGCACCGGGCGCGGCGCTGGCACGACGGGCTTGGGCTCGGAGCAGGCGGCCAGCAGCAAACCCAGCGCGGCGGCAAGAAACAGCGGTTTAGCCACCGGCCTGCCGCTCCCTTTTGAAGCCTGCGATCATCGCATCCAAGACCAGCGCCACCGTCTCCTGCAAGGGCCGCCAATCTACCCAAGGATCGCCGCGCTTGGCCAGATGCAGCGCGACGACCCCATGCCCGCCGGCCCAGAACGCCTGGGCGACCCGATGCGGATCGTCCAGGCCGTCACGCAGCAAGCCTTGCGCCATGGCCTCGGCCACCGTGGCGACCAGGAAGGCGTAGCCGTCCTCCTCGGGGTTGCCATGCCCCATCTGCGGCAGGTCGTCCGCCTCCAGCCTGCCGGGGGCCATGAACATCAAGCGGTAGTGGTTGGGATGGCTGATGCCGAACTCGACATAGGCCATGCCGATCTGGCGCAGCCGCGCCAGCGGGTCCGGCTCCGCCGCGATGGCGTGGAAGGCTTGCGCCAGCGAGTGGGAATCTTCCCAGCACAGTTCGCGGATGAGGGTGTCTTTGTCTTTGAAGTGGGAATAAATCGCCGTCGCCGAGTACTCGATGGCCTCGGCGATGCGCCGCATCGTCACCGCGTCATAGCCCTCGGCGACGAACA
>CAZOTR010000220.1:0-6597 GCA_964582755.1 uncultured Methylococcaceae bacterium | reverse complement strand
GCAGGAAATCTGGGATTTGTTCGGCAGGGATACGGTACTGGATTTCTTTCTGGTGGAAAGTAAGCCCGACGAGACGACCGGGGAGCGGGCGGGCATTGCCCAACTGAAACAAGCCATCGCCCGCGTCGCCGCCGACTTGCCGGAGATGGGCCGCTCGGTGCCGAAGCGCTGGGCGGAAACCCGCGAGGCATTGCAAGACAGCGGCGCGGCTTATCTGCCTTTGCAGGCAGTCATGGGGCTTTGCCGGGAGCGCAAGATGGAGGAGGACGAGGCGGGGGATTTCATCCGCATTTCCCATCGGCTCGGCCATTTGATCCATTACGCCCATGATGAAACCCTGCGCGATATGGTGGTGCTGAAACCGGATTGGCTGTCCACGGCGATTAGTTTTGTGTTGGATGACCGGGAAACCCGCGAGGGCCATGGGCTGGTCAGCTTCGCCCGGCTGGGCTTGTTGTGGAACGATCCGGGCCGACCGGAGGCAAACCGTTATCTGCCTAAATTGCATCCGATCTTTCGGCGTTTGATGGAACGCTTCGACCTGTCTTATCGCGTCGCGGAGGCGCAAACCCTAGAAACCGACGGCACCAGCCTGATTGCGCAACTCGTCCCCGATGTGCGCCCCGATAGTATTCCGGCTTGGCAAGCGCTGGCGGTGGGCGATGAACAACAGTTGCAGATTTGCCGGATTGTCGAGAAAAAGACAGGGCAGTCGGCGGCGGCGGAGGGGCTGTTCTACCAGTTGATTGTGCGCCTGCACAAATATTCCCTGGGGCGGTTGGATTACCATGACAGCGTGCATTGGCAGCGCGGCTTGGTGCTGGAAGACGAGTACGGGGCGCGGGCCTTGCTGGAACATATCGGCAACGACATCCGCCTGACCGTGCGCTCGCCTTATCCCGAGCGTTTCCTGTCGGCGCTGACTTACGAGGTGAAATGGCTGGTGGAGAGTTTTTGGCCCGGCTTGCAATGCGATGTGATGGTGCCTTGCCTGCTGCCGCCTTGCATCGGCTTGTTCGACGTGGGCAAGCTGATCGAGAACAAAAAGCGCCGACGGCCCGAGCAACCTTGCCCGGTATGCAATGAATGGCAGAGCATCGAGGAATTGCTGCACAACGCCCCTGCGGCGCGGCCCAATCCGTTGGAGGAATTGCTGGCGAATTCTGCCGAGATGTCCCGGCAGTTGACGCAGATACGCTTGCATCAGCACCACTTGGAGGCCTTGACGAGCGGTGGGTTTAGCCGGTTGGAAGCCAGCGAGGAGAAAATTCTTGGCAAAGTTGAACAGGCTTATACCGGCTTGATGCACACGCTGCTGGACGAGGCCAAAGACGGCCCGCGCTTGTTCAGCTTCGCGCCGGTGGATCCGGGTTTCCTAGACAAGCCCAAGTGGGTCAGCGCGAAATTCCGGCTGATTTTATGGTGCGAGCATTCGCGTCTGCCCTTGCCGGTGTGGAACGGGCCGGACAGCCAAGCCGGCGTGTATGAGTTGGAGATTCCCCGCGAGTGGTTTAAGCAGGCCGCACCCTTCTTGAAGCCCCTGCTGGGGATGATGGGCTTTGTCTTGCCCATTGCCGCTTCCGCCGATGCCTTGGGGCTTTCGTCGCAAGATTACAAAAGCATCGAAAAGGAATTGGACTTGAGCCAAAAGAGTGTGGATACCATGCTGCAAGGTGGTGCCAACCCAAGCAGTTGGCAGGGGCCGGAATCCGAATGGAGATACCGCGAGCCAATCCAGGCGCAGGGCGCGGTGCTGCGGCAGTTGCACGCTTGGCTAAAGGAGAAAGACCCCAGCTTCGGCGGGCTGGTGCGGGTGGCGAACAAGCGGGAGGAATTTTTGTGGGTGCATCGTCAATTTGAGACGGAATACTGACGTGGTACAGGCCAACATGCGGCGGCAAGCCCAAGGCGGCGGTGGCCCAGTCCAGGTTCAGGCCGTTGCGGTCCATCCAGTCCGGCAGAATTTTCAGCGGAAGCTCCGCCCATTTGCTCACATGATTTTTTGCTTGCATCACACCGCATCTTCCCGCATAATGCGCCTTCTTTGCGACGGTCGGGCTGGTTCCCGGCGGTCGGCGACCCGTTTCAATGGTGGGTCGGGAGGGTCCCCTCGCAATGATGCGCCGCGAACCCCGCCAGGCCCGGAAGGGAGCAACGGTAGTGGATGCTTCATGTGCCGGGGTGCGGCTCTCTCGACTCGCCACCCTAATCTCCCCTTTAAGCTTTATCTCCAGTGAACGCTGCCCATGGCCTATCAGGCGCTTGCCCGCAAATGGCGGCCGCGTAATTTCAGCGAAGTCGTAGGCCAGGAGCATGTCGTCAAGGCATTGACCCACGCCCTGGAATTTGACCGCCTGCACCACGCTTATTTGTTCACCGGCACCCGTGGCGTAGGCAAGACGACGCTGGCCCGCATCCTCGCCAAGGCGATGAACTGCGAAAGGCGGGTGGGCTTCAACCCCTGCGGGGAATGCCTGTTTTGCAAAGAGTTGGACGAGGGCCGCTTCGTCGATCTGATCGAGGTGGACGCCGCCTCCCGCACCAAGGTCGAAGACACCCGCGACCTGCTGGAAAATGTCCAGTACGCGCCGAACCAAGGCCGCTTCAAAGTCTATCTCATCGACGAAGTCCACATGCTGTCCGGACATAGCTTCAACGCCTTGTTGAAGACGCTAGAAGAGCCGCCGCCGCATGTCAAATTCCTGCTGGCGACCACCGACCCGCAGAAAATCCCCGTCACCGTCCTCTCCCGCTGCCTGCAATTCAATCTGAAGCGCCTGTCGCCTGAGCAGATTCGCGGCCAGATGGAGGCCATCCTGACCCAGGAAGGCATCGCCTTCGAGCCAAACGCCCTCCGCGCCCTGTCCCGCGCCGCCGACGGTTCGATGCGCGACGGCCTGAGCCTGCTCGACCAAGCCATCGTCCACGGCGGCGGCAGCTTGGAAGACGGGCCGGTGAACGCCATGTTGGGGACGGTGTCGCGCAAGCCGGTGTTCGCCCTGCTCGATGCCCTGGCCAATGGCGACGCCGCCGCGCTGTTGCGGGAAGTCGCGGAATTGGCCGGCCACGCGCCGAATTTCGCCGACGTGTTACAGCAGTTGCTCGTCGTCCTGCACCATGCCGCCTTGGCCCAATGGGTGCCGGACGTGGTGCGCCAGGATGACGACGCCGAGCGCATCCTGGGGCTGGCGAAGCGTTTAAGCCCCGAAGATTTGCAGTTGTTTTACCAGATCGGCCTGCTGGGCCAGCGCGACTTGCCGCTTGCCCCGGAGCCGCAGGGCGGATTCGAGATGGTGCTGCTGCGGATGCTGGCCTTCCGTCCGGCGGCCACTGCCGCCAGCGCCGTTGCCCAGCCCGCCGCGCAGCCGCCAGCCAGCCCGCCGCGCCAGCCAGTCCAACTCACTAGCCTCCCATCCCGCCCCTTGCCTTCGCAGGGCAGGGAGAGTTCGCTGGCCGCGATGAAGGAAACGCTGGCCCGCAAACCGGGTGTCCCTGCCGCTCCAGCGCCCGCGGTCAGGAGCGGCCAAGCCGCGGCGAGTCCGCCGCCGGAAGCCGCCCCGCCGCCTTGGCTGGAGCAAGCCCCGCCGTGGGAGGAAGCGCCGCCGCCTTGGGCCGGCCCGGATGGCAGCCCCGAGCCGGACAAGAATGCGCCTCCGCCCATCGCCTCGGTGCGGGATGTCAACTGGCCTGCCACCATCAAGCAAATGCGCCTGGGCGGACTGGGCTTGCAACTGGCCAACCATTGCAACTTGGTGGGCTTGGAGGAGCGCAGCATCACGCTGGCGATGGACCCGCAAGCCGCCGCGATCCGCACCCCGTCCATCGAGGCCAATCTGGAGAAAGCCTTGCAAGCGCACTTCCAGCGGCCTTTGAAACTCATCATCCAACTTGAAGAGCCGACCGAAGAGACGCCGGCCCGGCAAATCCAACGCCAGCAGGACGAACGGCAGAAAGCCGCCGAGCAGGAAATCGAACAAGACCCCGTCGTCCTTGCCTTGAAGGAGCGGCTGGACGCCCGCATCGTGCCGGGCTCCATCAAACCACTGGATTAACTTTTCGCGGAGAAACCTTATGAAAAACCCATTGGCGAGCCTCATGCAGCAGGCCCAGCAAATGCAGGAAAACATCAAGAAAGCCCAGGAAGAACTGGCGGCCACGGAAGTCCACGGCGAATCGGGGGCCGGGCTGGTGAAGATCGTCATGAATGGCAAGCGCGAGGCGCTGAAGATCAGCATCGACGACAGCCTGCTGAAAGACGACCGCGACATGCTGGAGGATCTGGTGGCGGCCGCCATCAACGACGCCGTCCACAAGGTTGCCAAGCTCAAACAGGAGAAGATGTCCAGCCTGACCGGCGGCATCGAGATGCCGGCCGGCTTCAAGCTGCCGTTCTGATTCCATGCGGCAGGCCGGGCGACTTGCCCAGTTGATGCAAGCCCTGCGCGTCCTGCCAGGGGTAGGCCCGAAATCCGCCCAGCGCATGGCCTTCCATCTGTTGCAGCGCGACCGCCAGGGCGCACGGGCGCTGGCCGAAGCCTTGCTGGCGGCGGTCGAGCAGATTGGCTATTGCCGGCAATGCCGGACCCTCACCGAAGGCGAACTGTGCGCCGTCTGCGCCAACCCCAACCGCGACGACGCGCAGTTGTGCATCGTCGAAACCCCCGCCGAAGTCTTCGCCATCAACCAATCCACCGGCTTTAAAGGCCGGTTTTTCGTGCTTAATGGGCGGCTCTCGCCGCTGGACGGCATCGGCCCGGACGAGTTGCGGCTGGATTTGCTGGAACAGCGCCTGCGCTCCGGCGAAGTCCGCGAGTTGATCCTGGCCACCAACACCACCGTGGAAGGGGAGGCCACCGCCCATTACATCAGTGAAATGGCGCGGCACTGTGGCGTCCGACCCACCCGCATCGCCTATGGTGTGCCGTTCGGCGGGGAGATTGAATATGTCGATGGAACCACCCTGGCCCACGCCTTCAATGGCCGCAGGGAACTTTAGAAGCGTTTAGTTGCCGTCCTGCGTAGGTTCCAGAAGATAGCCGCAGGCAAACAATAGCGAAGCAAACAGGATCGCGGGCAAATGCAGATCCAAGCCGAAGCCGACCACGGGGGGAACCGCAATCGACAAGGCAATGACGAACGGCCTTTTAAACGGCAGTTTTTTCAGCTTTGCAATCAGTGACATCGCTTTATTTCCGTCAGCAGTTTTTCGCAATTACCACGCACAAGTTGCGCCAATTCAAGCGCCACGCCGCCTGCCCGTCGCTGTCTTTATCGCTTGCGCGCCTATTTCCCCGGCGCGGCCTGCGCAACGCGCAATTTCTTTGCAATTGGCGACGCAAATCGCATCAATCTGTTTCCGTGTCCCGACACCTAGCCTAGTGGCAGCACCCAACCATGAAAATCCTCGTCATCAACTGCGGCAGTTCCTCGGTCAAATTCGGCTGGTTTGCGCTGGACGGCAAGGCCGTCGAAATCGCCGGCGGGCAATTGGAGAAAATTGGCGAAGCCGCCAGCCGCCTGTCTTACCACTGCAAAAATAGTTTAGGCGAAACCACAAAATTCTCACAGGAATTGCAGGCCGAAGACCACGCCCTAGCGTTTGCCGCCATCTTCGCGGCGTTCCGCTCCGTTCCCGGCCTGTCCGGCGCGGTGCCCGACGCCATTGGGCATCGCGTGGTGCATGGCGGCGAATTGTTCGACGGCCCCGCCCTGGTCGATGAAACGGTCATGGCGAAAATACGCGAACTCAACCCCATCGCCCCCTTGCACAACCCGGTCAACCTGTTGGGAATCGAAATCTGCGCCCAAGCGTTTCCGCAGACGCCGCAAGTCGCCGTGTTCGACACCGCCTTCCACCAAACCCTGCCCGCCCACGCCTACCGCTACGCGGTGCCGGAAGACTGGTATTCCGGGCAGGGCATCCGCCGTTACGGCTTCCACGGCACCTCGCACCAATACCTAGCCCGCGAGGCGGCGGAACACTTGGGTCGGCCCGCCGACACGCTCAAGCTGATTACCCTGCATCTGGGCAACGGCGCCAGCGCGGCGGCGATCAAACACGGTCAGAGCATCGACACCTCGATGGGTTTCACGCCGCTGGAAGGCTTGGTCATGGGCAGCCGCAGCGGCGACTTGGACCCCATGGCCGCGCTTGAAGTCGCCGAAGTATTTGGCGTGGAAAAGGCCAAGAAGATGCTCACGCATCAAAGCGGATTGATAGGCTTATGCGGCGACAATGACCTGCGCGAAATCCTGGCCCAGGAAGCGGCGGGGGACGGGGCGGCGAAACTGGCCGTGGATCTGTATGTCTACCGGATCAAGAAATATGTCGGCGCGTATTTCGCCATTTTGGGCGGCATCGACGCGCTGGTTTTCTCCGGCGGCGTGGGCGAGAATTCGCCTGTTATCCGGGCGCGGGTGTGCGAGGGCTTGGAATGCCTAGGACTGGCCGTCGATGCCGCCGCCAATGAGTCGAAGCCGCAGGCGGAGTTAATGGAAATCCAGCCTGCCGGAAAAACCCCCAAGATACTGGTCATCCGCACCGACGAAGAATTGGAGATTGCCTTGCAAACGGTCGCCGTGGTCAACAAAGCGTAG
>CAZOTR010000219.1:0-6620 GCA_964582755.1 uncultured Methylococcaceae bacterium | reverse complement strand
ATTGCGGACGGCCGGAAGTGTCTTGCCCGGCTGTGGTTTTTGCCGTTCCCCCAGGCGCCTGTAGGCTGCCCGGAAGCACGTTGCGGTGGGGCCGGGCCACGCGGGTGGGCGTGACCCGGCAAGGGCTTGGCCCCTTTGGCTGGAACCGGAGGGGCATCACGCAGCCGTCGAATACATTAAGGTGTATTGCAGCCGGAAGCGCTTGCGTTCCAAGCCGGGGTGTCTCTCCCCGGAAGCAGCGGAGTTAAAAAGGTTTCTTTACGGAGTGCCTGTCGAAACCGGGCAAGGTCAAGGCGCTTTTGCCAATTCGCTGCTGAACCGCTCCTTCAGCTCCTTGCCTTCGTGGTAAATGAACAAGACGCGCAGCTTGTTGGCCTCCGCCGTCTTGTAACCTTCCTCCTCGCCCTGGCAAAGCAAGGCGGTGTCCCAGGCGTCGGCCCAGGTGGGGTCGTCGTGCAGCACGGTGACGGACAGCAGGTTGTGGGTGACCGGCTTGCCGGTCTTCGGGTTGAGGATGTGCGAGTACACCTGGCCTTGCTCCTCGAAGAAGTTGCGGTAGGTGCCCGAGGTCATCACCGCCTCGCCGTTTTGCTGGTGGATGGAGATGATCTTCTGCACTTCGCGGGCGAACGGCGTCGGCTTTTCGATGGCGATGCGCCACTCCTCGCCGTTGGCCTTGCGGCCCTTGACCTTCATTTCCCCGCCGATTTCCGCCATGTAATTGTGGATGCCTTTGGACTCCAACAGATTGGCGACGGCGCCGACGGTGTAGCCTTGGGCGATGGAAGACAGGTCGATGCCGGTTTCCGGGTCGGTCTTGCGGATGCGCGAGTGTTCCGCGTCCAGCAGGATCTTGTCCATGCCGACATGGGCGAGAGCCTTGTCGATGTCGGCCTGCGCCGGCACTTTCGTCTCGTGGCGGGAGAAGCCCCACAAATCGAAAAGAGGCTTGATGGTGAGGTCCAGGCAACCGCCGGATTGGGCGTGGACGGTCTTGGCGATGGCGAGAATCTCGGCAATTTCCTTGGAGACGGGCAGCCAGTCGGTGGTCTTTTGCCGGTTCAGCGCGGAGATTTCCGAGTCTTCGCGGTAGTTGGACAGTTTGATGTCGATGTCGGCGAAGGTGTCCTCCACGTTCTTGCGCAGATCCTCCGGCTTCACGTCCAGGCCGGCGAGGACCATCTTGATGTGGTAGGTGGTGCCTTGCACGGCGCCGGACAATTCGGTTTCCCCGCCGCCAGGCTGGCAGGCGGCGAGGGCAAGGGCCGCGGCCAGGGCGGCAAGGCGGCGGATGGGGGCGGCATTCATGGTTGGTGCATGTCCAATGGTTGCTGTCGGAAGTGTTGCGGCGGTGGCGGGCGGGCGCGGAACGCGCCGTCCGCGCCGGACCCGCCGCGCACATTCTAGCCTCTTGCGCTTGCCCGTCTACTGGTTTGCGGCCAGACGCGGTATTATTAGCCGATCTTCGGCCGCCCGCCGCCGGGCGGTTCCTTCTATAAGCCGGACAAGCCGCCGGGCGTCGTCGAACCGAACCTGTGAAGAGGAATCTATGCGAAATTGGAAAAGCCTGCTGACCGTCGCCGGGGTGACGCTGCTTGCCTTGGCCGTGGTGGCGCTTGCCGTGGGCATCTTGCTGACCCATTTTCTGGTCGATCTTTGGTGGTTCAGTTCGCTGGAGTACGGCAACTATTTCTGGTTGCGCCTGCTCTACCGCTACATTTTCTCCGGCGGGGTGACGTTTTTCTTTTTCTTGGTCTTTTTCATCAATTTTTGGGCGGCCTCGCGCTACCTGGGGGTTGACGAAGACGCCTTTTCCGAATTGGGCCGCGAGTCCGGCAGGCAGTACCGCAGGCTCCTGAGCCTGTTCCAATCCGACTCCATGCGGGTCTATTTCGTTGTCTCGCTGATCCTGGCGATCATGATCGCCGTGCCGTTTTACCAGGAGTGGGAAAGCGCCCTACTGTTCTTCTTCGGCCCAGATGCGGGGGTGCAAGACGCGGTTTACCATGAGGATGTGAGTTTTTATCTGTTCCGCCTGCCGATTTTGGAACTGGTCCAGGCGGAGGCCTTGGTCGTGTTTTCCCTGCTGGCGCTGGGCATCGCCTTCCTGTATTGGCTGGAGCACCAACTGATCCCGACGGAGAGAAAGGCATGGGCGACGGGGGCGAAGGTCCATCTGAGCCTGCTCGTCTTCGTGACCGCCTTGATCCTGGCCTGGGGCTTCCTGCTGGACCGGCACACTTTGCTGTACACCTCGGCGCATGAGCCAATCTTCTTCGGGCCGGGCTTCGTCGAGTTGCGTTACATCCTGCCGATGATTTGGCTATCGGTGGTCGGCATCATCGCCGCCACCCTGTCCGGCATTTACTGGGCGCAGACCGGCAAGGGCTTCAAGACCACCCTGGGGTTTGCCTTGGTTTTCTTGGCGTCCTGGGGGCTGCGGCATTCCAGTTTTCTGCCGAACGCGCTAGACCGCTTCCTGGTCAAGCCCAATCCGGTCAAGGTTGAGAAGGATTTCATGGAAAACAACATCAAGGCGACGTTGAAGGCGTTCGACCTTGAGGATATCAAGACTATTCCCGTCACTGCGATGACCGGGCCGGAGATGATCGAACCGGACATGCGCAAGCATCTGCACAACATCCCCATCTGGGACCCGGAATATCTGGACGATGTCTACCAGCAGTTGCAAGGCATCAGGCCTTATTACAATTTCACCGACGTGGACGTGGGCCGCTATCAAATCAAGGGCCAGCTTGAACAGGTGAACTTGGCGGCGCGGGAAATCAACATTGACAAACTACCCGGCGACGCGCAGAACTGGGAAAACAAGCATTTGCGCTACACCCATGGCTACGGCGCGGTCATCACGCCGGCGGCGCAGAACGGCGAGACGCCGATGCAATGGTTCCTGCGCGATTTGAGCCTGCAATCCGATGTGGGCTTCAAGATCGAGAAGCCGGATATCTATTTCGGCACGGAAAAGCTGGATTACGTCATTGCTCCGAACAAGTTGGTCATCCCCGCCATCTCCACCTCCGACGACCTCGCGATCAACCAGAGCTATTCCGGCCGGGATGGCGTCCCGATCTCGTCGCTGTTCCGCAAGCTGCTGATGGCCGTGTATTTCCGCGACGAGAAGCTGTTCTTCACGGTCAACATCGGCGCCGACAGCAAGGCGCTGTTCCGCCGCAACATCGTCGAGCGCATCAAGACGCTGACGCCCTATCTGGCGCTGGACCACGACCCTTACATCGTGGTGACCCCGACGCGCGTATTTTGGGTGCAGGACGCTTACACAACATCCCATTGGTATCCTGTTGCCAAGGACCAGCGCTTCCCGTTCGCGGGAGTCAACGGCGAGGATGAGGACACGCGCTTCAACTACATCCGCAATTCGGTGAAGATTGTCGTCGATGCCTTCGACGGCACGGTGGACTATTACGTGGCCGACGCAGGCGACCCCATCATCCAAGGTTATGGCAAGGCCTATCCCGGTCTGTTCAAGAACATTGCGGCAATGCCGCCCTTGTTGCGCGAACAGTTGCGCTACCCCAAGGACATTTTCCAGATCCAGATGGGGATCTACGCCAAGTACCATCAGACCGACCCGGCCTTGTTTTACCAGCAGTCGGAAACCTGGGACTTTGCCAAGGTGGCCGACAAGCCGGTCAAGCCGTACTATCTGACCACCTTGCTGGACGGGGCGGAAGAGGTGCAGCCGTTCGTCCTGCTCAACCCGATGACGCCGGTCGGGCGCAACAACCTCAGCGTGCTGGCGGTTGCGGGTTCGCACCGGGCCGACGCCGCCGGCGCGCCTTACGAAAAGGAGATCGTCCTCTACAAGTTCAGCCGAGATGTCCAGGTCGACGGCCCCTCCCAGGTCAGCGCCTTGATCGACCAAGATCCGCAGATTTCGCGGCTGTTCTCCCTGTGGGACCAAAAAGGCTCGCATGTGCAGCGGGGCCGCATCATCGTGCTGCCGATTGGCAAGTCGATACTCTATGTACAGCCGGTTTACATCGTCTCGACGGGGAGCATCAAGATTCCCGAGCTTGCCCGTATCATCCTGTCGATGGGCAATGTCGTGGTGATGGACACCAGTTTGGATAGGGCGTGGGACAAGCTGGAGGCTAGGCTGCGCGGTGGCAACCGGCTGCCCCAGCTTGATGACGCCCCGGATAAAGCGTCTGACCTACCGCCGTCGGGCGGGAAATTGCCTACGGCCGGGCCGATGTGAACCCGCGCAAAACCGCCGGCCAGGGATGGGTCATGGCGGGTCCGGGGTTAGTGGGAGGGCGTCGCGCCAATTCCCGGAGGCGAGGTGAAAGGGAGGGGGGCTGCGGGCAGCTCGGTGGGCAGATCCAGCTTCTCTGGAGAGACTGGGAGGTCTTTCTGCTCTTTGGGCAAAGCCTTTTTCCGCTTCCCGGAAGTGTCCGGGGCCGCTTTCTGGCCTACTGGCAAGTCCTGTTTCTGGGGTTCGGGAGAATCAGGCGGCGGCTCCAGCGGCACATCGTCCGGGGACGGGGCAGTTTTCTGGGAGGCGTCCTCCTCCATCGGCTCCAGCGCCTCCAGCTTGTCGGCCATGGTCGAGCCGGTGTCCAGGATGATCCCGCTCTTCTCCGCCAAGGTGAGCCTGTGGCCGGCTTGGGCGAAAGAGAACGTCAAGACGCCTTTCAGCGTCCTCGGCCCGGAAATGAGGTACTGCTCCTTGGCCGAATAGTCGAACAGCGCCGAATCCATGCCGTCGCCCACAACCATGCTGAAAGGCTCGGCGATGGTGTCGTCATGGCCGGACTGGGAGAAAAACGCAGTGAGCGAAAGCGTGTCGCCGGAGGGGACGCCCACTCCGTCGGCGGTGCTGAAAAAGCCCTGGATTTTGGCCCTGGTCATGATTTTTCCATTGATGCCCGGCGGGAAGCCATGCTCGAATTTCAACGAAATATCCTTTTGTATCGGCGCCGCCGCTATGAAAGTCGAATCCAGGATGGCGATGGAGTTCACCTTGTTGCTGTTGTAGCAAATCCTGGGGGTTTTTCCATTCTGGCTGGGCTCGACCGTCACGCCGGGATAGATCCCGGCAATTTCGACACAACTGGCGCCGACAATCCGCATTTCCAGGCGAACCCCCTGGATCTCGACCGTCAGGGCCGAGGCGGAAACCGGCGCCAACAGGGGCCAGAGCAAGCATACCGATGGCAATCGTTTGGGCCGTATCATGAAACTCCTCAAAATTTGAATTGTAACGTGTTAATTTCTTCCCGCGCACAGGCCGCAGGTTTTGCCGCCGTAAAGCATAACCAAGCTTGCCGGGAATGTCTCCCACCCCCAGGCGGGAAGACGCGGCAAACTTGGCATTCCGCCGCCTTTTCCCGCCCACCCCACCCGGCACGACGGCAATGAATCGAACAGA
The DNA here is from genome assembly GCA_964582755.1 of uncultured Methylococcaceae bacterium. Classification (GTDB taxonomy): domain Bacteria; phylum Pseudomonadota; class Gammaproteobacteria; order Methylococcales; family Methylococcaceae; genus Methylumidiphilus. The sequence goes on along the minus strand of CAZOTR010000219.1, from coordinate 1,207 downwards.
CGTAATCATCATCGGCGGAGGCGTCGCCGGACTCATGGCCGCCCGCGAACTCGCGGAGGCAGGCGCGAGCGTGGCCCTGCTGGAGCGGCAGGCCCTGGGCGGGGAGTCGTCATGGGCGGGCGGGGGCATCCTCTCCCCCCTCAATCCCTGGCGGGTTCCTGAGCCGATCACGACGCTGTGCCGCTGGAGCCAGGCCGCCTATCCGCAATTGGCGGAAGATCTCAAGGAGCGCACCGGCATCGACCCGGAATGGCGACAAAGCGGCCTGTTGTTCTGCGATTGCGACGATCCCGCCGGGGCCGCGCAATGGGCGCAGGCCCACGCCAGCCGGCTGGAGCCGCTGACGGCGGCCGATGTGGAGCGCGTCGAGCCACGGATTCGCGCCGCCGCCGGCAACCCCTTGCTGTTGCCCGACATCGCCCAGGTGCGCAACCCCCGGCTGTTGCGGGCGCTGCGGGCGGATCTGGCGCAACGCGGGGTGGCCTTGCTGGAGCATCACCCCGTCGATGAAATCAAAGTCGAGCGGGGGCGGGTTGTCGGCGTCACCTGCCGGCAAGAAACCTTCTCCGCCGGGGCTTATGTGGTGGCCGCCGGCGCCTGGTCGGGCCTGTTGGCGCGCACGGCGGGCCTGCCGGATTTGCCCATCGTGCCGGTGAAAGGGGAGATGCTGATATTCGACGCCCCGCCGGGATTGCTAGCCCACATGGTGTTAAGCCGGGGGCGCTACCTGATCCCGCGCAAGGACGGCAGGATCTTGGTCGGCAGCACGGTCGAAAACGCGCAATTCAACAAAGGCACCAGCGACACGGTGCGCGAAGCGTTGCGGGACTTCGCCCACGGCCTGCTGCCGGCGCTGCGCCAATGCCAGATTGAAAAGCACTGGGCCGGCCTGCGTCCCGGCTCGCCCGAGGGCATACCCATCATCGGGGGGCATCCCGAAGTCGCCAATTTGTATTTCAGCAGCGGCCATTTCAGGAACGGCTTCGTCATGGCCCCCGCCTCCGCCCGCCTGCTGGCCGACCACGTCCTGCGCCGCCCCCCCGTCGTCGCCCCCGAACCCTATCTGCCGGGTTCCCGACATTAAAAGCTTGTGGCGGAGCCTGGAGTTTCATTATAATGTCGGGCCAACGCCGATGTAGCTCAGTCGGTAGAGCAGCACATTCGTAATGTGCGGGTCGTGTGTTCGATTCACATCATCGGCTCCAAA
>CAZOTR010000218.1:0-6650 GCA_964582755.1 uncultured Methylococcaceae bacterium | reverse complement strand
GGGCCGCTCCTACGGAAACTATCAATAAATCAATTAAACCCACCTCCCTATTTTGGATGTGCTGAACGACTGGCCCAAGGCATCGACTCCCGCGAACAGCGCAAGGCCATGAAGGCGGCGCAGACGGCGGAAACCGACACCTTTGAAGCCATAGCCCGCGAGTGGTTCGCCGCGTATCAGCCGAATTGGGCCGCGACCCATGCCGACAAGATCATTACCCGCAGCCTGCATGAAGTCAGGCCATGATTCGGCCTAGGTCATTTGCCATGCGTCGGCGTTAGCCACAATCTGGGGTTTATATTCCATTTTTGGATAATAATCTAATCAATGGGTATTTGTGGTTTTTTGTAAATCCTATATAGTTAGGGCGACGTTATCGTTTTTTCGGCATTGGCTAACTTGACCGCATATAGGTTTTCTTCAGGCATGGCAACCAGCCAAATCAAGCAAGTGTATTGGGCGGGCATCGCCACGTCCATCGACGCCATCGGTTCAAATTATAATAGCGTCTTCTCGCTGTTGTTTTGGCCACGCAGTTCCATCTAGTTTTGTGCGGAGTTGTTCATGCCGGATCGGCCCAATCCTGCAAGCCAATTTAATCCCGTCGCCTTGCCGCAAAAATGTGGCCTATCACTTCCAGTAATTGGGGAAATTATCATGAAAAAACTTACCCTGTTGTTTTCCGCTCTGTTGGCTTTGCAAGCCTTGCCGGGCTTCGCCGAAGAGACGGTTTTGTTGAATGTGTCCTACGATGTGACACGCGAGTTTTATAACGAGTACAACCCGTTGTTCGTGCGCCATTGGCAAGGGCAAGGTGGTGGGGCTGTCAGCGTCAAGCAGTCCCACGGTGGTTCGTCGAAGCAGGCGCGGGCGGTCATCGACGGGCTCGATGCCGATGTGGTCACGATGAACCAGCAAACCGACATCGACGCCTTGGCGGACAAATCCAGATTGGTTGCCAAGGATTGGCGCTCGCATTTTCCCGACAATAGTTCGCCTTACCGTTCGACGATTGTATTCTTGGTCAGAAAAGGGAATCCGCAGGGTATCAAGGATTGGGATGATTTGATCCGCTCCGATGTCAGTCCGGTTATTCCAAACCCGAAGACCTCGGGGAATGGCCGCTATAGTTATTTGGGGGCGTGGGCTTATGCGGTGGGGAAATACGGCAGCGAGGACAAGGCGCGGGAGTTTGTCGGGAAATTGTTCAAGCGGGTTCCCGTTTTGGACGCCGGGGGGCGTGGCGCGACCACGACTTTTGTGGAAAGGGGGATTGGCGATGTGTTGCTGACTTTTGAGAATGAGGTCTATCTAATCGCCAAGAAATTGAACCCAAACGACTTTGATATTGTGATTCCATCGCTCAGTATCGAGGCCGATGCCCCGGTCGCTGTGGTGGACAAGGTAGTGGACAAAAAAGGCACCCGCCAAGCGGCGGAGGCGTATCTGCAATACCTGTGGTCCGACGAGGCGCAACGCCTGGTTGCCAAGCATTATTTCCGCCCCAGCTCAACCCAGATATTGCAGGAAAGCCGGGCTAGTTTTCCGGCGCTGAAATTATTGACTGTCGAGCAAGTTGCCGGCAGTTGGGCCGATGCGCAAAAGAAACATTTTGCCGACGGCGGGGTTTTTGACCAGATTTATGCTGGCCAATAACTGTGGGAGCGTTTTCCAGGCGAAGCGGTAACATCCCTGCAAGGGATGTTACCGCTTAAGTAGGGATGCGTCAGACCATCCTTTCCGGGGCGTGGTAGTCCAGCCCGAAAGCCTCGGCGACGCCCCGGTGGGTGACCTTGCCTTCCACAATGTTCAGCCCTTTCAACAGGGCCGGGCTGTCTTTCAGCGCCTGCCGCCAGCCTTTGTTGGCCAGTTGCATGACATAAGGGAAGGTGGCGTTGGTCAAGGCCAGCGTGGAGGTGCGCGGGACGCCGCCCGGCATGTTCGCCACGCCGTAGTGGATGATGCCGTCCACCACATAGATCGGATCTTCGTGGGTGGTGGCGTGGATGGTTTCGACGCAGCCGCCCTGGTCGATGGCGACATCGACGATCACCGCGCCGGGGCGCATGAGCTTGAGGTCGTCCTTGCGGATCAGCCGGGGGGCCGTCGCGCCGGGAATCAGCACGCCGCCGATGACCAAGTCGGCGTCGGCGATCTGCTCCAGCAGGTTGTGCCGGTTGGAGAAAATCAACTGCACATTGGCCGGCATCACGTCGCTCAGATAGCGCAGGCGTTCCAGCGACACGTCGAGGATCGTCACCTGCGCCCCCATGCCCGCCGCGATCTTCGCCGCGTTGGTGCCGACCACGCCGCCGCCCAAGATGACTACCTTGGCCGGCGGGACGCCGGGGACGCCGCTGAGCAGCAGGCCGCGCCCGCCGTGCAATTTTTCCAGGTATTTCGCGCCTTCCTGCACCGCCATCCGGCCCGCCACTTCCGACATCGGCGTCAACAGCGGCAGCTCGCGCGAGGGCAGTTCGACCGTTTCGTAAGCCACGCACACCGCGCCCGAGTCGATATGCGCCTGGGTGAGTTTGGCGTCGGCGGCGAAATGGAAATAGGTGAACAGGGTCTGCCCCGGCTTGATGCGCCGCCATTCGGGTTCTATCGGTTCTTTGACCTTGACGATGAGGTCGGCCTGCGCCCAAGTCGCGTCGGCGTCGGGGGCAATGTCCGCGCCGACGGCGGTGTATTGTTCGTCGGCGAAGCCGCTGCCCAGCCCCGCGCCCTTTTCCAGCCACACTTGGTGGCCGGCGGCGACCAGCGCCTCCGCGCCCGCCGGGACTAGGGAGACGCGGTTTTCGTTGGTTTTGATTTCTTTGGGTATGCCGATTTTCATGGTGTTTTATTCTCCACTGTTATTTCAATATAGCCATGGGGTGCGCGAAGCCGGACACCATTGACGGGTAACTTAACATCGCTATCGGCTGGTGGACAGGAAACTTGCGCCATGTTTAGGGGAATGGAGTGTTTAATCTTAGCAGCCAATGCCGGTTTAGGCCATGGGCATCCTGGGGCAAGCCGGGCGAGGGCAGGGCTGTGCGGTATCGCATATGCGATTTGAGCATATGCAAATTCAGATGCAATCTTTTTGAATTTGATGGGTTTGATATAGAATTTCAACCCCGGTTTAAAAAGGATGTGTCAAGGGTGCCAGGCTAGGCGGTATTGAGGTTTGGCAGTGACAACCAACCAAGCAGTGGCGTTATGTTTTTTTATAGGCGACATGCCACAGGTTGCGGCACTTACGGATGCCAAGCAGGCGGAACAGGCTATTGTCTATAAAGCCTATGAATATGCGAAAATTTCGGATGTGGGTTTAATTGATTTATTGATATTTTCCGTAGGAGCGGCCCATGGCCGCGAAAGGCTTCGGGCAATGGGTGAGGCCCAAGATCGCGGGCATGGCCCGCTCCTACAATTCAATCAATTGAACCCACCACCAAAATTTCCTCCGACGGGGAGTTTTTATGGGTGCGCGAGTGGCGGACTTTATATTAACCTGAGTTCGGGATAAGCGACGTAGGCAGTTATGTAGGGTGGGCAAACGGCTTTATCGTTTGCCCACCCTACACAAGTTTTTTTGGTGGCTTTCCCGCCTAAAGACGGGACTACAAACTACAAGCGTGGGACGAAAGCCTTCTGAATTCTGACAAAGAGACGAACGAATGAGCATAGCGAGCGGTCCGTTGACCCCGGCGCAAGAAGAAGCTTTGGGCCGGTTGCTGGAAGCGGCCACTGCCGAGCAAATCGTATGGATCAGCGGCTATGTGGCGGGATTCGGCGCGGGTCGGCAAGCATTGGCCATCCCACAGCCGCAGCAGCCGTTGGCGGCGAAGCCGGAGATCACCGTGTTGTTCGGTTCGCAGACCGGCAATGCCGAGAAGCTTGCCCGTGCCTTGCAGGAAAGGTTGGTCGGCCAAGGCTTTGTGGCCCGCGTGGAAAGCATGGGCGCTTACAAGACGGCCCGGCTTAAAACTGACCGCCATCTTCTCGTCATCACCAGCACTTACGGCGAGGGCGACCCGCCAGACGACGCCCGCGCCTTTTACGAATTTCTGTTCGGCAAAAAAGCGCCGAAGTTGGATGGCGCGCAATTCTCCGTCCTCGCCTTGGGCGATTCGAGTTACGAATATTTTTGCAAGACGGGCCGCGATTTTGACGGGCGCTTGGCGGAGCTGGGCGCGAACCGGCTGTTGCCGTTGGCGGAATGCGATGTGGATTTTGAGGAAACCGCCGAAGCCTGGATGGACAGCATCCTGGGGAGGCTTGAGCCGGTTGGAAATGCCCAGGTAGCGATAAAAACCATTGCCCAGGCCGCAGCCGACAGCGCGTATTCCAAGAAGAATCCGTATCCGGCGGCGCTGCTGGAAAACCTCCGCCTGACCGGGCGCGGCTCGACCAAGGATGTCCGCCATATTGAATTGTCCTTGGCGGATTCGGGCCTGCGTTACGAGCCAGGCGATGCTCTGGGCGTGGTCGCCAGCAATTGGCCGCAGCGGGTGGCTGATGTGCTGGACAGCTTGAAGCTTGATGGCGGCAGCTTGGTTCCCGGCGCGGACGGCGGCGAGATCCCCTTGCAACAGGCGCTGCTGCGCGACTATGAAATCACCACGCTTACCCGGCCTTTCCTGGAAAAGTACGCGCAACTTGTGGAGGCCAAGCCACTCGCTAAATTGCTCAAGGAGAAGAACCGCCCGGCCCTGCGCGAGTTCTCCTATGGCCGCGAGATCATCGACGTGCTGCGTCTTTATCCGGTCCCCGGCCTGACGGCGGGCCAGTTCACCGGCCTGCTGCGCAAGCTCCAGCCCCGGCAATATTCAATCGCTTCCAGCCAGCTCGCCAACCCGGACGGGGTGCATCTGACCGTGGCCGTGGTGCGCTATGAAAGCCATGGGCTGCTCCGCCACGGCGTGGCTTCCACCTTCCTCGCCGACCGCGTGGCGGAAGACGGGACGGTGCGGGTTTATGTGGACGGCAATCCGAATTTCCGCCTGCCGCAAGACCCCGGCGCGCCGCTCATCATGGTGGGGCCGGGCACGGGCGTCGCGCCTTTCCGCGCCTTTGTCGAGGAGCGGGAGGCGGTCGGGGCCAAGGGCAAGAACTGGCTGTTGTTCGGCGACCGCAACTTCCACACCGATTTCCTCTACCAAAGCGAGTGGCTGGCGCACCGCAAGAACGGCCTGCTGGCCCGTCTGGACGTGGCCTTTTCCCGCGACACCGGCGAAAAGGTTTATGTGCAGCAGCGGATGCTGGAAAACAGTCGGCAGTTGTATGCCTGGCTGGAGGAGGGCGCTTATTTTTATGTCTGCGGCGACGCCCAGCGCATGGCCCCGGATGTCCACGAGGCGCTAGTCCAAGTGGTGGAGAAAGAGAGTGGCAAGGGCCGAGGGCAGGCCGTCGAATACGTCAACGCCCTGCAAGCGGGCAAACGCTACCAACGGGATATTTATTGAAATGACCGGCAAACCACTCAGCGAAGACGAAGCCCTCAAAGCCGGCAGCCGTTTTCTGCGCGGTACGATTTTGGAGAGCTTGGCCGATGCGGCAACCGGGGCGGTGGCGGCGGACGACGCCAAACTGCTCAAATTCCACGGGACTTACCAGCAGGACGACAGGGATTTGCGCAACGAGCGCCAGCGGCAGAAGCTGGAGCCCTTGCATTCCTTCTTGATCCGCTTGCGCATGACCGGCGGCGTCTGCACGCCGCAACAATGGCTGCAATTGGACGAGTTGGCCCACCGCTACGCCAACGGCAGCCTGCGCATCACCACCCGCCAAACGTTCCAGTTCCACGGCGTGTTCAAGCCCAACCTCAAGGCGGCGATAGCCGGCATCAACCATGCCTTGCTGAACACCATCGGCGCTTGCGGCGACATCAACCGCAATGTGATGTGCCATAACAATCCCTATCTGTCGCCGCTGCACGAGGAGATTTACGCCTGGAGCAGCCGCCTTAGCGATCTGTTCCTGCCGAAGACCCGGGGCTATTACGAAATCTGGCTGGACGAGCAGCAGGTCGCCGGCTCGCCGCCGGAAGAAGAGCCGTTTTACGGAAAAACCTTCCTGCCGCGCAAGTTCAAGATTGGCGTGGCGCTCCCGCCGCACAACGACATCGACGTGTTCGCCCAGGATTTGGGGTTTATCGCCATTGCCGAGGGCGGCAAGCTGGCCGGGTTCAATGTCGCCGTCGGCGGCGGCATGGGCACGACCCACGGCGACACGGCGACGTATCCGCGCCTGGGCGAAGTCGTTGGCTTTTGCCAGCCAGACCAATTGTTAGCCGTGGCCGGGCAGGTTCTGGCCATCCAGCGGGATTTCGGCGACCGCAGCAACCGCAAACATGCCCGCTTCAAATACACCCTGGACGACCGTGGCACCGAGTGGTTCAAGGAAGAATTGGCGGCGCGGCTGGGCTGGCCTTTGCCGGCGGCGCGGCCTTTTGAATTCACCGAAAGTGGCGACCGCCTGGGCTGGGTGCAGGGCGGCGACGGGCGCTGGCATTTGAGTTTAGGGTTGCTCTCCGGGCGCATCAAAGACACGCCCGAAATGTCTTTGATGACCGGCTTGCGCGAAATCGCCAAAATCCACGACGGCGATTTCCGCCTCACCGCCAGCCAGAACCTCATCATCGCCAAGGCCAGCCCGGC
>CAZOTR010000217.1:2043-6759 GCA_964582755.1 uncultured Methylococcaceae bacterium | reverse complement strand
GCCGCCGCCGCCGCCGCTGAAGCCGCTGAAGCCGCCGCCGCCGCCGCTGCCGCCGCCGAAGCTGCTGCCGAAGCCGCCGCCGCCGCCGAAGCCGCCGCCGCCGAAGCCGCCACTAAGAAAGCTTCCCCCACCGGTGCCCCCGCCCACGCTGCCACTAACGCCGCTTAAGCCGTCACCACCGCTGCTAAAGAAGCCGCCGCCGCCGCCGCCGCCGCTTCCGCCACCGCTTCCGCCACCGCTTCCGCCACCGCCGCCACCGCTTCCGCTTCCGCCGCCGACGCCGCCGACGCCGCCGACGCCGCCGACGCCGATGCTGCCGCCGCCGCCACTGACACCGTTGTCACCGCCGCCACCAGCGGAGTAGTCGCCGCCGCCTCCTCCGGCAATAATCAGTGGGGTGTTGCCAGGGCCGACAACGAAGCTGCCGCCACCGCCGCCGCCGCCGGAAATGCCGACCGATGGGTCGTTGACTGTTTGACCCTGCCCCCCCACCAGAATTTGCAGCACTTCGCCAGCAACCAGGGTGAAATCACCAAGGACCCTTGCACCCGCACCACCATACCCCCCCGACGCTCCCAAGGCACTAATGAGGTAGTTGCCGTCTGTCGGCACCGTCCAAGTTTGCATTTGGCCGGTGTAAGTGAACCCAATGGTCCCAGCCCGCGCCGCCTGGGTGCCGGCGGCGAGCGCCAGCAACAAGGCCATGAAGATTCGAAACATGCTCATTCCATTCTCCTAATCGTCATTTATGCCGCACTTGATCTGGACAAAAAATCCAGCGATTCCATTGTACAAGAATTCTGCGAAGCCAGAAGGGATATATCGTCACGCCAGCGCTGTTGTGTGTCGCGGGCGGCGTAATCGCGCCGGCAATAAATGCTCGGGATAAGCTTGCAAAGCCTAGCCCCGCCCCAAGCCAGAACCGCCGCTGCCAAAGCCCAAGCCTTGCCTGTCAGGCAAACTTGCGGCATTTCACCCAAGACAATGGCATTAAACCTGCCTTAGGCATCCCAACACGTCTTCACAAACCAAAAACAACCCCAGCATCTAGGAACATGTGTTTTATCCAGCACTGTGCGGCATATAACCCATGGAATAATGCGGCCTTGCATCTTTCCAACACGCATAAAAATAGTTTAAGTAGTTGATAAATAACTTTTTACCCCGAACGCTCACCTTCGGCATGGGGTTTGCTATTTATAGTGGCGTTGGCCGAATGGCTCAACGGCCCGGTGCTTTCCTGATGACCACAACATCCTTGGAAGGGGCGCGAGTGAAGAATACTTTTTTTCCCATAACTATAAGGAGCTCTTATGAAGAATATCCGTTTCCGTGTGCTGTGTGTGTTGGCTTTGGGCTTTGTCGTCAACGCCAGCTTCGCCGGCGGACGCTATGCCAATCCGCCCAAAGGCTTGGTCGAAACCACCGAAGCCTGCACCAAAGGATTGGAGGCCGTGGAAAAGAACGACACGGCGGCGGCCTTGGAATATGCGAAAACCGGCCGCAAAGTGTCGCTGGAATCGTACAAAGAACTCAGCACCATGCCCATGGAAATCGGCTCTTCCACGATGAAAAAGGCGATTGCGGCATTGGAGGCCGGCAATGTGGCCGAGGCCAAGGAAAACTTCGCGCATTGCAAACAGAAAATGCTGGATGAAATCGACTATTACACGAAGGAAGGCAAAATGAAGGACGGCAAGGTATTGTAACAAACGGCCTTGCCAAAACCTGATGCCTAGCCTGCGCGTTGCTTGCGTCTGAGTACGCAGGCAAGCCGCGCTGTTCAATGCCCGAGGGCGACAAGGAAGTCCCTTGGGTTTCCCGTGGCCTGCGGCCATGTCCTTGCTTTTCGATTGACGCATACATGAAAAATCCTGATTTTGCGGGAGGCATAGTCCTGCCTGCCATTCGTTGGGCCATTATCGTGGTTTTAGGGGCTGTTTTGGCGGGCTGTGGCAAGGAGGGGCCGCTAGGCAACACCCCTGGGCCGAAAAAGCCGGTGTGGAGTTATGATTTTGGGCGGCTGAATTGATTTTTCGCAGATGCCGGAATATTCTCAATTCTCCTATGCTGAGGCGTTTGCCCGGCCCCGGCACCCCAATCAAAAACCCGGCCCCACTGCCCATCCTCAACAGGTGTCCTGTGCGCATTGTAAAAAACACCGTCAATTTCGGTTTTGGAGTAATGCTCAGTCTGAGTTGCTTCATGGCCCACTCCCATCCGCAACCCAAATCCGCCGCCGACGAGGAAGAGCCTCCCGCGTTGGAGACGGTGGACGTGGCAGGCCGGGCGACCGATTTGATCGGCGTGGCGTCCTCCGCCTCGCAAGGCGTGGTCGGCCAGCCGGAGTTCAAATACCGCCCGCTGGCCCGCGTCGGCGAGCTGGTGGAGGTCGTCCCCGGCATGTTGGCGACCCAGCACAGCGGCTCGGGCAAGGCCAACCAATATTTCCTGCGCGGCTTCAACCTGGACCACGGCACGGACTTTTCGGTGATGGTGGATGGCGTGCCGATGAACTCGCCCAGCCATGCCCACGGCCAAGGCTATCTGGATCTGAACAGCTTGATCCCGGAACTGGTGGACAAGGTCGAGTATGGCAAGGGGCCGTATTATGCCGAGGTCGGCAATTTCGGCACCGCCGGTTACACGCGCATGCACACGATGCACAAGCTCGACCAAGGCTTCGTCAAGTTCACCGGCGGGCAATACGACTATTACCGCACGGTCGCGGCCAATTCCAACAAAGTCGGCGGCGGCGATTTGCTCTACGGCGGCGAGATGACCTTCTACAATGGCGTTTGGCAAGTGCCGGAGGACACCCAGAAATTCAACGGCATGGTGCGCTACACCATCGACCAGGACGACTGGGGCTTGTCGCTCAATGGCAAGGCTTACCACAACACTTGGACGGCCACGAACCAAATTCCCTTGAGCGCGGTGGATCTGGGCGAGATTGGCTTGTACGGCTCGGGCGACCCCAGCGACGGCGGCACCAGCAACCGCTACAGCTTTTCCGCCAACACATGGCGGCGCGGCGATTCTTGGAAGAACGACCTGAATGCTTATGTCGTCTATTCCGACCTCGACCTCTATTCCAATTTCACCGGCTACCTCGACCATCCCATCCTTGGCGACCAGCTTAACCAGAAGGAGCGGCGCTGGATCGGCGGCGGCAACGGCGAGCAGACTTGGTTTAACAAGTGGTTTGGCTTCGACATGGACAATAGCGTAGGCTTTCTCATTCGCCACGACAGCATTTCCGGCTTGGCTTTGAACCACAGCGTCAACCGCCGGGTGTTCGAGACGGTGAGCAATGACGATGTCAGCGAGACCCATGGCGGCGTGTTCGTCCGCAACCAGACTCAATGGTTGAGCAAATTCAAGACGATTGCGGGCCTGCGCGGGGACTTCTTTGGCTGGGATGTGACCAGCCACGCGCAGCCTTTGAATTCCGGCGGCCAGTACCGGGGCATCTTCAGCCCCAAATTGAGCCTGGTGTTCGGGCCTTGGGCCGACACTGAGTTCTTTTTGAACATGGGCTATGGCTACCATTCCAACGACGCGCGCGGCACGACCCTCAGAGTCGATCCCGCCGGCGTCGCCGTCACGCCGGTGGCACCGCTGACGCGCCAGCGCGGGGCCGAAATCGGCGTGCGCAGCCAGTATGTGCAAGGCTTGAAAACGACTCTGGCGCTGTGGTGGTTGCAGTCGGACTCGGAGCTGGTGTGGGTGGGCGACGCCGGCACCAACGAGCCTACGGGGAAGAGCGAGCGCTACGGCGTGGAATGGACGAATTACTACAAGCCGGTCGAGTGGCTGACCCTGGATGCCGACTTCGCCTTCTCCGCCGCCAATTACACCGGGGTGCCGCACGACCAAAACCGCGTGCCGAACTCGGTGCGCCAAGTCATCACCGCCGGGGCGGTGGTCGATTTGCCGATGGGTTTCTTCGCCACCACCCGCGTCCGCCATTTTGGCGACGTGCCGCTGAACGAGGGCAATACCTTCAACGCCGGCAGCACCACGCTGGTCAGCCTAGGGGTGGGCTACCAGCAGCCGGCCTACAAGCTGGAGCTTGAAGTGTTCAACCTGTTCGACTCCAAGCAATATGACATCGCCTACAACTACAACTACCGCACCCAGAGCGATGTGCGCCTGGGCGTCAACGAAGAAGGCCGCAACGACATCATTTTCCACCCTGTCGAGCCGCAGATGGTGCGCGGCACGGTGATGGTGAAATTCTAGCCGGGGCATTGTAGGAGCGGGCCGTCCCGCGACCGCCCACCACCCTTGCATTGTGTCGCGGGCGCGGCCCGCTCCTACGGCGCCATCGTCCGGCGCTGCGCCAAATCCCCCGGCGGTTGCGCCATATGCCGCGCCATTCCCCTTCCAGCCCGCAGGCATGGCTTTGAAATCAGCGGGGATCTTTCATGGCATGGAACTTGATTGTTTTGCTGGGTATTTCCCAGCCAGCAGGCGATGCCTCATGCAAACACTTGAATTAGCGTTAAACCGCCGGGGGTTTCTCGGCTTGGGTCTGGCTGCGGGTGCGGCCTGGATTCTAGGCGCGCCCCGTCCCGCCCAGGCGGCCAGCCTTTTCGCCGATCCGGTTTTGCCGTATGCGGAAAACGCGCTGGAACCGGTGATTTCCGCCCGGACGGTAGGTTTCCATTTTGGCAAGCACCACAAGGGCTATGTGGACAAGCTCAACGCCGA
>CAZOTR010000217.1:0-1943 GCA_964582755.1 uncultured Methylococcaceae bacterium | reverse complement strand
GCCGCCAGCGGGCAGTTCGGCAGCGGCTGGGCGTGGCTGGTCCTGCGCAACGGCAAGCTGGCAATCCTCAAGACTTCCAACGCCGACAGCCCGTTGACCCTCAAAGGCCACACCCCGCTGTTGGCCATTGACGTGTGGGAACACGCCTATTATCTGGATTACCAAAACCAGCGCGCGGCCTATGTCGATGCCGTCATCGACAAGCTGCTGAATTGGGAGTTCGCCGAGGCCAACATGGACCGGCTCGCCGCCGCCCAGCCCGGCCGGCGCTGAACACGCCGCGCCGCCGCAGGCCATGAGGCAAGAATCCAGCGCCGCCGCTTACCCGGAACTGGTCGCGTTTTTCAACGACCGCAACCTTGAATTGCAAAAATACCTGCTGTGGCAGGTCAAATCGCCCGAAACCGCCGAGGAGCTGGCCCAGGAAACCTATCTGCGTTTCCTCAAGGTTCCCGAGCCTGGCCGGATCGGTGACTTGAACGCCTTCCTGTTTACCATCGCCGCCAACTTGGCCCGCGACCATTTGCGCGGCCGCCAACGCGGCCAGTCCCGCGAATTCCTGCCTTTGGACGCGGAACTGGAGGATGCCAAGCCTTCCACCGAAGAGATCGTCGCCAGCCAGTTGTTGGGGGAGAAATTGGAAACCGCCATCGCCAGCTTGCCCAAGAAAACCCGCGAGGTTTTTTTGCTCTACCGCGCCGACGAGTTGCGCTACCGGGACATCGCCGAAAAATTGGGGATTTCCGAGCGCACCGTCGAATATCATGTGCGCCAGGCGATGTTGCATTGCCGCCGTTGTTTGACAACAGCCGATGGCTGGGGCAAATAATCTTCCCGATTGGCAAGATGTTTCAGCCTAGGCAAAAACGTCGCCATTCCGGCATGGCGAAATTCCGGGCGCTGGCTGAAGAATTTTGCCAATCAGGATAATCTTTGCCCTGCCACCCAGGCCGCTCCGCTTCCGGGCCGGAGCTTAAGGAATTTATGCCATGAGCGAAACACCCGCCGAACCGACGCCGGACGCTTTGTTTGAAGACGCCTGCGCGTGGTTCGCCCGCTTGGCGGCGGACGACGTGGACCCTGCCGAGCGGGAGCTATTTGCCGCTTGGCTGGCGGCGGGGCCGGCCCACGCGCAAGCCTGGGCCGAGGCGCAGGCTTTGTTCGCCGCGCTGGAACAGCCGGCCAAAAACCTCCGCCGCCGCGAGGCCGGCGCCGCCAAGCCGCGCCGCCGGCGCGTGTTCCATCCGCTTTTGGTTTTGGCTTGCCTGTCGCTGTGCGCCGTGGTTTGGCTGCCGGGGTTATGGCAGGACTGGCATAGCGACTTCCACACCGCCGTCGGCGAGCGGCGGCGCGTCACCCTCGCCGACGGCTCCACGCTCCTGCTCAACACCGACTCCGCCGTGGCGGTGGAGGTGCAAGGCCGCGTCCGCCGCGTCAAGTTGCTGCGCGGCGAAGCCTTCTTCGAGGTGGCCCGCGCCCCGCAGCGCCCGTTCTGGGTGGAGGCGGGGGCGGCGCGGGCGCGGGCCGTGGGCACCGCGTTCAGCGTGGGGCTGGCGGAAGACCGGGTGGAGGTGGACGTGGCGGAGGGGCGGGTGGAGACAAGCTCGGTGGCGGAGGCCGCGCCGCCGGTGGCGCTGTCGCCGGGCGAGGCGGCGTCTTACCGGGGCGGGTATTTCGCCGGCTTGCGCCACGTTGACGTGAACCGCGAACTGGCTTGGCGCAAGGGCCAGTTGGTGTTTGTGCAAACGCCTTTGGCCGAGGTCGTCGCCCAGATCAACCGCTACCGCCCTGGCCGTTTGCTCATCGCCGACCCCGCCTTGCGCGGGCGCAGCCTCACCGCCGTGTTTGACCTGGACCGCCTCGACGATGCCGTCGCCGCGCTGGAGCAAAGCCTGGGCCTGCGCGTCCGCCGCTTCACGCCTTATTTGGTTTTGTTGGGGTGA
>CAZOTR010000216.1:0-6803 GCA_964582755.1 uncultured Methylococcaceae bacterium | reverse complement strand
TTTGTTTATGGGGGATGGTTTTTGCATTCCGAGGCTCATTGCCATTGCGATTGGCAGGCAATCGCCGCCTGGTTCAGATCGGCCATACACCAGAATTGACTATGGCTCTCGCCATGAGACTGCCGACCACAAACAGCAGCGCACTGACAAATCAAAGCGATGGCGGAACGGGGGCGAAGGGAGGGCGCCGACATGGATTTTCTCCTTGAGGCTGAGAATTGCTAGCCCAGGCAAGGCGCTTGAACCCCTGCCGGACAATTCTGGTAGAATGGGAGCCACTCAATTCAAGGGTCTCTAGTCCCATTCCCCGTTTACCCCAAGCCACATCCGCTTAAACCTTGTCCAGCCATCCCAACCATTTGCAATTCACCCTGGAGCCTGACGACAACGAGAGGCTCGCCAGCCTTTGCGGGCAGTTCGACGAAAACCTGCGCCACATCGAGCGCCGCCTGGGGGTGGAGATCGCCAACCGGGGCAACCATTTCCAGGTCATCGGCTCGGCCCGCCCCGCCCAGGCCGCCAGCAAGATCATCCATAGCCTCTTCGACGCGGCGGTGGATGAGGTCATCAGCCCGGAGCGGGTGCATTTGCTGTTGCAAGAGTCCAACGTGGACGCCTTGCTGGAACCGGCCAACGCGCCCGAGGACGAGTCCACCCTGATCCGCACCAAGCGCGGCATCATCAAGGCGCGCGGGGCCAACCAGCAAAAATATCTAAAAAGCATCCAGAAAAACGACATCAATTTCGGCGTGGGTCCGGCCGGCACCGGCAAGACCTATCTGGCCGTCGCCTGCGCCGTCGCCGCCTTGGAGCGCGACGAGGTGCGGCGGCTGATCCTCGCCCGCCCGGCGGTGGAGGCGGGGGAGAAACTGGGTTTCTTGCCCGGTGACATGGCGCAAAAGGTCGATCCTTATTTAAGGCCATTGTATGACGCCTTGTACGAAATGCTGGGTTTCGAGCGGGTCGCCAAGCTGATGGAGCGCAATATCATCGAGGTCGCGCCGCTGGCGTTCATGCGTGGACGGACCTTGAATGATTCCTTCATCATCCTCGACGAGGCGCAAAACACCACCGTCGAGCAGATCAAGATGTTCCTGACCCGCGTGGGTTTCGGCTCGAAGGCCGTGGTCACCGGCGACATCACCCAGGTTGACCTGCCGCGCAACAAGGAATCCGGCCTGCGCCAGGCGATAGATGTGTTGCGCGAGGTGGACGGCATCAGTTTCACTTTCTTCACCGCCCAGGATGTGGTGCGCCATCCGTTGGTGCAGCGCATCGTCTCCGCCTACGAGGCTTATGACCGGACCCATGATTCACGTTGAGTTGCAAAACGCCAGCGCCTCCGCGTTGGTGCCTAGCGAAGAAGACCTATCCCGTTGGGCGCGGGCGGCCACGCAAAGGGAAGAGGCCGAGATCGTCATCCGCGTGGCGGACGAGGCGGAAAGCGCCGAGTTGAACGGGCAATACCGGGGCAAGGTCGGCCCCACCAATGTGTTGAGCTTCCCGTTTGAAGCCCCGCCGGGGATGGCGAGCGACATCTTGGGCGATTTGCTGATTTGCGCGCCGGTCGTCGAACGCGAGGCGCGGGAGCAGGGCAAGAGCTTGCAGGCGCACTGGGCGCACATGGTGGTGCATGGCGTACTGCATTTGCAAGGCTACGACCATCTCTCAGACGGCGAGGCGGAGGCCATGGAGGCGGAGGAAATCGCCATCCTGGGCCGTCTGGGTTTTGCCAATCCTTACGAAGAGTCAGCGCCATGAGCGAGGAGCCGGGCGAGCATCGCAGTTGGCTGGAACGCCTGGGCCTGTTCCTCACCGGGGAGCCTGAGGACCGCGAGGATTTGCTGGTGTTTCTGCGCGATGCGGAGAAGCGCCATGTCATCGACCCTGAGGCGCTGTCGATGATCGAAGGCGTCATGCAATTCTCGGAGCTGCGCGTGCGCGACATCATGGTGCCGCGTGTGCAGATGGTGGTGGTGCCCCAGGATGCGGATTTGGAAGCCATTTTCCCGTTGGTCGTGGAATCCGCCCATTCCCGCTATCCGGTCATCGGCGAAGACCGCACCGAGGTCGTCGGCATCCTGCTGGTCAAGGACTTGCTCGGCCACAGCATGAAAAACCGCTCTTTGCTGGTGAAGGATATCATGCGACCGGCCGGTTTCGTGCCGGAAAGCAAGCGCCTGAACGTGCTGCTGCGCGAATTCCGCGCCACCCGCAACCACATGGCCATCGTCGTCGATGAATACGGCGCGGCGGCGGGGCTGGTGACCATCGAAGACGTGCTGGAGCAAATCGTCGGCGACATCGAGGACGAGCATGATTTTGGCGAGGAAGAGTACATCTTCCGCAAGAACGCCCACGAGTTCACCCTCAAGGCGTTGACGCCCATCGACGATTTCAACGAATATTTCAACGCCGACCTCAGCGAAGACGAGTTCGACACCGTGGGCGGCTTGATCGTCCACAAGCTCGGCCATCTGCCTTGCCGGGGTGAGCGGGTGGATTTTGGCCGCTACCGTTTCGTGGTGATCCACGCCGACAACCGGCGGGTGCATTTGCTCAAGCTGGTGATCTTGCCCGAACACCCCACCGGCGAAGACTATGCGGGCGATTAAACGTGGCTCATATCGGAAAATGGGTGGAGCCACCCGTAGGAGCGCCCCATGGGCGCGACCGATTCCCGCGTTGGTCGCCGAATTTTCGCGGGCATGGCCCGCTCCTACATTCTTGTCTTGCCGCAGCGCAGACTAGGCAATGCACCCATTAAGCATCCAAGGAGAGTCCAGCCGATGCGTCTGATTCCCGTCTTTGCGGCCGTGCTGGGCGGCCTCGCGCTCCCCCTGGCTTTCTCCCCCTTCGACTGGCCTTGGCTGGCGCCCCTCTGCCTGGCCTTGCTCTTCGCCTCTTGGCTTAACGCCACACCCCGGCAGGCTTTCCTGCGGGGCTATTTGTTTGGCCTGGGACAGTTTGGCTTCGGCGTGTCTTGGCTGTACATCAGCATGCACCGCTACGGCGGCGCGAGTGTTTGGGAAGCCGTGGGCTTGGTCGCCTTGTTCGTGTCCATCCTGGCTTTGTATCCCGCCTCTGCGGGTTGGTTGGGCGCGCGCTGGTTCGGCGGCGCGGGCAAGCAATGCAAGCTGTTGCTGGCGTTTCCCGCCTTGTGGGTGTTGCAGGAGTGGTTGCGGGACTGGTGTCCCACCGGCTTTCCCTGGCTGGAGGTCGGCGCCAGCCAAGTGTCCACCGCGCTGGGCCAGGGTTTGGCGCCGCTGTTTGGCGCCCACGGCGTCAGCTTCGTCACCGCGGTGTTGGCGGGGCTGGCTTTGTGCGTGTTTGACCGCAACGACTGGCACCGGCGCTCTGCGATGTTGGCGATAGGTCTGTTGATTGTCGCCTGCGCCTGGCTGGGCCGCATCGAATGGACCCATGCGTCGGGCGAGTCTTTCAAAGCCGCCTTGCTGCAAGGCAATGTGCCGCAAAACCAAAAATGGCAACCTGAGTTCCAACGCGCCACCTTGGAACTTTACGCCGGGATGACCCGGCAACACTGGGACGCCAAGCTCATCGTTTGGCCGGAAACCGCCATCCCGGCGTTTTACCATCAAGTCGAAAACTCTTGGCTGGCCGACCTCAGGGCGGAAGCCGCCCCGCACGGCACCGACCTCATCATCGGCATTCCCTGGGCCGATTTGTCCACGCAGGAATATTACAACGCCATCGTCAGCGTGGCCGAAAAACCGGGCAAGTATTTGAAACGCCATCGGGTGCCGTTCGGCGAATATGTGCCGTTGCGGCCTGTCTTCGGCTGGGTCATGGAGATATTGCACATGCCCATGGCCGATTTTGCCGCCGGCCAGGACGGCCAAGAATTGATACTGGCGGCTGGGCATCCCTTGGCGGCTTCGATTTGTTATGAAGATGTCTTCGGCCACGAGGCCCGCGACGGCCTGCCGCAAGCGGCTTACCTCGTCAACGTCACCAACGATGCTTGGTTCGGCGATTCCATGGCCCCCCACCAGCATGTCCAGATGGCCCGCATGAGGGCGCTGGAAGCGGGCCGTTGGTTGCTGCGCGCCACCAACACCGGTGTCACCGCCGCCATTTCCCCGCAAGGCGAAATCGCCAGCCAAGCCCCGTTGTTCAAGCAAGCCGCCATCACCGCAGAAATCACGCCGATGTCCGGGGCCACGCCATATGTGCGCTTTGGCGATTGGATGGTGATTGGGTTTTTGCTGGGCTTGTTGGGTGTGCTCAAGTTTAAGGCGCGAAAAGCCAAGGATCTAGCCGAGCTTCTCCAAACCAGCATCCGCGACGACCATGCCTAAAAATATCCCTCTCGCCACTTTGGAAACCACGGTCCCGCCCGGCCATGCCGGCAAAACGATCATTGCCACGCTGAAGTCCGCCGGGCGCGCCGTGGCCCAAGGAGAATCCAGGGTGTCGCCACAGGATGAGGCGAGAATCCTGTTGCACGCCATGGAAGCCACGGCGCAACGCGGCTGCGATGATTATGAATTGTGGGTGACGATAAATGCTCAGGGCCAAAAAACCTGGCATCCGGGGTTTGGCGATGTGTACATCCAGGATGTGTGGCATTTTCAGCATGGCCCCTGGAAAAAGATCGCCGATTTGTCCATCTGGAAAGAAAAGCGCTTATCCAGCCCGGAAAACCTGCTGCGCGTCCATTATCACCGCTTCGCCGGATACGATGAAGGCATTGGCCTATGGACATGGAATGACAATTCCAGCCTGCCGCCCGTGGAGATTTTTGCGATCAGCCAAGATGACTTCGGCTTGGTTTTCGAGTTGGACAAAGCCGATTATGGCGAGGTTGGCGAGAAACTGCGCCTGGGGTTGTTGCCGCGCATAGGCGGCGATTGGAATCTCAAAGAGGACGATAATAAATTTTGGGATGCCAGCTTCGGCAATGAAATCTATTTGATCGGCAGCATCCACCATATTTGGAAAGAAAAGCCGGACACCCGGCAGCAAGTGGTGGCGGCTTTCATCGACACGCCTCATTGCGTGGTCATCGAGTTGTCAAGGCCGGTGGATCCGGGGGAAATCAGCGCCGCCGCCGTCCGCATCCAAGACGATCAAAACCAAGCGATAACAATCAGCCATATCGTCCATGGCGACGCGCCTGCCAACGCCATCCGGGTGAAAACGGCGGATGCCTTGGATGCGGGGCGGCGCTCATATTCCGTCCGGCTGGAACATTTCGAGGGCGCTGTGCCTGCCGCGTTGCGCGAGATTCTCGACGATGCGGATGCATTTTATGCCGGGTCGGCCATGCTGGGTGCGCATTACTCGCCCGCCGAAACGGTTTTCCGCCTCTTCGCGCCGACGGCCACCGCCGTGTATGCCGTGCTGTACGAGCGGCCAGCGGAAAACCAACGCCTGGGTTGGGAAATCGCATTAAACCGAATTGACAAGGGAATATTTGAAGGCGCGGCCAAGGGAAATTTAAACGGCAAATTTTATCGCTATCGCTTGGAAGGCCCGGGATTCTCCCCGCAGCATGAGGTGCTGGATCCTTATTGCGTCAATGCGACGGCGGATGGCAAATATGGCCGCATCACCCACCTGGCGGCGACAAACCCGCCTGAATGGGAGAAATATCGCGCCGGCCCATCGTTGGATTCCCCGCTGGACATGGTCGTTTACGAGATGCATGTGCGGGATTTCAGCATTGCCGACAATTCTGGGATAACGCACAAAGGCAAATACTTAGGCTTCACTGAAACTGGTGCGCGTTTGCCCGGCGACCCTGGCATCAAGACCGGCTTGGACCATTTGCAGGAATTAGGCATCACCCATGTGCAATTATTGCCGGTGCAAAAATTCCACAAGGCGGCAGGCGATGAATTCTATAACTGGGGCTACATGACCATCGCCTTCAATTCCCCCGAGGGCTGGTATGCTTCGCAGGCCGATGACGACAGCAAAATCCGCGAACTCAAACAACTGGTCGCCGCCCTCCATGCCCGCAATATCGGCGTCATCATGGATGTGGTCTACAATCACACTGACCATTCCGCCCCGTTCAGCCTCATCAACGCCAAATATTATTTCCGGTTTTTCCCGAATGGAACCTATGCCAACGGCTCAGGCGTTGGCAACGATTTCCGCAGCGAAGCCCCGATGGTCCGCAAATATATTGTCGATTCGCTGAAATACTGGGTCAGCGAATATGGCATAGACGGTTTCCGCTTCGACTTGATGGCTTTGCTGGACAGCGAAACCATGCGCGAGGTTGAAACCGAGTTGCGCAAACTCAAACCGGATATTGTGTTATACGGCGAGCCTTGGTCTTGTGGCTTCTCGCCGATCAAAGGCCAGCCCACCGACAAAAACGCCCTGCGTGGCACTGGCATAGGCGCGTTCAACGACCATTTCCGCAATGCGCTGGGCGGCAGTCCCAACGGTTCGGAATGGGGATTCTTGCAAAACGGCTCCCGCCGCGACCAGTTGATAATGGGTTTGGAAGGCAGTTGCCGGGATTGGGCCGCATCGCCCGCCCAGGCCATCAATTACATGACCTGCCACGACAACCTAGTGTTGTACGACAAGCTGCGCTGGTTCAACCCCGCCGCCTCTGAGCAGGGCATCAAAGAGGCGATGAAACTCGGTTATTTGTTATTGTTCACCGCGCAAGGCGTGCCTTTCTTGCATGGCGGCGAAGAGTTTGCCCGCACCAAATATGGCCATGGCAATAGTTACAGCGCCGGGGATGAAACCAACCAAGTCGATTGGTCGCTGAAAGCCGAGAATCCCGGCTTGTTCGCCTACACCCGCGACTTGAT
>CAZOTR010000215.1:0-6847 GCA_964582755.1 uncultured Methylococcaceae bacterium | reverse complement strand
CGGCCCGGTCGCCGGTGGGCAGGTTCGCCCAAGCATTGCCTAAGTTGTTTTGGGTCATGGCCCAGTCCGCCGGATACGCCTGCCGGGTGTGGACTTCCAGCGCGGTGGCGTAGGCGTCTATGGCCTTACGCAGGTTCCCGGCCCGGTCGCCGGTGGGCATCTCCTGCCAAGCATTGCCTAAGTTGTTCTGGGTCGTGGCCCACTTCGCCGGATAGGCCTGCCGGGTGCGGACTTCCAGCGCGGCGGCGTAGGCGTCCATGGCCTTGCGCAGGCTCGCGGCCCGGTCGCCGGTGGGCAGGTTCGCCCAAGCATTGCCTAAGTTGTTTTGGGTCATGGCCCAGTCCGCCGGATACGCCTGCCGGGTGTGGACTTCCAGCGCGGTGGCGTAGGCGTCTATGGCCTTACGCAGGTTCCCGGCCCGGTCGCCGGTGGGCATCTCCTGCCAAGCATTGCCTAAGTTGTTCTGGGTCGTGGCCCACTTCGCCGGATAGGCCTGCCGGGTGCGGACTTCCAGCGCGGCGGCGTAGGCGTCCATGGCCTTGCGCAGGCTCGCGGCCCGGTCGCCGGTGGACAGGCTCGCCCAAGCCATGCCTAAGTTGTTCTGGGCCATGGCCCAATCCGGGGAATGGGCTGGCAGCAAAGCCAGATTGCCGCTCAGCAATTCTATGGCGCGTTGTTGATGGGCGGCGATGTCGCCGAGGCAGGCTTGACCGTGGGCGATGGCCGCTTGGTTACGCGCCATCGGGGTTGTCCGGTTGCAGCGCCCAGGCTTGCTCGTAAGGCGGGATGGCCTTGTCGAATTCCCCGGCGTTGTACCAGTTGTCCCCTTCCAAACTCAGCAGCCGGAAGGCTTCGGCCAGCGGTTCCTTTTTCAAATCTTGGATCAGCCGGTCGGCTTGGTCGTGGTGCTTCAAGGCGATTTCCGCGACGGCCTGTTGTTCCTTGGTGCCGCGTTGCAGCAGCAGCTTGGCCTTTTCCAGCAATTCGGGTGGTAGTTGCCTTTGCGTCGGATCTTCGCCTAGCTGTTTCGATGTCAGAGCTTCGCGCAATTGCGCCTCGATGCGGGCGAGGCGCTCGTGGGTTTCCGCGTCCCGCTGCGCCGAAGCCTGGCCTTCCTCGCGCACCGCCCGATGGGTGGCGAGCAAGCCTTGCGCCAGGGATTCGCAGCGTCGGCGCAAATCCCGGTCTAGCCTGTCCAGCCGGTTCGCGCATTCCGTCAGCGACTCT
Source organism: uncultured Methylococcaceae bacterium (assembly GCA_964582755.1). Classification (GTDB taxonomy): domain Bacteria; phylum Pseudomonadota; class Gammaproteobacteria; order Methylococcales; family Methylococcaceae; genus Methylumidiphilus. The sequence goes on along the minus strand of CAZOTR010000215.1, from coordinate 5,620 downwards.
GCTGCGGCGCGGATGGCCGCGTCGTTCTCCTCCGTCCGCGCCACCCGCGCCGCCCCGGCGTTCAGCAATTCCCCGGCGATGTCCAGCAGCATCCCATAAGCCGCCGCGCCGCGCCGGGCGAAGTCGCGCTTCAAGGCTTCGCGCAGCGCGACGCTGAAGCGCCGCCGCAGCAGGCCGCGCACGGCCGGCTCGGTGGCGGGGTCGGTGAAAGCGGGGGCATGGCCTTGCCCGGTGGGGTCGAGAAAGACCAACAGCTTCCCCGCTTGCCCGTCGTCAAGGGCGAGTTGTCGCGGGTCGCGGATGAAAGCGACCAGTTGCCGGTCTTGCAGGCTGCCCAGCCATGCATCGGCCAGCAGCGGATACTGCTCGATCCGCCCCACCCATTCCCGCTCCGCGCAGCGGGCCAGCCGCAGCAAGATGGCGCGGTCTGCCGACGGCATGGCCGCGCCGTCGGCTTCGGCCTCGCGCAGGACCATGCCCAATGATTGCCCGACCAGCTTGCTGAGATCGTGGTTGCGGAAGAAGTCGCGGACCTTGGGCAGGCGCTCGCTTTCCCAGGTTTCATATTGCTTGAAGGCCCAGTTGCCAACCATGGCATTGGCGAGGGTGAGCAGGCCGAACAGCAGCGCCGCCCACAGATTGAACGGCAACGGGGCGTCCGGGGTGGCCAGCCAACCCTCGAAATGGTCATAGCCTATGCCGGTGGCGACCACCGCCGCCAAGCGCAGTAGCGGCGGCATCAGGCTTGCCGCGACGCCCAGCGGCACGACGGCCCAGCGCACAACCGCCGGCCAGCGGGCGAACTTTTGGCAAATGTCGAAGAGGAAATGGCGCCGCATGGGAGGGTTCCTCGGTGTGGGGGGAATGGCCCCGCAAGAATGCGCGGACGAATGCCCGCGCCGCGTTAGTTTACTTGATTTGGTTTTGTGGGCGTGTTCGCCATTTTAATGCGGGACTTTCCGCGCCAAACTAGCCGAACTGGATTATCATTGCCGTATAAATTTCCCTAAAAATGCCCACGGCAACGCCCACACGCGGCAGCCACACCATAAGGACCCACGATAAGATGACATCACCTTCTAAAACGAAGGCCCGAGACTTCAAGTACACCGACCCCTTCGCCGCGCGCGAGGCGGAAAAATACGAACGCCCCATCCCCAGCCGTGAACTCATCCTCCAAGTTTTGAAAGAGCAAGGCGTGCCGCTGCGCCTGGAGGAGATCGCGCCTATGCTGGGGGTGTACGAGGACGAGGACATCGAGTCCCTGCGCCGACGGCTGAACGCCATGGAGCGCGACGGCCAGATCCTGCGCAACCGGCGCGACCGCTATTGCCAGATCAACCAGAAGGATTTGATCGCCGGCCGGGTCATCGGCCATCCTGACGGCTTCGGCTTCTTAAGGCCCGACGAGGGCGGCGACGATTTGTTCATCCCGCCCACCGAAATGCGCATGTTGATGCACGACGACCGCGCCGTCGCCAGCGTGCGCGGCGTGGACCGGCGCGGACGCCGCGAGGCGGCCATCATCGAGGTGTTGGAGCGCAACACGCTGCAACTCGTGGGCCGGCTGTACCAGGAGCGCGGCATCGCCAGCGTCACCGCCGACAGCAAGCACATCACCCACGACATTTTGATTCCCGAGGAAGGACTGGGCGGCGCGCGGCACGGCCAGATCGTCGTGGTGGAAATCCTCGAACATCCCACCCGCCGCCGCGAGCCGATAGGCCGCGTGGTCGAAGTGCTGGGCGACCATCTGGCCCCCGGCATGGAGATCGAAGTCGCCATCCGCTCCCATGACCTGCCCAATGTCTGGCCGGAGGAAGTGGAGCGGGAAATTTCAGGGCTGGGCCGGGAAGTGCCGGAGGAGGCCAAGGCCGGGCGCATCGACATCCGCAAGCTGGCCTTGGTCACCATCGACGGCGAAGATGCCCGCGATTTTGACGACGCGGTGTATTGCGAACCTACCCCTAAGGGCTGGAAGCTGTTCGTCGCCATCGCCGACGTGTCGCATTACGTCCGCCCCGGCACCGCGCTGGACCGCGAGGCGCAGAAGCGTGGCACTTCCGTCTATTTCCCCGAGCGCGTCATCCCGATGCTGCCGGAAGTCCTCTCCAACGGCCTGTGTTCGATCAACCCGGAGGAAGACCGGCTGTGCATGGTCTGCGAGATGCTGTTGAACAGCGAAGGCAAGACCACGCGCTCGAAGTTCTACCCCGCCGTGATGCGCTCCCACGCCCGCCTCACCTACACCGAAGTTGCCAAGATTTTGGTCGAGGGCGACAAGAAGCTGCGCGAGAAACGCAAGCCTTTGTTGAAGCACCTGGAAAATCTCTACAAGGTTTACCAACTGCTGCACAAGGCCAGGGAAGAACGCGGGGCGATGGATTTCGACAGCCAGGAATCGAAGATCGTCTTCGGCTCTGACCGCAAGATCGAAAACATCGTGCCAGTGGTGCGTAACGACGCCCACCGCCTGATCGAGGAGTGCATGTTGGCGGCGAACACGGCCTCGGCGAAATTCCTCGCCAAGGCGAAGATTCCCCATCTGCTGCGCATCCACGACGGCCCCTCTTTGGAAAAACTCACCGACCTGCGCACGTTTCTCGGCGAAGTCGGCTTGCGCTTGGGCGGCGACGACAAGCCCTCGCCGAAAGACTATTTCCAACTGCTGCAACAAATCGCAGGCCGGGCCGACGAGCATTTGATCCAGACCGTGTTGCTGCGTTCGCTGTCGCAGGCGGTGTACAGCCCGGAAAAGAAGGGCCATTTCGGCTTGGCGCTGGAGTCCTACACCCATTTCACCTCGCCAATCCGCCGCTACCCCGACTTGCTGGTGCATCGCGGCATCAAATATGTGCTGGAAGGGCGTCCGCCCGAACTGTTCGGCTACTCGCAAAACCACATGGTGCAGTTCGGCGAACATTGCTCCGCCGCCGAGCGCCGCGCCGACGACGCCACCCGCGACGTGGTGGCCTGGCTCAAGTGCGAGTACATGCAGTCGCGGCTGGGCGAGGAATTCGAGGGGGTGATCTCCGCCGTCACGTCTTTCGGTTTCTTCGTGGAGTTGAAGGACATCTTCGTCGAAGGCTTGGTGCATATCTCCAACCTCGACCGCGATTACTTCCACTACGACCCCATCGGCCACCGGCTGCAAGGCGAGCGCAGCGGCGTCACCTACCGGCTAGGCGACACCGTGCGGGTAATCGTCGCCCGCGTCGATCTGGACGAGCGCAAGCTGGACTTTGAACTGGTCAGTTCGCCGAAGAAAGCGGGCGGGCCGGCCAAGAAAGCCGCGCCTAAAGCCCAGGCTGCGGCCAAGCCAGCCGCAGAAAAAGCCTCGGACAAAGAAGGCGAACCGCGCAAGCGCCGGCGGAGAAGCAAGAAGAAATGAGCAACAAACGCCGCATCGTAGGCTTGCATGCAGCCTCTTCCGCCCTGGAACACACGCCCGAGAAACTGACCGCCGCTTGGCTGGACGCGGGCCGACTGGATGCCAAGCTGGCCCGCGTCAAGCAGGAATTGGAAGCCGCCGGGGTCAGCGTCCGCCTGACCAACCGCAAGGAACTGGAACGCCTCGCCGAAGGCCGCAACCACCAGGGTGTCATCGTCGAACTGGAAATGCCGCAGGAATTGGGCGAGTCGGACTTGCGCGACGCGCTGGCCGCGTTGGAGGGCCAGGCTTTCTTCTTGGTGCTGGACCATGTGCAAGACCCGCACAACCTAGGCGCCTGCCTGCGCAGCGCCGACGCGGCGGGCGTGCAAGGCGTCATCATCACCAAAGACCAAGCCGTCGGCATCACGCCGACGGTCGCCAAAGTCGCCTCCGGCGCGGCGGAGACCGTGCCGTTGTACAAAGTCACCAACCTCGCCCGCGCCCTGGGCTGGCTCAAGGAGGCCGGCATCTGGATCGTCGGCGCGGCGGGCGAGGCGGAAAAAACCGTCTACCAGACCGATTTGAACATGCCCCTGGCCTTGGTGATGGGCGCGGAAGAAAAAGGGCTGCGCCGACTGACCCGCGAGCATTGTGATTTCCTGGTCAAGATACCGATGTTCGGGCAGGTGGAAAGCCTGAATGTCTCGGTGGCGACGGGGGTTTTGTTGTTTGAGGCGGTGAGGCAGCGCGGCAAAAGCGGATAGGTTATGAACGACCGTATCAAATGGTTACGGATCGAGTTATATAAAATTATTTACCTGTCGGATTCGCCTGCCGGACGCGGTTTCGACATTGCCTTGATTATCTGCATCCTGGCAAGCTCGGCCACGGTCATTTTGGACAGCGTCGCGGAAATCAACCAGCGCCACGGCGGGCAATTGCTGCTGGCGGAATGGATTTTCACCGCGCTGTTCACCATGGAATACCTGCTGCGAATCTTCTGCACCCACAGGCCGCTGAAATATGTGTTCAGCTTTTACGGCGTCATCGACCTGATATCGATCACGCCGTCTTACCTCAGCCTGCTCCTCCCCGGCGCGCATTACCTGCAAATCGTCCGCATCCTCAGAGTCCTGCGGATATTCCGCATCTTGAAGCTGGTCCAGTTTGTCAACCAGTCCAACATGCTGGTCAACGCCTTGCTGGCGAGTCGGCTTAAAATCACGATATTTCTCTTCGCCATCTCCACCCTGCTGGTGGTGTTCGGCTCGACCATGTATTTGATCGAGGGGCCGGAAAACGGTTTCACCAATATCCCGGTGAGCATTTACTGGGCCGTGGTGACGTTGACGACGGTGGGGTTTGGCGACATCACCCCAAAAACCGACCTGGGCCGCGCCGTGTCCGCCCTCGTGATGGTGATAGGCTACGCCATCATCGCCGTCCCCACCGGCATTTTCACCGCCGAGATGAACCGCGAGCTAAGGCGGCAAGAGGGGCAGCGTTTGGCGCGGACTTGCCCCGCCTGCGGCAAGCGCGGACACGAGGACGGAGCGAATTTCTGCATGATGTGCGGCGGCCCGCTGGACAAAGGCGGCTAAGGCCGAAGGCAGCAAGCAAGCCGCACCGCTTTTCCCTTTGCCTGGACACAATCCCCTTGGTAATATCCGGTTTGCCGCGCCGCCGGCCTAGCCCGCACGGGCTTGCGATGAACGAATAACTCTAAAAAAGGATCGCCCCATGAAAAAAACCTGTGTCGCCGCTTTCTTCCTGGCCACCTTGGCGGGTTGTGAGCAACAATCCCCGGAAACCGCCGATGCCGAGAAGCGTATCGCCGCTTGCCAAGAAGTCATGAAGCTGTACATGACGCAAGCCACCGTCTACGAGCGTGACCGCAAGCGCCTGCTCGGCAGTTGCCACATATCCCAGAGCAAACGCACCCTGGAGCAATGGCAATGCACGTTGAAGGAGATGCAGACGGGGGTGAAGTTTAAGGATTCGTCGGACAAATGCGGGGCGAAGGACTCCACCCCTCCCACCTAGCCTCCCGAGGTGTTGCCCGCTTGCGGGCGATCAAACCCGGGCAAAACACCGGCTATGCGGGCTACCGCCAATTTTCCTATCCCGAACTCAGGTTAAGTTAAGGGGCGAACGGTTCGCCCCTTGCGGAGCTTGAAGGCAAAGCCGTTCACGCTTCGATACCTCAGCACGAACGGCTTTGCCTTCGGAGGAACCGGCTTAACTTAA
>CAZOTR010000214.1:0-6891 GCA_964582755.1 uncultured Methylococcaceae bacterium | reverse complement strand
AGGCTCATGCCGCCTTGGACAGCTTGGCTAGGTGGTGTTGGTTGGCAGGACGCTTGAACCCCAAGTTTTCGCGCAGGGTCTTGCCAGTGTATTCCGTGCGGAAGATGCCGCGCTTTTGCAATTCGGGGACGACCTGGTCGATGAACTCGGCCAGCGAGTCCGGCAGGAAGGTCGGCTTCAGGTTAAAGCCGTCGGCGGCGCCGTTGAGGAACCAGTCTTCGATCTGGTCGGCGATGTCGGCGGCGGTGCCTAGCACGATGCGATGGCCTTGCACGATGCTAAAGCGCAGGATCAATTCGCGGATCGTCAGGTTCTCGCGCCGCGCCAAGGCCACGGCCTGCCGCCAGCGGCCCAGGCCGTTGACCGGCTCAGGCAGGTTTTCCGGCAGCGGGCCATCCAGCGGATAGGCGCTTAAATCGACACCGAAAAACGGCTGCCGCGTGCTGATCCGGCTGTCGTGCGATGCGCGGAACGACTGGTATTTTTCCTCGGCCTCCTGGCGCGAGGAACCGATGAAATAAAACAGCCCCGGAATCACGCGCAAATCGTCCGGCTCGCGGCCATATTTGGCTAGACGGTCTTTGACATCCTTGTAATACGCTTGCGCCTCTTCGCGGGTTTGCGCGGCGGCATAGATCAACTCGGCATATTGGGCGGCGAACTCGCGCCCGACCTCGGAATTGCCGGCTTGGAAAAACACCGGATAGCCTTGCAACGGCCTCGCCGTGTCCAGCAGCGAATCGACCTTGAAATGCTTGCCGTGGTGGTGGACCGGATGGACGCTGGCCGGGTCGAGGAACTGCCCGCTTGCCTTGTCGGGATGGTCGAAGGCGTCGTCGTCCCAGTTGTCCCATAGCTTTTTGGCAAGTTCGATGAACTCCGCCGCCCGCTCGTAACGCCCGCCATGGTCGAGTGGGTCGGCGACGCCGAAGCTCTGCGCGGCACCTTCCGACAGCGATGACACCACATTCCAGCCGATGCGCCCGCCGCTGAGATGGTCGAGCGAGGCGAAGCGGCGGGCGGTGTTGTAAGGCTCGTTGAAATTGGTGTTGACCGTGGTGACCAGCCCGATGTGCCGCGTCAGTTGCGACAAGGCTGCCACCAAGGTCAGCGGCTCGAAGCCGCCGCCCCTAGGCTGCTGGCCGAGATTGACGGTGTCGGCACCGCCGTTGCCGACGAAATCGGCGAAAAAGGCGATGTCGAACTTGCCGCGCTCCAATAACTGCACGGTGTCGGCCCATTGTTTGAAATCAGGCTTGCCCCCGGCTTTGACTTCGGGCCGCCGCCAAGCGTCGGCGTGGGTGCCGTACAATTGCACGAAGGTGGATAGGATCAATTGGCGCTTGTTGACAGTCATGGCATGTTGCTCCTTAAAAAATCAGGCGGCTTTCGCGTAGGCGTTCAACAGCTTGTGGGCCTCTTCCAACGGCCTAGGATCAATCCAGGCGTCGAAGTCGAAATCGCGGTCCAAGATGCCGTGGATCAGTTGGAAGTTTTTCTGCTGGCGGAACAGTTCCACGCGCTCGGCGGACAAGTCCGGGGCCAATGTCAAATGGAAGCCGTCGCGGTAGGCCGCTTGCAAGCCCTCGCGGCTGGCGCCGATTTCCTTGTGCAGCAAGTCGTAGACGCCATCCAGATGGGTCTTGGCCCATTCGGCGGCACGCAAGGTCTGCTGGAGGAAACGCACCAACAGGTCGAAATGATGATCCAGCAAATCCTGATGCACGGTGATCGGCCTCGGCGTGCCATTGTTGACGCGGAAGCGGCGCTCAGGCAGCTTGTCCAAGTCGATGCCGACGACCAACCCCAGTTTCTTCGCGCCTTCGGCGGCGGAAGCCCCCTTCACGTAAAGCCCGTCCACCTCGCCGTTCAGCAAAGGCTCGACGCCCTCCCAAAACCCGCCCAAGTTTGCGCCGCTGCCGTCGCGTCTGGCCGAGTCAACGCCATTGCCGACCTCGACCAAGGTGACATCGTCCAAGCTCAGGCCGACCGAATTCAACGCGCCCTTGTAGCCGTGCAAGCTGCCATAACGGGCGATGCTGCGGCCACGCTTGTTTTCGGCCAGGTCAACGGCTTTGATCGCAGGCAGGGCCAGACGCTTGCCTTTCAGATCCTTCGGGCTGCGGATGTCGGAATCGGGGCGGACGATGATCGATTGGCCTTCGTCGATCCAAGTCAGGCCGACCAAGCGGGTTTGCGCCCCTTGCGCCCTGGCCGGGATGGAGAACAGGTTGCCGCCCTCGCGGATCAGGTTGGGCAGTTGGTGGTCGTAATGGTGGTGGCGAAACTCGGCATTGGCGTCTTCTTGCAGTGTGCGCAAGGTGATGCCGTCGGCTTTGAATTCATCTTCCAGCCAGCCAAGCTGATAAGCCAAGCCGGTCGCGGTCGGGACGCCGCCCCGGCCATTGCCGGCGCAACGGGTGAACCACAGGGTATCGAGGGATTTGCTCATGGGTGTGCCTTTCAAGGAAGTTAAAGGGTTGTCAAGTCAATAGGCCTAGGCTTGGGGCAACTCGACAGATTCAGGTATGCGCCTAGCCGATCCGACGGCTTAGGGACAATCCAGTCAATCGCAAAATCCGCTTGTAAAAACCTCCGGTGACGCAAAATATTCTGTCTCAAAACCCTAGGGCAATTCCGGCATCTGGGTTTTTTTCGGCCATTGGAAGTCTTTAAGGCGGAATCAATTGATAATGTCATAAGAGGCAACAGCCGTGCCATGCCGTGCTGATAGGTGTCCCGGCGCAGGATGCTTTGGTCTTGGCAAACAATTGCTTGGCCATTCGGTTTGTGCTGACCGCTGGACAACAGTGGATGAGCAAGCCTGCTTGCCAGCCACCAATATTTATGCAGAGGCGATATTGACCGACAGGGCCGACCCAGCCGGCGATGGCGCGATAGCCGTTCACGAGTGTGCTTGCGATGCCAACCGCCTTATTTTCTGGCATGGCTTGTGTTAGCTATGAAGGAGCACAGGAAGTGCGACGACCCCCGCGTAGCCGGAGGGCCGGATGTTTTGTCGAAGTCTGCGGCTCCATCGCAGGCGGAGACAAAACATAAGGCAACCGAACCGGCGTAGAGTCAGTGTGGCAGCCATGGCGAGAGGCGAAGCGCAGCGGAGTCTCGATGCCGTGGCGGACGCAGGACGGGCGCGGGCCGCCGCAGGCAAGGTTGTCGCCAATTTTTTGCTCCTGATGGAGACTGGGAAGTCCCATCAGGTTTCGCAAAAAATGGCGACACGCTTCCCCCGATGGCCGGATTGAATGGGCTTGGTTTGAAGCCACTGGGCCTCGCGGCAATGGATGGCCGCAACCTTATAGAGATACCTTTGAAACCGCCTTATCCAAATATTGCCAATAAGCTTGCGACCTGCCGATGCGTTTGCCTTTCCTATCCCCGGTTTCCGACCTCGAACTTGACGCCATCCATCTAAAAGCCATGCCCCGCGTGTTGGCGCGTTTGGTTCGGTTGAGCCTGCGCCATCCCTGGCGATGGGGTTTGGCGCTGCTGTGCGCGTTGGGTTCGGCGCTGTTCAACTTGATTACGCCGCGCCTGCTGGGCCAAGCGGTCGATCAAGCCCACCATTTGCTGGCGGGCAACCCGTCGGCAACCCACGCGGCGGGCTTGCCGCCGCTAGACTGGGTTCTGTTGTCAGCAGTCGGCCAGCAGATGTGTCAATGGATGCTCAACGGCCACGCCGACAGCGCCAACCCCCGCGTGGTGTTGCTGGCAACGGCGTTGATGATCCTGTTGGCCTGTGCGCTGCGCGGCAGCTTGACCGGCTTGCAGGGTTATTTCGGCGAATCGGTCGCGCAAAAAGTCGGCTACGACTTGCGGCTGGCGTTCTTCGAGCAATTGCAACGCTTGAGCTTCGGCTTCCATGACCAAAACCATTCCGGCGATTTGATCGCGCGTGGCATGTTGGATTTGGAAGGCGTGCGCGCCTTTTTGGAGTCGGGGTTGCTGCGGGCCGCCGTGTTGTCGCTGCTGGTCGGCGTCGGCGCGTGGCGGCTGCTGGGCATGGATGCCGGCCTGGGGCTGCTGGCCTTGAGCTTCGTGCCGTTCGTCGCCTGGCGGGCGGGACGCATGGGGCTATGGCTCAGGCTGACTTGGCAAAAGCTGCAACAACTGATGTCCGACCTCAGTTTGGCGATGGAGGAAAACCTGCAAGGGGCGCGGGTCGTCCGCGCCTTCGCCAGCCAAGCACTGGAAATGAATCGCTTTGATAAAACCTCCGAGGCTGCGTTGAAACTCGCAAACCGCCGCATCACGATCCGCATGGGTTCGATGAGCGTGATGACGCTGGCCTATCACGGCGCGTTGGGTTTGGTGTTGTGGGTCGGCGGCCACCGCGTCAGCGCCGGGGCTTTGACGGTCGGCCAATTGACCGAGTTTTTGACCTTCATGGCGATCCTGCAACAGCCGATCCGCCAAGTCGGCATGATCGTCAACGCCAGCGCCCGCGCCGCTTCGGCGGGCAGCCGCTTGTTCGAGGTGTTGGACGCCAAGCCTGAGATCGACGACGCGCCGGATGCGACGGATTTGGTCGTGACTGCGGGCGTGTTGCGCTTTGAAAACGTGGACTTCGCCTACCGGCTGGGCCGCGATGGCCGCAAGATCCTGTCCGACATCAGCTTCGAGGTCGGCCCCGGCAAGACCTTGGGCATCGTCGGCCCGCCGGGCAGCGGCAAGTCCACCTTGGCGCACTTGATCCCACGCTTTTACGATGTGACGTTTGGCCGCATCACCTTGGACGGGCAAGACATCCGCGACGTGACCTTGGATTCGCTGCGCCAGGCCGTCGGCTTGGTGCAGCAGGAATTGTTCTTGTTCGACCTGTCGGTGCATGACAATGTGGCCTACGCTGAGCCGTGGGCCGACGAAGACCGCGTTGTCGAAGCCGCGTCGCTGGCCCAGATCCACGAGCATGTCGCAAGCCTGCCCGACGGTTATCAAACCCGCGTCGGCGAACGCGGCGTGGCCTTGTCCGGTGGGCAGCGCCAACGCCTGTCGATTGCGCGTGGGCTGTTGGCAAACCGCACCGTGATCGTGCTGGACGACTCCACCGCCGCGATTGACACCGCCACCGAGCAGAAAGTCCGCTCCTCGCTACGGCAGACCGTCAGCGGCCGGGCGACGATCATCATCGCGCACCGGCTCAGCTCGCTGCTACATGCCGATGAGATATTGGTGTTGGATCAAGGCCGCATCGTCCAGCGCGGCACCCACACGCAGTTGTTGAGGCAAGGCGGCGTGTATGCTGAGTTGTGGGCCTTGCAGCAGGGCGAAGCCGCGCCAGCGGCGCAACGCAGGCCGCACAAAATCTTGGAGGTGGCGTGATGAGCGCGATGCGTGGTGACGGGGGGCCTGGACACGGCGGCGGCTTTGGCATGGGGCGGCACCATCATTTTGACGACGAGGCGTTGACGCGCTTTGATTCGGGCATCCTGCGGCGTTTGTCCGGCTTTGTCAGGCCGCACCGCAAGCCACTTTGCCGGGCGTTGCTGGCCGTCATGCTGGCGACGCTGGCGCAGGTGGCGATCCCGTTGACGGTGCGCTATGCGATAGACAGCGCGGTCGGCCAGTCGGCCTTGCCGCTGGATACGGTGTTGCTGGGCTTCGGCTTGTTGATCCTGCTGAACGCGAGGCTGGGTTATTGGCAAGAGTCGTTGTCGGCCAAGCTCGCGCAGCGGGTCATTTTCGACCTGCGCCGGGCGATGTTCGCGCACCTGCAAGCCGTCTCGCTGTCGTTCCTCGAAAAAACCCAGGTAGGCCGCTTGATGGCGCGGCTGCAAAGCGATGTCAACGCCTTGCAGGAGTTTTTGGAGAATTCGGTCTCGGCGATTGGCGATTTGTTCTTATTGCTTGGCATCGCCGCCGTGCTGCTGTGGATGGATTTGCCGCTGGGGCTGTTGACCTTGTCGGTGTTGCCGGTGTTGGTGCTGGTGCGGATGGCTTGGATGCCATGGGCCAGGCGGCGCTTCCAGCGCGCGCGGGCGGCGTCTTCCAGCGCCAATGCCGCGCTGGCGGAAAACATCAACGGCATCCGCACGGTGCAGGAAAACCGCCGCGAGGCGGTCAACCTCGCGCATTACCAGCGCAAAGCGGGCGAGAACCTCGCCGCGCAAATCGCCTCGTCACAAGCCTCGCAAATCATGGTGCCTGCGGTCGATATCTTGACCGGGCTGGCGATGGGCATCGTCGTGCTGGTCGGCGGCGAAAAAGTGCTGGCCGGCGAGCTGGGCGTCGGCGTCATCGTGGCGTATCTGTTTTATGTGCAGCGTTTCTTCGATCCGATCCGCACGCTGTCGATGCAATACACGACGATGCAAAGCGCGATGGCGGCCGGGCACCGCATTTTCGAGGTGCTGGACGTGCCGGTCGAGATTCAAGACCGGCCCGGCGCGATCACGCTGGCACGGCAGCCGCCTTCCATCGAGTTCAGGCAGGTTGGCTTCGGCTACCGCCCAGGCCAGCCGGTGCTGCATGATATTTCGCTGCGCATCGAGCCCTGCCAGACCGTCGCGCTGGTCGGCCCGACCGGCTCCGGCAAGACCAGCCTCACCGCGCTGGCGCACCGTTTTTATGATGTTTGGAGCGGGGCTGTGCTGGTTGGTGGCGTTGATGTGCGCGACCTTAGCCTAGATTCGCTGGGGCGCACGATGGGCATGGTGTTGCAAGAGCCTTTCTTGTTCAGCGGGAGGGTGTTGGAGAATATCCGCTACGGCTTGCCGGAAGCCAGTCTGGAGCAAGTCGTCGCCGCCGCCAAGGCGGTCAGCGCCGACGCCTTTATTCGCCAGTTGCCGAAAGGCTATGACACACCGCTAGGCCAACGTGGCCGCAACCTCTCAATCGGCCAGCGGCAATTGTTGAGCTTCGCCCGCGCGTTGC
>CAZOTR010000213.1:0-6921 GCA_964582755.1 uncultured Methylococcaceae bacterium | reverse complement strand
GCGCCAAAGCCTTCTCCGTTTCCGCCAAGGCCAGTTGATACTCGCCCTTGTCGCTAGCCAGCAAGGCGGCGGCGAAATGCAACTCCGCCATGCGCGGGAAACGCTCGCCTAAGCGCCTGATGAGATTGGCGCCGTCCTCCTTGGGAACGTCCGCGCTGATCAACTTCACCAAGTCGATCAGCGTGTTCTCGATATCGACCCCCGGCATCTTCAACAACACGGTCAATTGCTCCAAGGCTTCGTCCATGCGTCCCGCCTTCACCAACAACATCGCGGCGAGCCGCCGGGCTTCGATGTTGTCCGGCTCCCGCTGCTGCCATTGCGAAGCCGCCTCCAGCGCCTTGTCGGTTTTCTTCAGATACAGCGCGATCTGGGTGGCGCGTTGCAGGACCTTGACATCCGGGGTCAACTTCGCGGCTTGCAAATAATTATCCAGCGCGACTTCGTACTGGCCGCGCTGGCCGGCCAGTTCCGCCGCCAAAATAAAATAAACCGCATCATCGCCTGCCCGTGGCGCCGCACTCCCCACACGCAGATCCTCATCGGCAAGCAGGCTCCCTTGGGAATGGGTGGAATTCATACCGGCGCATCCCGCAACCAGGAGGCCAACCGCACACGCCAAACACATCACACATTTCGACACAGAATCAAGTCCCTAGGGTCACAGCGGGTTAATGACAGAACTTTCTCGGATACAATCCAAACCTTGAGCGGGGCAAGCTTGGCGGGGCGCAGCCCGGCATGGACAGCGCGATAAGCGGCAAAGTTCTCTAGCGCCTTTAGCCACAGTCTGCCGGAATTTTACGCCTTCCTCCACTTGCGGCAATAGCCACACACCGGAAGTGTTTGGCCTGCGGGGCTTTTTTTCTTAAAATTGACGCCATTGGAACATATGCAAATAGATGAGTCGATGACCATTTTGACCTTGGGACTAAACCACAACAGCGCGCCGGTGTCGATCCGGGAGCGGCTGGCCTTCCCGGCGGAACGCCTGCGGGAGGCTCTGGGCGAACTGGTCCGGCTCCCCGAGGTCCAGGAAGCGGCCATCCTCTCCACCTGCAACCGCACCGAAGTTTATTGCGGCACGGCCAGCGCCGACCAAGAGCGGATCATCGACTGGATCGCCCGCGAACACCGCTTGCGGCGGGAGGAGTTCCACCCCTATCTTTACGCGCACACCGACGCCGGCACCATCCGCCACATGTTCCGCGTCGCCTGCGGGCTGGATTCGATGATCCTCGGCGAGCCGCAAATCCTGGGCCAGATGAAGACCGCCTACCAAGCCGCCGCCGAGGCCGGCACCCTGGGCAAGACCCTCAGCAAGCTGTTCCACCACACATTCAGCGCCGCCAAAAAAGTGCGCACCGACACGGCGATAGGCTCCAGTCCGGTGTCCGTGGCCTTTGCCGCCGTGCGATTGGCCCAACGCATCTTCGACGATCTTCACGAGCAGACCGCCGTCCTCATCGGCGCGGGCGAGACCATCGAACTCACCGCCAGACATCTACACGAGCAAGGCGTGGGCGAAATCATCATCGCCAACCGCACGTTTGAGCGCGCCCACGCCCTGGCCGCGCAGTTCAACGGCTTCGCCATCACCCTGGCGGAACTGCCCCAGCACCTCGTCAAGGCCGACATTGTCGTCTCCTCCACCGCCAGCCAGTTGCCGATCCTCGGCAAAGGCAGCGTGGAAAGCGCCCTCAAGGCCCGCAAGCACCGGCCCATGTTCATGGTGGATCTCGCCGTGCCTCGTGATATAGAGCCGGAAGTCGGGCAATTGAGCGACGTGTACCTCTACACCGTGGACGACCTGCGCAACACCATCGAAGAAGGCATGAAATCGCGCCAGGAAGCCGCCAAGCAGGCCGAGGAAATCATCGACACCGAAGTGGACCATTTCCTCGCCTGGCTGCGGGCGCAGGGCGCGACGGACACCCTGCGCGACTTCCGCGCCCACGCCGAAAAGCTGCGCGACGAAGCCCTAAGCAACGCGCTGCGGGCGCTGAAAAACGGCAAGCCGCCAGAAGACGCCCTGCGTTTGCTGGCCAACGCCCTCACCAACAAGCTCATCCACCTGCCCAGCACCCAACTCAAGCAGGCCGGCGCCGACGAGCGCCACGACCTTATCAGTGCCGCGCGGGAACTCTTCCAACTCAAGGACAGCCAGTAAGCCCTGTGCCAGCCTCCCCTCAACAACCAGCCCTATCCTCTCGATAATTTCGTGAAAGCCTCCATCCAAAACAAGCTCGACAACCTGTCCCAGCGTTTCGAGGAAATCACCGCCCTCCTCGCCGAGCCGACAATCCAAAACGACCAGAACCGCTTCCGCGCCTTAAGCCGCGAATACGCCCAACTCAACCCGCTGATCGCCTGCTTCCGCGACTACCAAGCCGCGCTGGCGGACATCGCATACGCCGACACCCTGGTCCAAGACGCCGACCCGGACGTCCGCGCCATGGGCAAGGAAGAGCAAATCGCCGCCGCCGAAAAAGCCGAGCGGCTAACCAACGAACTGCAAATCCTGCTGCTGCCGAAAGACCCCAACGACGAGCGCAACATCTACCTGGAAATCCGCGCGGGCACCGGCGGCGCGGAGGCCGGCCTGTTCGCCGGCGACCTCTACCGCATGTACACCCGCTACGCCGAGGTCAAAGGCTGGAAGCCGGAAATCATCAGCGAAAGCGAGGGCGAGTTGGGCGGCTACAAAGAAATCGTCGTGCGCATCAGCGGCCAGGACGTGTACTCGCAGTTGAAATTCGAGGCCGGCACCCACCGTGTGCAGCGCGTCCCCGCCACCGAAGCGCAAGGCCGCATCCACACCTCCGCCTGCACCGTCGCCGTGCTGCCGGAAGTGGACGAGATCGACGACGTGGACATCAACCCGGCGGATTTGCGCGTGGACACCTACCGCGCCTCCGGGGCCGGCGGCCAGCACGTCAACCGCACCGAATCCGCCATCCGCATCGTCCACATCCCCACCGGCACCGTGGTCGAATGCCAAGACGAGCGCTCCCAGCACAAAAACCGCGCCCGCGCCATGTCCCTGCTGAAATCGCGCATCTTGTCGGCGCAGCAAGAAAAGCGCAGTTCGGAAATCGCCGCCGACCGCAAGCTGCAAGTCGGCAGCGGCGACCGCTCCGAACGCATCCGCACCTACAACTTCCCGCAAGGCCGCCTCACCGACCACCGCATCAACCTGACTTTGTACCGGCTGGACGCCATCATGGAAGGCGATTTGGATCCGGTCGTCGAACCCTTGATCCAAGAGCATCAGGCGGATTTGTTGGCGCAGTTGGGGGAGGAATAATGTCGGTCAGCATATGTTAGCGGTCAGCTAGTGCAGAAGGTTGATGCATTCTTGGAGCTTCTTGCGGACAAGACCATCCGTCGGCTGTTGGTTCAAGAGCATTGGTATTTGGGCGAACTGAATGACCCTGTCAATGTGCTGTTTGCGGAACTGGACGATAACAACTGGGTTCGCTTTTTCTTTGACGCTGGTGTGTTTTTCTGGGCAACGGTTCAATCTCCTGCGCTCCCGGAGCAAAGCGAAAAACATTGGTTCTCGCTAAGAGATGCTGGAGTCTATGGCAGAGTCGCCGGAGCAATGGTGGAGGAGTCTTTTGACGCTGCGCTGTTGGAGATTCACTTTGTGGATGGGCGTGTATTCCAGCTCCATAATCAAGAGGATCGATCATCGTTCAGGCAAACAACCAGCCCGCGTGGGCGCAATAGGCGATAGTCGCGTAGGGTACGCGTCGCGCACTAAAGCCGGACGGGGCATTTGCCCCGTCCGCAACATTTTGTGCATGCCCGAAATCGGGGGCAAGTACGAAACGTAAGGGGCGGGGCGAATGCCCCGCCCTGCCGGTTTAGCGGCATACCCCGTCACGCTTCGGAAAAATTGTAGGGTGCGCATCGCGCACCGTTTGCAATTTCGCTTATTGCAGCGGGTTTGAAAAGTTCCACAATATTGCCGTCGGAATTCATATTCGTGGGATTATCGACATCCGTCAATGGTGCGCGGTGCGCACCCTACGAAGCTGGAAGGTATGGCGAGATCCTCGGGTCAGCTTGAAAAATGGGTTATTGATATACAAGACGTTGATTTACCATGTTAAATTTTTTAAGCCTCGCAAAAGCAAACGCCTGTGTTGACAGGCAGGCGAAAAAGGGTAACATCACTAACATGTTTAGGCGACAACCTGTTAGTGTGTTACGCGACACCGGCCTTGTCGCCCTAAACGGGTTAGGGCGACAAGTGTCGCCTAACACAAAGTTAGGCATATACTCAAAATATCAATGATAAATAATGATCAAAATCCAGTTGCTTGGGCCGCACTGATGTACGAGCTAGAAGATGCAATGGAGCATCTAAGCAACCTCATCGCAGAAATTCAAAAAGACCCAGAATACGATGAAGTCAATTTGAGAATTGATCTTGGCCATATATATTCGCATTTAAATCGTGCATGGCATCGGCGTGATAAACGTGGAGATATTTCTGAAGCAGAATGGGTAGAAGCATCAAAATTTCCAAACGACTTGGAGCCAACCTAATGTCATCCAAGCTGGTAGCTTGGTCGGTGGGCAAACGGCTCTGTCGTTTGCCCATGCGGGATCTTCCACGAACCGAAGCGGGCCGGGATATGGAAATGGGCGCGACGGGTTTTGTAAACCCGTCGCTTACGTTTTGTGCGTGAACCCAATGCCCCGCGCAGGCACAAAACGTTGCGGACGGGATTGCAAATCCCGTCCGGCCTAGGCATCCATCGCGAACGATGCGCCGCCTGCGTCGGCACATCCCACAGCCCAGACGCTCAAACAGGCTTGTTCCGAGCTGCAAGGCTGGCAGCCACTCCCAGGCGTCTGGCAGCCATTGCCAGAGTTCTGGCAACCGCTGCGGGAGTTTCCGCCGCCGCTGCCAGACGCCGCGCAGCCACTGCCAGAGTTTTTCCAGCCACCAAAGGAACTCTCGCAGCCGCAAAAAGAATTTCTCCAGCCATTGCATAAACTCTTGCGGACACTGCCAGACGCCTAGCAGCCATTGCCAGGCGCCTGGCAATGGCTGCTAGGCGTCTGGCAGCGCCGGAAAAACCCCGTCGCGTGCTGCTAAGCCTGCGGTTTGGGTGTAATCTTTTCCTGCGACAAGCGCAACAACCCAAGGAGAACACCCGCCATGGCCAAGAACTACTTCCTCCCCTCCGACGACAGCGGCAAGGCCGACCTGCTCGAACACTTCGCCGCCAAGCTGCCGCAATACGCCGCCCTGCTGGAAATCAGCGCCGCCGATGTCGCCGCCGCGCAGGCCGACGCCGCCAATTTCCGCTACGACTTGCAAGCCCAGCAACGCAGCCAAGCCTACGCCCAACAATGGACGGCCCACAAAAACCTGCTCCGCGACGGCGGCGCGGACAGCGCAAGCCCGCCCCCTGCGCTGGTCCTGCCGACCCCCGCCCCGGCCCCGGTCGCCCCCGGCATCATCCCCCGCTTCACCGCCACGGCGACGCGGATCAAGAACCACAAAAAATACACCCCCGCCATCGGCCTAGACCTAGGCATCGTCGGCGCGGAGCAAGTGGTCGATTCCAGCGCGTGGAAACCCGTGCTGGGCATCAAGACCGAGGCGGGTCGGCCCACCGTGGCATGGACCAAGGGCGGCGCCGACGCGCTGGAAATCTGGGCGGACCGCGGCGACGGCGCGGGCTTTGCCTTCCTCGCCATCGACCTCAAGCCGGACTACCCCGACACCCACCCGCTCCCCGCCCCCGGCGCCAGCGCCGTCTGGAAATACCGCGCCATCTACCGGCTCAACGATGCGCAAGCCGGGCAGTGGAGCGATGTGATTAGCGTGACGGTGGGGGGATAAAGCCCGAAAGATTCGGAATAAACGCGATAAGAAGCAAGGCGTATTGTGCCGCATGGCAAGGATTTCATATTCCGATGAGTCCATCGTTAAAATGCGCGATGCGCACTAAAGCCGGACGGGGCATTTGCCCCGTCCGCAACATTTTGTGCATGCCCGAAATCGGGGGCAAGCACGAAACGTAAGGGGCGGGGCGAATGCCCCGCCCCGCCGGGGAGTATTGTGCCGCATGGCAAGGATTTCATATTCCGATGAGTCCATCGTTAAAATGCGCGATGCGCACTAAAGCCGGACGGGGCATTTGCCCCGTCCGCAACATTTTGTGCATGCCCGAAATCGGGGGCAAGCACGAAACGTAAGGGGCGGGGCGAATGCCCCGCCCCGCCGGGAGACAGCTTAAAAAAACATTCTGCCCAGCAATAAAATCCGGCTATGGAGAAAACCAATGACCGACGCCATTACCTCGCCCGTCAGCGCCTTATTGCAAAGCCGCGGCATCCCCTTTGAACACATCGTGATTCCCCTGTCCCCCGACAAAAAACCCATCCGGGCGTTGGAGGAAATCTTGGGGGAGCATGGCTATCCACCGGGTTCGGTGGTGCGCAGCATCTTGTTCCACACCGACGCCGACAAATATATCCTGCTCGCCATCGCCGGCGCCAGCAAAGCCGACTGGGGAGTGCTGCGCAAGCATCTGAACGAGCGCCGCTTGACCTTGGCGGAAGCTTCCGAAGTCGCCGCGCAAACCGGTTATGTGGTCGGGGCCGTGCCGCCTTTGGCCTTGCCCGAAAGCATCCGCGTGCTGGCCGACGAGTCGCTGAAAGCGTATGAAAAACTGATTGTTGGAAGCGGCGTGCTGGGGTATGCGTTTGGACTATCTGGCGCGGATTTGTGCGGGCTGATGGCAGCGGCAGAGTTTGGGCGGTTTGGCAAAACCGCTGAGTAGCCAATAGATCATACGGCCCCATCGTCTGCCCACGCGGAATCCTGTGACTTCAAGCCTCCCATGCCAAACTCTTTAGCCATGCAAAGCCAAATCCAAGAAAGCATCCAGCATA